>NZ_JADPUN010000222.1 GCF_015690345.1 Plantactinospora alkalitolerans | reverse complement strand
GTCCACGGCGTCTCGTCCCGTCCCGGAAACTCCCCCGGTGGCATGTACGAGTCGGAAAGCGTCGTGTAGCAGAGCCGCTCCCCAACCTCCGGCACACTCCCCGGCGCCGGACTCAACGACCGCCCCAACCCGCCCGACAGCTCCAGCACCACATCCGTCTGGCCGGTGGACCCGTCCGGCGTCACGAACACCACCCGAGCCTTCTGCCCCGGCCGCGCCGGACAGAACATCACCGCCCCCGGCGTGACCAGCACCGGATCACCAGTAGTCACCTGGATCCGGGGCCGCAGCACCCGCCGCTTCCCGCTGTCGTCGATCCGGTTCGGCTGGGCCAACGTCACCTCACCCACGAACGCTTCCCCGGTCAGCCGGTGGTCGGCCATCACCAGCGGATCGTCGTACGCCCGCTGGACCGCGTACGACTGAAGGGCCCGCTCCATCCGGTGCAGTCGTTGCGCCGCGTTCACCGCCCCGTCCCGGCGTGGCTGCGGATGCCCGCCCCCGTCCACGTACAGGACGAAGTTGCTGAACGCGTCCCGGTCCTCGGCCCAGCGTCCCTCCACCCGCGCGCCGACCGGCAACGCGCGCAGCAGCGAGATCGCCCGCCACATCAGCCGCCAGGTCGGTTCGACCTGCGCCCGCAGCGCCTCCTCCACCGCACTCCGAGCCCGAGCCTGCCGGGAAGCATCACCGGCCGCCTCCTCGTACCCCTTGATTGCCGCGCCCAGGATCTCGTTGTCGAACGTCGGGTCGGTCGACGGCCCGGCCGGTGGCCAGTTCACCGGGTCCTCCGCAACGGCCGCTGCCTGCGCGCCCGTCATCCCGTCCGGCGGATCGATCCACCCCACCAACGCCGCGAGCTGCGCGTCCTCCAACCCACTCTGCCCGGTCGCCCAGTGCATGCCGAGCGCCTCGGTCATCGACAGCAGCATCGACGATCCGGGATGTTCGGCCCGATCAGCCAGGAATGTCAACCACTGTCCCAGCAGCGGCACCGAGTGGTGCACCGGATAGTCCCCGTCGGTACGCCGGAACCGGGTCGACCGCCCGAACAGCCGGACGAACCCCACCCCGGCCGAGTTCGGCACCCACACCTGCGGCGCGTCGACGTACCGGTAGCGGATCTCCTTGCCCCGGTTCGCCGTCACCGCCTCCGTCACGCCCCGGCAGCTTCCCAGGTACGGCAGCAGCACCTCCGCCAGTTCTGCCGCGAACCCGAACCGCTGGTCCCGGTTGCGCGGCTGCGGCACGACCAGCAGTTTCGGGTTCCCGGGATCGGTGCCGACCATCGCCGCCAACGGCGCGTTCGCCTCCCCGGCCATGCTCAGCGGGATGAACACCAGCGGCCGGTCGGCGAGATGCAGGTGTCGTACCGTCGTGATCCGCTGCGCGACCCCGGCCACCACCGCCTCGGCCCGAGCCAGCGTGGTCAGTGTGCTCACGCCACCGCCCCACGACGACGCTCCGGCTCACCGGAAGCCCCGCCGCCAGCAGACCTCACGACCCGACCCCGGCCATCAACTCCGCCCGCAGCCGCGCGGCGGACCGGAGCAGCGCCGCCGCCTCCGCCTGGTCCTCGGCCGGCGCCAGCTTGTCGTGGGCCAGCGCCAGCGCCGTCTCGACCCGCTCGATCCCGCCCAGCTCCTCCCGGGCCGAGGTACCGAGGGCGGCGGTACAGCCCTTCGCCTCGTTCCGGCAGAAATACGCCAGCTCACACACTGCCAGGCAGTCCGGTGCGTACCGGGCGTCGACCGCGTGCAGCGCGTCGACGAGCGCACCCGGGGCGCGGGTCGGCACCCCGGCCGCGTCCGGCGCCAGGTCGAAGCTCAGGTTCGCCGGCAACGCGGCCAGCATCTGGTCGACCTTCGTCATCCGGCTGAGCTGCCGCCGCAACACCGACAACTGCTTGCGTACGTCGACCAGCACCGCCGTCGGCTGGTTGGAGAAGTCACGCGGGCAGACCAGCACCACGTCATGCGACACGATCGTCGGGTCGTACCCGGCGTCGGCCAGCATCTCGCGCATCGCCAGCACGTAGACGGCGGCCTGGATCGCCGCCGCCGACACCTTGCTCGGATCGGCCTGCCCGTCCACCACCGCGAACGACTTGATCTCGACGACGTGGAACCGGCCCTCGTGCTGGAACGCGATCAGGTCCGGCTCAAGGTAGACCCGCTGCCCGGCCACCTCCAGCCCGAGCAGAGGATGGTCGAAGAGCGTGCCGGCGCCCTCGTCTCCGGCGGCGGCCCGGGTGAGCAGGGCGCGCGAGCGGGCGTACCGGACCTCGGGGCTCTCCTTGTCCCGTCCGGTCACCGACTCCAGGTCGTCGTACGCCACCTCCGGGATCGGCAGTCCGAGCCGCTCCCGCAACAGGCTCAGCAGATCGGCGCAGCCGTTCGCCTTCACCTGCGCCTCGAAGGCGTTGCCCCGGGCGAGCGCGAACTGCGACTGCCCGAACCGGGACGGAAAGTCGATGTACGCCGCCAGCCGCTGCTTGTCGACGCCGGCACCGTCCAGCACGGCCCGCCGGGCACAGCCCGGATTGCGGGTCAGCGCGGCGATGGTCCGGGCGTTGTGCCGGGTCGGCCGGACCCCGCCCCGGATCGCCGCCAGCCGCTCGGCGGTGCGGTCACCGTTGCCGTTGCCGTTGCTCTTGCCGTTGCTCGTACCGCTGATGCTCGTGCTCGTCATGCCGTCTTCCCCTCGAGCGTCCGCAGCGGGCTGCCGAAGAGCTGCTGCACGTTGTCGAGCTGCCGGCGGGCCCGGTCGGCGGCCGATGCCCGCTGCGCCTGGTCGGCGTCGGCGTGCACCTCGCGTTCGGCCTCGGCGGCTCTGATCATCACCTGGGGATCCACTGTGTCATGTCCGGCAACCCCTGGCCGGGTGCTGGTGGCGCCGGGGATGTTCGTGGCGAACCGCCACAGCAGCCGGCTCACGGTCCCGGCGCTTCCGTCCGGTACCGAGCCGGCCCGTTCGGCGAGCCGGGCCGCCGCGGTCAGGAAGTCGACCCGTGGACTGAGCGGGCCGACGATCCGCCGCTCCAGCGGCCAGGTGGAGACCGCGACCAGGCCGCGCGCCGGAGCCAGGTGCTCGGCGGTCAGCGCGGAACAGAGATAGTACGGCCGCGCGTACGGCGCCGTGGAGAACGAGCGCTTCTCGTCCCGGCGCAGGTGGGTGAGCTTGTTGGCGGCGAGGCTCGTCACCGCCCCGCCGAAGAACGCGGCGTGCACCTCGGCGACCAGTCTCGGCGCGGCCGGCACCGAGAGCAGGGTCAGCGCGTGGTGCACCTGCTCACGCACCGGCACCAGCGACCCGCCACCCGCCCGCTCCGATTCGGAATCGGACTCGTCAGCGGTAGCGGAACCGGACTCGTCGGCGAGATCGGCGATGGCCTGCTCCCACGCCCGCTCGGCGGTACGCAGCTCGGCCCGCAACGCCCGAGTCCGCGCGCCGTCCCGAGCCACTACGGAACGCCGGACCTCCGCCCGCAGGGCGTCAATCCGACGCTCGAGCACCTCCATGGACTCGGCCACGGGAAGGAATGGTACAAGTTCCAGTATTCTCCAGCAATCACCATGCATCAGTGGCGCGCGACGACCTGCCGTACCAGTGCCCGCCTCCGATCGGTCCCTTGACAGCCGTCGGTGGCGCCCGACTACCCTCGGACGGAGGGCGTGGGGGATCGCGCCGAGACTCGCCGGAAGGCTTGAAGCCACCCTCATTTTCTGCCGGTACGAGCGACGGACACCGAAGCTCTGTTCCGCCCGTGCGAGTCCGGGCGACGAGCGAGGTGCTCCATGAAGACGCTCCCCGACAACCCGAATCTCGACCACCTGCGCCAACAGGCCAAGGACCTCCTCGCCGGGCTGCGGGACGCGGATCCGACGGCGACCCTGACCCAGGCCCAGGCGGCACTGGCAGCACAGTACGGCTTCCGCGCCTGGACCGACCTCAAAACCGAGGTCGACCGGCTACGCGGGCAGGCCGACACCGCCGACCCGGCTCTCGCCCGCGCGATTGCCGACCGGTACGGCCTGGGTGAGGTCGTCGGCGAGATGCGATCCGTCGCCAGACCCGACGACACGGGCCGCCGATGGTCACTTCCGACGGACCAGGGCCGCTGGGCCGTACGCACCATGGACACCTGGTGGCCCATCGTCGACGCCGAAACCGACGTCGCCCTCCAACAGGCCGCCGCTGCCGCCGGCGTTCTGCTCCCCGCCCCGGTACGGAGCCGGGCGGGCAACATCGTCGAATCGATCGACGGGCACAGCTGGCGCACCTACGAGTGGCTGCACTCCGGACCGCCGCTGTCGGCCCCGGCCAGCTCGTCGGTCACCCGCGAAGTCGGTCGGATCCTCGCCACCATCCACGGGCTCGCACTACCGGTCGACCGGATCAGCCCGTGGCACCGCTCCCGGCTCTCCGCCGTGGGATGGCCGGAACTGGCGGCCACCGCGACGGCCGCGCGCGCCAGCTGGGCTGCCGCACTGCGCGAGGCCGTACCCACCCTGACAGATCTCGACGCCGTCGCCCCGGACGGTCCCGCGCCGGAACCGGTGCTGACCCACAACGTCCTCGGCCCGGCGAGCACCCGGCTGGCACCGGATGGCCGCCTCGTCGTCGTCGGCTGGGAACACGCGGGCGGCCAACCGCCGAGCTGGGAACTGGGCAACGCGTTGCTGGACTGGACCGTCAACCCCGGCGGCGGAGTGAACACGGCGGGCGCCCGCGCCCTGGTCGACGGCCACCGCGCGAAGGCGGGTGCGCTTCCGCCGTTGGACCTGGGCATGTTCCGGGGCGCCGTTCACAGTCTCGCCAACTACGTGTTCGGGCAGGTGCAGACGGCCCTCGACACCCACGAGACCGAAGACCGACGGTACGCCGACCGCAGCGTGCGGCATCTGCTGTCGAACCTGCCGACCCGAGCCGTCCTGGAACAACTCCTCGCCGTGGCCACGTCGGCGCACCGCAGACCACCGTCGCCGAGTTCGCTGGGCCACCCCACCGTGCACTGACTCCCGCGAGCAGCATCCGAAGACCGATGTCGATGTCGATGTCACCGTCTGCTTGTATGGTCGCCGCCATGTTCGGGAACGAAACCGTAGAGGTCGACTTCGGCGCCGGTCCGGTCACCGTGCCGGCCTGGACGACGTGGGTCAATCTCACCGGCGGCAGGAGTGGCATTCCGGTTCCGACCGACGGACCCGTGGACTGGACTCAGCTGGACAAGTTGCCCTACTGCCACTCGCTTCTCTGGTCGGGCGCGGAACGTGGCGTCGTCGCCGCCCTTTCAAAACATGGGATCACGGGCCTCGAATGGCGAGATGCCAGCGGCGAGATCGACCTGACGTCCACGGCCCTGGACGGCCTCCGCCTGACTGCCAGGGGTCTCCGCCGCCTCCGGCTTCCCGCCTCGTTGACCTCGATGTTTCTCCAGGATCCGCCACCCACCGTGGATGTCGACGCGCCGGAGTCGGGCCGGAGGATCGAGCTGCTGCTCTTCTTCGGCGACCAGGAGCCGGCCATTCCCGCCGGCCTTCGGTCAGCCGGCAAGGTCTGGCTGAAGGTTGGCAGGAAGTTCTCGGCACGCACACTTCACGGCCTCGCCGCGCTGGAGAGCCTGGACATCGAACTCCTGGACCCGCCGGGCACCCTCACCGACACCGAGGAACTCGGCGTCCACCAAAAGCTGCACACGCTGCTCATCGAGAACGCCTACGACTGGGATCCGGCGACGCTTCCGGAACTCCCCGCCCTGCGGGAACTGGAACTCAACGGCACCCGGCGGACCACCGCCGCAGCGGTCAGGGCCCGCTTCAAGGGCACCGGCGTGGAGGTGAGCGTGAGCGGCGCCAGGTCGGAGCGCTGGCTCGCGGCCAACATCGACAACCCGTTCATGGACTGGGTGGACGACTCGAAGCCGTTCGCCATCGCGGCGTGCAAGGCGTACACGAAGGCGTTGAAGGCCGTGGACGCCATCCCGGCGGACGCCCCCGACCGGCTGCCGCTGGCGGAGACCGTGCTTCGCGGGTTCGTCGCCGACCTCGACGCCGTGCAGGAGAAGTACCACCTCATCGACACGTTGAACCGGGAGCACGCCGGTGAGGTCTTCGCCGGCCTGGCGGCCCGGGCGGGCGTGCCCGAGGAGACGGCCGAAGGCTGGTTCGACGACCGTAATTTCTGAGCCTTGCGTTCCTGCGCTACGGTGCCGGCCGTGCGTAGATCAGCTTCTTTCCTGGCGTTGGTGGCGCTACTGGTCGCCGGCCTGTCCGGCTGCACCTCGGACCCGACCGACGAGATCAACCCTACCGTCGCGGTCTTCCTGACCTCCGACGTCACCGAGCAGCAGAAGCAGGCGATCGAGGCCAGGCTGCGCGCCGTACCGGACGCGGCGGAGGTCACCTTCGTGTCCAGCGAGCAGGCGTACCAGGAGGTCAAGGAGCGTCTCAAGGGCGACCCCGAGCTGCTCGACAGCATCGACGCCGAGCACATGCCCCAGTCCTTCCGGCTCACCCTCCGCGACCGGGACGCCTTCGACCGGGCCGCCGCCGGCCCGCTCCGCACCGAACTGGGCGCGCTGCCCGGTGTGCACGAGGTGATCTTCCCAAGCACGAACCCGACACCGCCACCGTCGCCGTCACCGACGCCGTCACCGACGCCGAACAGGTGTGACACGGTCGAACTCTCCAAGGCGTCGGAGAAGACCGACTGGCTCGACGTCTGGGTGTACCTGACCTACGAGATCACCGAGTCGGAGAAGCAGGCCGTCGAGGCGAAACTGCGCACCATTCCCGGCATCGCACAGCTACGGCTGAAGACCAGCGAGGAAGCCGCCCGGGGCTTCAAGGATCTGACGAAGGACATCCCCGCGATGTCCGAGTCGAACAGGCCGGAGCGGTTCACCGAGTCGTACGAGGTGAAACTCGCCGACCAGGCCGCCGTCGCCTGGGTCGCCGACTCCGAGATCGACGTCGAGCTGTGCCAACTTTCCGGCGTCACCCGGGTGGTCGTACCGCGAAAGAACTGAGCGACGCCGGACAACTCGACGCCGGACAACTCGATGCCGGACAACTCGATGCCGGTCCGACATGATGCCGATCCCGTCGGGTAAGCGGCTGGCGCCATGTCCGGCGGGCGGAACGTGGAACGGGCGGGAAGAACGTCCCGCACGGCACACCCGTACGCCCGTGACCACCGCCGGTGACCCGAGGAGTTCTCCTTGTCGCTCTGCTACTCCCTGCACGTCGCGCCGGGCAAGCCGGCGGTCTCCGGTGATCTGGCGCCGGGCGAGAAGCAGCGGACCTGGTCGCCCACCACCGCCACCCTGATCTCCGGGAACCGCGAGGCGGTGCTGGTGGACGCGCTGATGACGGTGGCCGAGGCGCGGAAGTTGACCGACTGGATAGCCGCCACCGGCAAGCATCTGACCACGATCTACGTCACGCACGGCCACGGCGACCACTTCTTCGGCGCCTCGACCGTACTGGAACGATTTCCGGACGCGAGGGTCGTGGCGACCCCACGGGTGGTGCGGGCCATGCACGAGCAGGTGGGGCCCGCGCTGCTGGACGGCTTCTGGCGCCCGCTCTTTCCGGACCAGATCGCCGACCGCCCGGTCGTCGCCGAACCGCTGACGGAGTCCGCCTTCGAGTTGGAGGGCGAGCCACTGATCCCCGTCGAGCTGGGCCACAGCGACACGGACAACACGACCGCCCTGCACCTTCCGTCCATCGGGGTCGTGATCGCCGGAGACGCGGTCTACAACGACGTGCACCCCTACCTCGCGGAGTCCGCGGACGGCGGGATGGAGGCCTGGTTGGGCGCCCTGGAAATCATCGAGGCGCTGGATCCGCACACCGTGATCGCCGGGCACAAGCGACCCGGCGCCGACGACGGCCCACACAACATCGCGGAGACCCGCCGCTACATCCAGGACTTCGCCGCCGCGGCCCGGGACACCGGCACCGCCCTCGAACTGTACGAACGGGTCCTCGCCCAGCATCCCGACCGGGTCAACCCGGGCGTGCTCTGGAGATCCGCCCGAGCCGTCAAGGGGTAGCACGGCATGCGACAATCGATTGACATCGATTGTTCGGCATCCCGCGGCTGGAGACGCAGATGGTCATCCGTACCGGCCTGGCGGCCGCCCTCGTCGCACTGACCACCGCCACCGCCGCCGGCACCGTCACGCCGCCCGACACGACTCCGCCGAGCGTGCCCGGTAGGCCGGTCGCCACCCAGGTCACCGAAACCTCGGCCCTGCTCACCTGGCGCCCGTCCACCGACGACACCGGAGTCGTCGAGTACGAGATCTGGTACCTACGCGACGGCGGCAACGGCTTCCACAACAACACCCGCTCGCCGTCGTACCGGTTCACCGGGCTGACGCCCGACACCTCGTACACCTGGATGGTGCGGGCCTCCGACGGCCGCAACCAGAGCGGCTTCTCGGCACCGGTGACCTTCCGGACCGACCCCGCGCCGCACGACACGGAGCCGCCGAGCCCGCCCGGCGCCCCCCTGGCCTCGGACGTCACCGCCACCACACTGACGCTGACCTGGGCGCCGTCCACCGACAACGCCTCCGCACCGACCTACCAACTGCATGCGGACGTCGAGGGCACCGGCAGCACTCCGATGGTCGGCGGGCTACCCGAGACCTCGACCCGGCTGACCCGGCTCATCCCCGACCTGGACTACCGGTTCCACCTGGTCGCCCGGGACGTCTCCGGTAACATCTCCGCGCCCTCGCCGGCCACCGGGCAGCGCACCGCCGCCGATCCCACCGCGTCGTGCCGGGCCGGCTACCGACCCGCCACCGCCGGCAGCCCGGCGGCCGTGCTGGTCACCAACACCGGACCCAGCCCGTTGTCCGGCTGGTCGGTCCGGTTCAGCTTCCCCGGCGACCAGCAGCTCCGGTACGCCCCGCGCGTCTGGGCCCAGCACGGGCGGGACGTCGTGCTCTGGTGGTCCGGCTGGTCCGACGAATTCAGCGTGGGCGAGACGGAGAACCTGGGACTGGACCTGGTACCCGGCACCCCAGCCGCCCCGCCCAGCGGCGTCACCCTCAACGGCGTCCGCTGCACCGAGAGCTGACGGCCCGCTACGACCGGTCCGCCACGACGGGTCCGGTACGACCCGCCCGGTACGACGGGTCCGGTACGACCGGCGGCCCGGTACGACGTCAGGAACCCGTACCCGGGGTGGGCGACGGTTTGTTGCCCCTCGGCGGCTCGTACTGCCGGCACGCCTGCCGGGCGTCCCGCATCGCCGGGCTGTTCTCCGCCGCCCGCAACTGGTCCGACAGCGGGAAGTTGCCCTCGTCGTCGGGATCGGGGAAGTCCGGTACGCCCTTCTCCCGCATGCACGCGGAATACCGGCGCCGTTGCTGCATCTCTTCGGCCGTCCACCCACTCCGCTCGTCCTCGCCGGCCTTCTGGCCCCGCACCACCGCCGTACACGCCTGCGGCACCGAGTAGTTGGGCATGGAGTCCGGGAAGGCCCAGTTGCCCTCGTCGTCCTGGGCCGGGTCCGGAAAGTCGGGGTGGCCGTTGGCCCGCATACACTTCGCGACGTCGAGGGCCGTGGGCGCTTCGGCGGTGGGTGACGCGGTCGGCTGGCCGTCGGGGCCGCCGCCGGTGCACCCCGCGAGGGCGATCATCACCAGT
Organism: Plantactinospora alkalitolerans; assembly: GCF_015690345.1. GTDB lineage: Bacteria > Actinomycetota > Actinomycetes > Mycobacteriales > Micromonosporaceae > Plantactinospora > Plantactinospora alkalitolerans. The sequence continues at coordinate 16,868 of NZ_JADPUN010000222.1, read as the reverse complement.
CCGGCCGCGACGAGCGTACGTAGCTGATTCATCCGCCCAAGGTGCCCGGCGGTCGACCGGCACCGCTCCCCCCGAATGTGGCGATCCGCGCCCCTATTTCCGGGGACCGAACCGACCTGGTCACCCGTACCGAACCGCACACCCCCCGAAAGTGGGCGAGCCGGGTCGACCATGGCGGGAAGCGGCCAGCGGTCGGGCGTACCAGCATGAGGGCCATGACGGTGCTCGAACTGCGCGACGTACGGAAGACCTACCCCGGTGAACCCCCGGTCGAGTCGGTACGCGGGGTGAGCCTGACCGTGCGGCCGGGCGACATGCTCGCCGTCCGGGGCTCCTCGGGATCGGGAAAGTCGACGCTGTTGCATCTGATGTCGGCGCTGGACCGGCCGACCAGCGGTTCCGTCCGGTTGGCCGGGCAACCTGTCGAGTCGTTGACCGACCGGCAGTTGGCCGGACTGCGCGCCCATCGGGTCGGCGTCGTGTTCCAGCAGTTCTTCCTGTTGGAGTCCCTGACGGCGGTGGAGAACGTGGCCGCCGGGCTGCTCTACCGGGGGGTGCCGCCCCGGCACCGCCGTACGGCGGCCACCGAGGCGCTGCACCGGGTCGGTCTCGGACACCGGACGCACCACCGGGTCACCCGGCTCTCCGGCGGGGAGCGCCAGCGGGTGGCCATCGCCCGCGCACTGGTCGGCCGGCCCGCGATCGTGTTCGCCGACGAACCCACCGGGAACCTCGACACGGGCACCGGCGCGGAGATTCTCGCCCTGGTCCGAGAACTCAACGCCGACGGCATCACGTTCGTGATCGTCACCCACGAGGAGGCGGTGGCGGAGGCATGCCGGACCCGTATCACGATGAGCGACGGACGGGTCGTCGCCTGACCGCCCGGCCTCACTCCTCGTCGCGCAGGGCATCGCCGAGCGGAACCAGCCCCTGCTGCAGGCCGAAGATCGCCGCCTGCGTCCGGTCCTGGAGGCCGAGTTTGGTCAGGATGTTGGACACGTAGGACTTCACCGTCTGCTCACTGAGCGAGAGCGCGCGGGCGATCTCCCGGTTCGACCGGCCGCGTGACAGGGCCGCGAGAACGTCACGCTCACGGGCCGACAGTCTCGCCAGCGGGCCATCCCCGTCGTGGGCCCGGACGCTGCGTACCAGCATCGCGGCAACATCCGGATCGAGTACGCTCCCGCCGCTCGCGGCGGCGCGTACCGCCTCGACCACCCGGTCGACCGTGGCGGTCTTCGAAAGGTACGACGCGGCACCCGCCCGGATCGCGTCCATCACCCGGTCCTCGGCCGGGAACGAGGTGAGCACGATGACCACCGTCGGGTCCTCCCGCTGGCGCAGTGCGTGCAGCACCCCCATCCCGTCCAGGCCCGGCATCACCATGTCGAGCAGGACCACGTCCGGTCGGAGCGCCCCGATCCGGGTGAGCGCCGCGTTCCCGTCGGCGCACTCGCCCACGACCTCGAAGTCGGGCTCCTGGTCGAGCACGAACCGCAGCCCCTGTCGGACCACCTCGTGGTCGTCCACGATCAGGATCCGGATCATCCGGCACCTGCCGGCAACAGCACCCGCACCGTCGTCCCCCGGCCCGGCGCACTGGCCACCTCAAGTGTTCCGCCCAGTTCACCGACGCGTTCGCGCATCATCGCGAGGCCCATCCCGTGCCGCCCCGCCGACGCCCCCGGGTCGAAGCCGCGACCGTCGTCGTGGACCGTGACCGTGACCTGCCCGCCGGCTCCGGCGACCCGCAGTTCGACCGTGCCGGGCTCACCGTGCCGGACCGCGTTGCCGAGCGCCTCCTGCACCACCCGCAGCACCGCGTGCTCCACCGGCGGGTCCAGCGGTGGCGGGTCGATCCGGGAGGCGATCGCGATACCGAGCCGGACCCCGTACGCCCGGCACAGCTCGGCCAGCGCCTCGGCGAGGCCCGCGTCCTCCAATGCGATGGGCCGCAGCTCCAGCAGCATCGCGCGCATCTCCCGCATCGTCCGCTCCAGGGACCGTTCCAGGGACTCGGCCTGTGGTCCCAGCCCCGAACTCGTCCGCAGAGCCTTCCGCAGGCCACCCGCCAGCAGCCTGGCCGAGAAGAGGTCCTGCGAGATCGAGTCGTGCAACTCCCGGGCGATCCTGGTCCGCTCGGCCCGCCGCGCCTCGGAGCCCGCCGCCTTCCGCTCCGCCCGGCGGGCCGCGTCCAACCGTTCGGCCATCGTGTTGAACGCCTGCTCCAACCGGCCCACCTCGTCACCACCGGAAACCGGCAGCCGGGCGTCGAGGTCGCCGCCGGCCATCGCCGAGGTGGCCCCGGCCAGCCTGCGGATCCGCCGGATCAGTCGACCGGTGCTGAACAGCCCGAACAGCGCGCCGACCGGGAGCAGCAGGACCAGGATCACCACGCCGGGAAGAACCAGGGAATCGATTGCCGGTACGGCGTCCTCCTCGGACCTGCGCGCCTCTCCGTTCAATATCCCGCCGGCCCCGTCGGTCGGCTTGCTGGCGCCGTCCGGTTTCGGGTCCGGGTCCCACAACCTGACGTACGCGATCCCGATCACCCGGCGGGCGCCCGCCGGGTCGGTCAGCTCCACGGGCTTGCTGGCCCAACTCGCCGGCCGCCCGTTCGCCCACGTCCGGCCGCTGCCCGCCGAGCGGCCGATCGCCTCGACGGGAAGCCGGGAGTTCCGGCCGAACTGACCGCTGGGCTCGCTGCCGACCACCCGACCGTCCACGGTCGCCAGTACCCGCAGGTTGTCGCTCGGCCCCTCCTTCTGCTGCCCCGTGACCAGCGGTCCGGCGACGACGATCGCCGCCGCGTGGGCGAGCAGTGCCTCGTCCGTGGTGCCGGGTTTCCGGGCGACGGCCGCGCTCGCCTCGTCCCCCGCCGCGGCGCCGGTCTGCAACGCCAGGAACTCCGTCTTGCCCTGCCGGGCGCTCTCCTCGGCCTCGACCGCGCGCTGCCGTGCCCGCTCGACGTCGTCGTTCGCCGCGCGGATCCGCGGCACCATGACGACCAGCACGACGGCCTCGACGACCAGTACGGCGGCGGCCGACACGAGCACGTACGACGCGGCCATCCGGGGACGGAGACCGAAACGGGAGAACATCGACCGCCTCCAGGGGGAAAGAGTCGCCCCGTGGCCCAGGCTACCGACCGGACGTGCCGATCCCGGCGCTGCGAACCCCCCGAATAAGAGGGTGCGCGGACACCTCTTCCGGGGGAGGTACGCACCTGCCGCCGCGCGCCATCGTGAGCGGATGAACGGACTGAGCGATCGCGCCTGCCCGGCGCGCGGCCACGCCCGCATCCGGAGCCCGCAGCACGGGAGGCCGGGCAGGTGAGCCGTGGACGTGTCACGCTGCTGCTGGGGGCGGCGTTGGCCGCCGGGCTGGCCGGAGCGGCCGGACTGGTGGTGATCAACAGCCGGGCGGAGGAGCGGGGAGCGGCTCCGGTGACCGCCGTGAGCACGGACAGCGCCGAGGTACGCACGACCGACGTGACGGAACGTATCCGCGTCAACGGCACACTCGGTTACGCGGGCAGCTACGACGTGGTGGCGCCGGGTCCGGGAATCCTCACCCGGTTGCCGGCACCCGGTCAGGTCGTCCGCCGGGGCCAGGTCCTCTACGAGGTCGACGGCAGCCCGGTCGTGCTGATGTACGGCAGCCGCCCCTCCTGGCGGACCCTGGAGATCGGCATACGGGACGGCGCCGACGTCCAACAGTTGGAGGCCAACCTGAAGGCCCTCGGCCACGGCGACGAACTGACCGTGGACCGGCACTTCAGCCTCGCGACCCACTACGCGCTCCGCCGCTGGCAGCACGCCGCCGGCCTGCGGACGAGCGGCTCGGTCCCGCTCGGACGGGTCGTCTTCCTGCCCGGCGCGATCAGGATCGCCGGTCACGACCTCGGGCTGGGCAGGCAGGTACAGCCGGGCGTACCGGTCGAACGCGGCACCAGCGACCAGCCAGCGGTCACCGTGCAGCTCTCGCCCCAGCGGCTGCCCGACGCGAAGGTGGGCGACCCGGTCCTGGTGACCCTGCCCGACGGCGCGACCCGCGACGGAAGGATCACACACATCGGCGCGGTGGTCGCCGCGTCCAGTGGATCGGGCGACGGCGCCGACTCCGCCGGTGGCGGCACCGCGACCGGATCCACGGTGCCGGTGACCGTGCGGATGGCCGGGACCGTCAACGGTTTCCTGGACCAGGCGCAGGTCCAGGTGGCGATCACCGTCGAGGCTCACCAGAACGTACTGGCGGTCCCGATCACCGCACTCAACGCCGTACCCGGGGGCCGGTACGAGGTGGTCGTCGTGGACGGCGGGACGACCCGACGGGTACCGGTGCGGACCGGGCTCTTCGACGAGACCGCCGGACTGGTCGAGGTCAGCGGCCCGGAACTGCTCGAAGGCCAGCAGGTGCGGGTGCCCCGTGACAACACCTGACGTGCCACGCAGCAGACTCCGTGCCCGGGACCTGCTGCCGACCGGAACGCTGGGGCTCCGCTCCCGCAAACTCCGGGCCCTGCTGTCCGGCCTCGGTATCGCGATCGGCATCGCCTCGATCGTGTCGGTGCTCGGGGTGACCCGGTCCAGCCAGTCCCATCTGCTGGCCCAGATCGACCAGCTCGGAACGAACCTGCTGACCGTCGCCAACGGAACGGACCGGAACGGCGCCGAGGCGCGGCTTCCGACCAGCGCGACGCCGATGATCCGGCAGGTTCCCGACGTGCTGTCCGTCGCGCCAACCGCGAAGCTGAGCAACACCGACATCTACCGCAACGACCGGGTACCCACCGGTCAGACCGGCGGCCGGGCCGTACGGGCCTGTGACGCCTCGCTGCTCGCCACACTGGACGGATCGCTGCTCACCGGCACGTTCCTCGACTCCGGCCCGTACCCCGTCACCGTGCTCGGCTACGAGGCCGCCACCACCCTCGGCATCGACGACGTGAGCGCCAGCCCTCGGGTGTGGCTCGGCAACCACTGGTACACGGTCGTCGGGATCCTGAAGCCGTTCCCGCTCGCGCCGGAGATCGACCAGTCCGCACTGGTGTCGTTCGCATCGGCCGAACGCCTCCTCGGCTACGACGGCCATCCGAGCCGGTTGTACCTGCGCGCCGATCCCGACCACGTCGACGACGTCGTCGACCTGCTCGCCGGTACGGCCAACCCCGTCGACCCGGCCCGGGTGGAGGTCAGCCGCCCGTCGGAGGCGCTCACCGCCCAACTCGCGGTCAAGGAGGCGGGCGCCGGCCTGTTCCTCGGGCTCAGTGCCATCGCGTTGCTGGTCGGCGCGATCGGAATCGCCAACGTCATGGTGATCTCGGTGCTGGAACGGCGTACCGAGATCGGGCTGCGCCGGGCGCTCGGCGCGGCACGCGGCCACGTCGCGGCACAGTTCCTCACCGAGTCCCTGGTGCTGTCCATCCTCGGCGGCGGCGCTGGCGTTCTGCTCGGTACCGCGGTGACGATGGCGATGTCCGCCAGTCGTGGCTGGAGCGTGCTGATCCCACCGGAGGCGCTCTGGGGCGGAATCGTCGTCTCGGTCGCCGCCGGGATGCTCGCGGGGCTCTATCCCGCGCTGCGCGCCGCCAACGTACCGCCCACCGACGCCCTGAGAACCGCCTGACCGGTCAGCCGGCCCGGACCAGCCACTCCAGCATCGCCGGGGTGGCATCGAAGTGGCCGGCGTGTCCGACGTCGGCCCGGGTGGCCAACGTGGCACCCGGAATGCGTGTCGCCAGCCACCTGCCGTGGCCGACCGGTACGGCCTCGTCCAACTCGCCGTGCCACAGCCGCACCGGGCGGCTGATCGTCGCCGGGTCGAAGCCCCACGGCAGGCCGAACAGGGCGCGGACGTCATCGACCCAGCCGCCGATTCCGGGCCGTACCGCCTCGGCGAACGCCGTCCGGACCATCCCGCCGATCTCCGGCCGGGCGAGGATCGCCTGGTCGTTGGCGGGCAGCAGCGACGGCCCGCTCGCGGACGCGGACTTGCCGAGATGCGCCGTGAGCGCCTCGACGCCGCGCAGCGCCTCGGCCGCGCTGGCCCGGTTCCCGGCTCCCATCCCGGCCGTCCAGTCCAGCCCGTCGGCGTCCCGGGGGGCGAGGCAGGCCAGGGCGGCGACCCTGACCACCCGGTGCGGGAAGCGGGCCGTGAAGGCCAAGGCGTGCGGACCGCCGCCGGAGACACCGAAGATCGGAAACCTGTCCATCCCCAGCGCGTCGGCGATGGCGGCGATGTCGTCGGCAGCGTCGACGACCCGGCGCCCTGGTTGTGGCGTGGAGTAGCCGAAGCCCGGCCGGTCGTACGTGATCAGCCGGACCCCTAGCCGCGCGAAGAGATCCGGGTCGGGGTACCGGGCGAGCCGGCTCATCGGACTGCCGCAGACGTAGAACACCGGGGTGCCGTCCGGCTGGCCCCACTCCTCGACCGCCAGCACCCGACCGTCGCCGCTGATCACTTTCCGCATGGCGGCAAAGCTAGCGCCGACGGGAGCTCGGACCTAGACGCTGTGAGCGAAACTATGGGGCGTCAGCGTGGCGAGTGCGCGTCGACCGGGGTCGGCGCGGCCAGGTGCTGACGGGCGAACTCCAGCGCCTCCCGCAGGTCACCCTCCCGGTCGGCCCGGCTCTTCGCCCGGCGGGTGGAGACCTCCACCGCCACCGACCCGGTGAAGCCCCGACCGGACAGCGAGGCCAGCAGTTCACCGCAGGGCTGGGTGCCCCGGCCGGGCACCAGGTGCTCGTCCCGGCCCTCACCGGTGCCGTCTCCGAGGTGTACGTGGGCCAGCTCGGCCCCCATCCGGTCGGCCATCTCCAGCGAGTCGCTGTGCGAGGCGGCGCAGTGCGACAGGTCCAGGGTGTAGGCGTCGTACCCGGTGTCGGTCGGATCCCAACCCGGCATGTACGGGACGAACTCCCGCCCCGCCATCCGGACCGGGTACATGTTCTCGACCGCGAACCGGACTCCGGAATGTTCGGCGCCCAGTTTGCCGATTCCGTCGGCGAACGTCCGGGCGTAGTCACGCTGCCAGGTGAACGGCGGGTGCACCACCACCGTCGGCGCGTCCAGGGACTCGGCCAGCACCGCCGACCGGCGCAGCCGCTCCCACGGGTCGGAACTCCAGACCCGCTGGGTGACCAGCAGGCAGGGCGAGTGCACCGACAGCACCGGTACGCCGTAGTGCGCCGCCAGCCCGCGCAGCGCCCCGGCGTCCTGGCTCACCGCGTCGGTCCAGACCATCACCTCGACGCCGTCGTAGCCGAGCGCCGCCGCCATCTCGAAGGCGGCCGCCGTCGGCTCGGGAAAGACCGAGGAGCTGGACAGCAGTACGCGGGTGGTCACGTTCTCAGGGTAGCCCCACCGGGAAAACCCCACCGGGGACAAGACCGCTCAGACCGTCTCTCTCGGGCCCTGTGCCGGCTCCAACAGGTCCAGCCGGCGCAGGATGACGCCCTCCCGGAGCGCCCACGGGCAGATGTCCAGCACCTCCACCCCGAACCGGCGCATCACCGCCTCGGCCACGATCGCCCCGGCCAGCAACTGGTGGGCCCGGCGGGCGCTGACCCCCTCCAACTCCGCGACCTTGCTCGGCGGAATGTGCCGGATGAAGCCGATCACCTGCCGCAGCCCGGTCTGGGACAGGCTGCGCCGGGCCCAGAGCCCGTCGGACGACGGCGCCGCCCCGGCCAGCCGGGCCAGGGTCCGGAAGGTCTTGCTGGTGGCGGCCACCCGGTCCCAGCCGACCTCGGTCATCTCGTCCGCCACCGCGTCGAGCATGTCCTCGACGTACTCCTCCAGCTTCGCCACCGCCGTCGCCGACGGGGTGTGGTTGCTGTCCGGGCCCACATCCAGCCAGTCCCGGGTCAGCCGGCCGGCGCCGAGCGGCAGCGACTGGGCGAACTCGGGCTCCTCGTCGATCCCCGCCGCCATCTCCAGGGAGCCGCCGCCGATGTCGAGCACCAGCAGCCGACCGGCCGACCAACCGAACCACCGGCGTACGGCGAGGAAGGTCATCCTGGCCTCGTCGGCGCCGGAGAGCACCTGGAGACGTACGCCTGTCTCGGCTCGGACCCGGGCCAGCACCTGCGGCGCGTTGGTGGCGTCCCGGACGGCGGAGGTGGCGAACGCCAGCACGTCGTCGGCGGTCAACCGGGCCGCCGCCATCTTCGCCTCGGTCACCGCCGCGACCAGCGCGTCCGCGCCCGCCGTAGTCAACGCGCCGTCCCGGCCGATCTGCTCGGCCAGCCGGAGTACGGCCTTTTCCGAGTGGGCCGGCCACGGATGGGCACCGTGGTGCGCGTCCACCACCAGAAGGTGCACGGTGTTGGAGCCGACATCAAGCACGCCGAGTCGCATGGGAAAGACACTAGACGCAGGTCGCGGGACGATAGCGGGCGTAGGCTGGCCGGGTGGCAGCACGCAACCAGCTCCGGATCCTGGTCGACGACCCCGGCGACCCCCGCAGCCGGGAGGTCCCACTCGACTTCCCTCGGGAGTGGATCGAGTTCGCCGACCCGGCCGATCCCGAGCATCTGATCCGCGCCGACCTGACCTGGCTGCTGTCCCGCTGGACCTGCGTCTTCGGCCAGGCCTGCCACGGCATCATCGCCGGCCGCGCCGCCGACGGCTGCTGCTCGCACGGCGCCTTCTTCACCGACGCCGACGACGAGAAGCGGGTCCGGACGGCGGTCCGGCTGCTCACCCCGCAGACGTGGCAGCACTACCGGCGCGGCTTCAAGAACTACACCGAGGTGGACTCGGTCGACGGCGAGACGCCGGCCCGGCGTACGGCCACCCAGTCCGACGAGGGGCCCTGCGTCTTCCTCAACGACGCGAACTTCGCCGGCGGCGGCGGATGCGCGCTGCACGCCCAGGCGTTGCGCGACGGCGTACATCCGCTGGAATACAAGCCGGACGTCTGCTGGCAGCTTCCGGTACGCCGGGACCAGGACTGGGTGAAGCGGCCGGACGACACGAAGGTGCTGGTCTCGACGCTGGGCGAGTTCGACCGGCGCGGCTGGGGCGCGGGCGGGCACGACCTCGACTGGTGGTGCACCTCGTCGCCGGAGGCGCACGTCGGCACCGAGCCGATGTACCTGTCGTACTCCCCGGAGCTGACGGCGCTGGTCGGCAAGGCCGCGTACGCCAAACTGGCCGAGTTGTGCGCCGAGCGGGAACGGCGTGGCCTGGTGGCGACCCACCCGGCGACCGCCGGAGCCGATCCGGTGCTCTCCCCCGGTCCCCAGGAGGGCGGCCGGGAACCTGCCAGCCCGAAGGCGGCCGCCGCTGGCCGCCGCCCCGCACCGCAACGCACCCGAGGCGCCAAGCTCTAGCTCCAACCGCCGGGGCGGCCTACGGCTCGAACTTGTAGCCCAGGCCCCGGACGGTGACGATGAACCGGGGCGCCGACGGCTCCGGCTCGACCTTCGACCGCAACCGCTTCACGTGTACGTCCAGCGTCTTGGTGTCGCCGACGTAGTCCGCGCCCCAGACCCGGTCGATCAACTGTCCCCGGGTGAGCACCCGGCCCGCGTTGCGGAGCAGCAGCTCCAGCAGCTCGAACTCCTTCAGCGGAAGCTGGACCGCCGAGCCGTCCACGGTCACCACGTGCCGTTCGATGTCCATCCGCACCGGACCGGCGGCCAGGGTCGGGGTGCCCGGCTCGACGGTCTCGTTGCCACGGCGCCGGAGTACGGCCCGGACCCGGGCGACCAGCTCGCGCGGCGAGTACGGCTTGGTGACGTAGTCGTCGGCGCCGATCTCCAGCCCGACCACCTTGTCGATCTCGCTGTCCCGGGCGGTGACCATGATGATCGGCACCTGGGAACGCTGGCGGAGCTGACGGCACACCTCGGTGCCGGACATCTCCGGCAGCATCAGGTCGAGCAGCACGATGTCCGCGCCGGTGCGGTCGAACTCGGTCAGCGCGGCGGTGCCGGTCGCCGCCGCCGAGACCTCGAATCCTTCCTTACGCAGCAGGTAGGAGAGGGCGTCGGAGAACGACTCCTCATCCTCGACCACGAGTACGCGGGCCACGGACTGTCCTTTCTTCGTCGGTACGGCCGGAACTATCCGAGCGTGCCGGTCTCGATCTCAACTGACGGGGCTGGCGGTAGGAAGGCGTCCGGTGGACGGGCGGGGAGCCGGATGGTGAACGTCGAGCCACCCCCAAGAGTGCTGGAGACCTCGACCCGACCGCCATGGTTGGTGGCGATGTGTTTGACGATCGCCAGCCCGAGCCCGGTCCCGCCGGTCTGCCGTGACCGGGCCTGGTCGGCCCGGTAGAACCGCTCGAAGATCCGGTCCACGTCGTCCGGGGCGATGCCGATGCCCTGGTCGGCGACGGAGATCTCGATGTGCTCGGCGCTGCTCCGGACGGTCACCGTCACCTGGGTCCGCACGCCCGAGTAGGCGATCGCGTTCTCCACCAGGTTGCTGACGGCGGTGGCCATCTGGCTGTCGCTGCCGTACACCGTCAGGTCGCGTTCGCCCTCGACGACGACGGTGACCTCCCGGGCCGAGGCGGCGGTACGGGTCCGGTCCAGCACCTCGGCGGTGACCCAGTCCAGCGAGACCGGATCCGGTGCCGGCAGCGGCTCGGCACCCTGCAAGCGGGTGAGTTCGAGCAGTTCGTTGACGAGTTTGCCGAGCCGGGTCGACTCGTGCTGGATCCGTACGGCGAATCGTCGGGCGGCCACCACGTCCTCGGACGGGTCGAGTACGCCGTTTCCGGTGCTCTGGTCGGTGGCGTCCAGCAGCGCCTCGGCGAGCAGTTGCAGCGCGCCGATCGGGGTCTTCAGTTCGTGGCTGACGTTGGCGACGAAGTCCCGGCGTACCCGGGCGACCCGGTGCGACTCGGTGACGTCGGCGGCCTCGACGGCGATGTAGCCGGAGCCCAGGCCCATCGCCCGCAGGTGCACCCCGAGCGGGTCGGACATCCCGCCCTCGCGTCCGCGCGGCAGGTCCAGCTCCACCTCCCGGCGTACGCCGGTCCGCCGTACCTGGCCGGCGAGGGTGCGGATGATGGGATGCGCGGCGACCGTGCCGGGGGTCGCGCCGACCCGGAGCAGACCCATCGCCCGAGCGGCCGGATTCACCAGTACCGGAACATCGTGGGCATCGAGGACAACCACCCCGACCCGGAGCGAATCAAGACTTTTTCGGCCGAGTCCGGGCAGGCCGGCGGCCACTTCGTCGTTGGCGATCGCCGGCCTCCTGTTGCCTAGTGCGCCACTCCGTCCGGAGGCGGCGCCACCCGATCTGAACCGACCGGCGATCCGATCACGGAACGGGCCGAGGGCCAGGCCGAGGCCAAGTCCTCCGAGCACACCTACGACCACCCCCCACTCCACGCGGCGATCGTAGGGTCATCGTTAACCTATCGACCAGGCAAAATTGGGCGAATCACGCTCTCAACCAGGAATGTTCACCCACCGGTCCAGTGCCGTTCACCGATGTTCACCCCGGCGCCGCCCGATCGACCTACCGTGGGCGGCACCCATCCATCCGTACCGCCGCAGTCGGTCCGCCCGTGCGGCATCCGTACGGCAACCCCCGACCACGGCGAACCCAGCGGGACGTGATCATGCGCGAGGAATTCCGGATCGACCTGAACATCGTGAGCCAGTTGCTGGTGGACATGGCGGAGGCGGTCCGCGCCGCCATGCGCCAGGCCACCCGGGCACTGCTCACCGCCGACCGGAAAGCCGCCGAGGACGTGATCGCCCGGGACGCGGAGGTCGACTCCCTCTACCGGCAGATCGAGGAGCGGGTCTGCGACCTGCTGGCCCGGCAGGCCCCGGTCGCCTCCGACCTGCGGACCCTGATCACCGCCCTGCACGTCGCCGCCGACCTGGAGCGGATGGGTGACCTCGCCGACCACGTGGCGAAGACCGCCGTACGCCGGCACCCGTCGCCGGCCGTACCGGCGGAACTGCGCGGAGTCTTCTCCGAGATGGCCGCCGTCGCGGACCGGATCGCCAACAAGATCGCCACGGTGCTCTCCAAGCCCGACGCCACCCTCGCGGCAGAACTGGAGCAGGACGACGACGCGATGGACGACCTGCACCGGGACCTCTTCGCACTCCTCCTCGCCGACGACTGGCCGTACGGCGTCGAGACCGCCATCGACGGCACCCTCCTCGGCCGCTTCTACGAGCGCTACGCCGACCACGCCGTCAACGCCGGCCGCCGCGTCGTCTACCTCGTCACCGGCGAAACCATCACCGACTGAAGTGTAAGGAAGGGCCCCTTCTTATCGCTTTCTGCATAAGAAGGGGCCCTTTTTAACACTTCTGCTCCAGTGCTAGCGGCCCTGGTTCGCGACAGCGGCCGCGGCTTCCTTGGCGGCCTCGGGGTCGAGGTACGCGCCGCCGGTCACCAGCGGACGCATCGACCGGTCGAGGTCGTAGCGCAGCGGAATGCCGGTCGGGATGTTGAGCTTGGCGATCGCCTCGTCGGAGATGCCGTCGAGGTGCTTGACCAGGGCCCGCAGCGAGTTGCCGTGCGCGGCGACCAGTACGGTCCGGCCGGCCAGGATGTCCGGGACGATCGAGTCGAACCAGTACGGCAGCATCCGCTCGACGACGTCCTTCAGGCATTCCGTCCGGGGCATCAGCTCGGGCGGGAGCAGGGCGTAGCGCGGGTCGCCCACCTGGGACCACTCGTCGTCGTCGGCGATCGGGGGCGGCGGGGTGTCGTACGAGCGGCGCCAGAGCATGAACTGCTCCTCGCCGTACTCGGCCAGGGTCTGCTTCTTGTCCTTGCCCTGTAGTGCGCCGTAGTGCCGCTCGTTCAGCCGCCAGGACCGGCGTACGGCGATCCAGTGCCGGTCGGCGGCGTTCAGGGCGAGCGCGGCGGTGCGGATCGCCCGACGCATCACGCTGGTGTGCAGCACGTCCGGCAGCAGGTTGTGCTCACGCAGCAGTTCACCGCCGCGTCGGGCCTCGCCCTCGCCCTTGGCCGTGAGGTCCACGTCGACCCAGCCGGTGAAGAGATTCTTGGCGTTCCAGTCGCTTTCGCCGTGCCGGAGCAGCACCAACGTGCCCACCGCGGCTCCCTCGCCCGCCACCGTGGATCCTCCCGGCTCAGTCCTCGTGCTCGCAGTCATGCGCCTCATCCTGCCGGAACGGTCGAGCAGGCACGCGGCGACCCTGGGTGACGACCGACACGTGGAAAAACGGATGACCAGTCCGGACCCGGCCGACTAGCTTCGTAAGGAACGTAAGAACAAATGGTCATTACCGGACGGGGGCGGCCGGGTGCGGGCGGTTCGAGATTGGTTCCAGGACACCACCGGTGGCCTACCCAGGACGTTCTGGTACCTCTGGACCGGCACCCTGATCAACCGCGTCGGCTCCTTCGTGATCGTCTTTCTGGCGATCTACCTGACCGAGGTACGCGGGTTCGACGAGTTCAAGGCCGGTCTGGTGCTCGGCCTCTGGGGCGCCGGCGGCGCGGCCGGCACGCTCACCGGCGGGGTCCTCGCCGACCGCTGGGGACGCCGCCCCACCCTGCTCACCGCCCACCTGGGCGCGGCCACGATGATGCTGGCCCTCGGGTTCGCCCGGGAACTGTGGATGGTCGCGCTCGGGGCCCTGCTGCTCGGGATGTTCGCCGAGGGGGCCCGTCCCGCGTTCTCCGCGATGATGATCGATGTCGTGCCGGAACGGGACCGGCTGCGCGCCTTCACCCTCAACTACTGGGCGATCAACCTGGGGTTCGCCTGCGCGGCGGTCCTCGCCGGACTGGCCGCCGAGGCCGGTTACCTGCTGCTCTTCGTCGTCGACGCGGTGACCACCCTCGCCACCGCGGCGGTCATCTTCCTGAAGGTGGGCGAGACGCGGCCCGCGCACGGCGTCCAGCAGTTCCGAGCCCACTCGCAGGCCCCGCTGGCGGCCCCGCACCGTGGCGGTCTGCGTACGGCCCTGTCCGATCGGGTGTTCGTCGGCTTCGTGGCCCTGAACATCCTGCTCGCGCTCGTCTTCATGCAGCACGTCTCGATGCTGCCGATCGCGATGAGCCAGGACGGGCTGTCGCCGTCGACCTACGGGTCGGTGATCGCGGTCAACGGGGTGCTGATCGTGGCCGGGCAACTCTTCGTACCCCGGCTGATCCGGGGGCGCAGCCGGTCCCACGTACTCGCCCTGTCCGCGCTGGTCGTCGGCGTCGGTTTCGGCCTGACCGCATTCGCGGACGCGGCCTGGTTCTACGTGCTGACGGTCCTGATCTGGACGCTCGGCGAGATGTTGAACTCGCCGTCCAACTCGACGCTGATCGCCGAGTTGTCGCCGTCGGCGCTGCGCGGCCGGTACCAGGGGGTCTTCTCGCTCTCCTGGTCGGTGGCGGCGTTCGTGGCTCCGATCGCCGGCGGTTTCGTCCGGGGTCGGCTCGGTGACGCGGCCCTCTGGTTCGGCTGCGCGGCCATCGGCGGAGTGGTGGCGGTGGCCCATCTGCTCTCCGGTCCGGCCCGGGAACGCCGGGCGGCCGAGCTGCGTACGCCGCCGGCCGGTCCGGCCCCGCGCGGCACCGCACTGGCCGGTGCCGGCACGGGCACGGGCGCCGGCGCAGGCGTCTGAGTCCCGACCGAGAGGCCGTCTGGCCCGGGTGGCAGCGGGGTCGGGCGACGCCGACTAGCTATATCTTACGTAATTACGTAAACTTGAAACCATGACGCTGGAGGAGCGGGTGGCAGAGCTGGAACGCCGGCTCGACACCCTGGAGGAACGGGCCGGCGGGGACGGGGGCCACCCGCGCCGACAGCCGACCGACGGCGACTTCTGGGCCCTGGAGGGCCTGAAGGCACAACTTGCCGAGCACGGCGCCGAGGATGGCGGCGTGCTCTTCACCGGCTCGGTCCGACTACCTACCCACGACCGGTACGACTGGCAGTACGCCCTGCCGACGGAGGCGCTTCTCGATGCCGAGGACCGCTGGACGGAAGCGGCGGAGTCCTTCGCCGCGCTCGGCCATCCGGTCCGGATGCGGCTGCTCCGCGAGATTCTGGGCGGTCGCCGTACCGTCGCCGAACTGACCGCGCTCGACGGCATCGGCACCACCGGTCAGGCGTACCACCACCTGCGACAACTGACCGCCGCAGGCTGGCTGCACAATCCCGGTCGGGCGCGTTACGAGGTACCGCCGGGTCGGGTCGTGCCGCTGCTGGTGGCGCTCGCTGCCGCCCGCCCCTGAACCGGGCACGGCCCTGCGACCTTGGCACCACGAACGGACCCGGCATGACGAACGGACCCGGCATGACGAACGGACCCAGCATGACGCACGGATCCGGCATGAGCCACGACACGGCCCGCGGACCCGACCTTCGGAACGGGCACAGCCATCGGAAGGAGAACCTGATGCTCAAGACACTGATGATCCTGCACCGCTGCTGCTGGGCGGCGTTCCTGGTAATCCTCGTGGCGGGGTTCTTCCTCGACTTCTCCGCGCTCTGGGGGTGGCTGGCGATCGCGGTCGCCATCGCGGCACGGTTCGTGATGGGTCGACTGCTCAGGCCGTCCGCCGAGCAAGCCGCCGAACCTCCGCGACCGGTCGAGGTGCGGGCGCCGGTGACCGGCCGCTGGTCGGCACTGAACAGCCCGGCGAGCAAGGTGCCGAGCCACGGCATCCGGGCCTACGGCCAGGCGTACGCGATCGACGTGGTCGCGGAACCGGCGGACCGGGCCCGTCCGGGCTTCGGCTGGTGGCCGGTGGCCCGGCGTAACCGCGACTTCCCGGCGTTCGGCGCACCGTTGCTGGCGGTCGCCGACGGCACCGTGGTCCGCGCCGTCGACCGCAACCGCGACCATCTGAGCCGCAACTCGTTCCCGGCCCTGTTGTACCTCGTCGTCGAGGGACTGTTCCGGGAGATCGCCGGCCCCGGCCAGATCCTCGGCAACCATCTGATCCTGGACCTCGGCAACGGCAGGTACGCCGCGTACGCCCATCTGCGTCGGGGCTCACTACTGGTCGGCGAGGGCGATCGGGTCCAGACCGGGCAGCCGGTGGCAAGGTGCGGGAATTCCGGCAACTCCACCGAACCGCACGTGCACTTCCAACTGATGGACAATCCGGATCTGGCCGTGGCCCGGGGAATTCCGTTCACCTGGCGCGGCCTCGGCGTACCGGCCAACGGCGAGGTCTTCTCGGTCGACCCGACACAACCGTCGGCGGTGCCGTCAGACGCGACCCGCTAGAAAAGTTTGGACCGGCGGCGGCGGGCGACGTTCACCCCCGTAAACGTCGCCCGCACACACCGCCGGTTTACAGGTGGACGCGCCGTCCCCCAACGGCTCATGCGCCACCCGTCCCCCTGCGCCGTCACTCGGTGCACGAATCTGTTCGATCCGCCGTTCCCCCGAACTTTTCCGAGCGTGGCGCGTGCAATAACGTTAGTTGTCGCCGGATCAGCCACACAACCCGGTATCTCTGTCTCGCCCATCACACCGGCCGAGAGTGGTCGATCTCAGCGCCTCTGTCGGACACAACCACTCCGAGGTGCGAAGACATTCCCCGTCATCCCGGCGACGCTCTTACCCGTCCTCGCGATCCGGCGATTCGGTACGAAAGAAGTTGCTCTGCCGACCGTCGGAAAGCTGCTCCTGGTAAATGAAGTTCAGCGCCCGCAGGTCGAACGTGTGGAACCACTCGTCCCAGCTAACCGGCTTCAGTCGTCCGCCTTCCCGCCAACCGGGGAAGTCAAACGTCAGTACGCCGAGTCGACCCTCACGCTCGGTGCCCTCGATTGTTGCCGGTTGGGCGTTTCGGCCCTCGGCCCAGCGCCGGATGACATCGTGCTCCCGGGTCACCAGACTCCGCCCCGGCCGCTCGGGCTGGTCCTGGGGCGATGTCTCTTATACACACCT
>NZ_JADPUN010000143.1 GCF_015690345.1 Plantactinospora alkalitolerans | reverse complement strand
GACGATCTCCCACTGGGCATCGGTCAGGTCCGAGTCATACGTTCGCGTCCGTCCCATACCCAGATCACCGAACGACCCGACCTCACCCGACGGACCCGCCGTCCGACACCACTCTCAAACACTCACTAAGGACGCTGGGTTGCTGTCGGAAGGCGTCGAATCCGGAATCCTTCTCGCGGCAGAACTCTGCTACTCGGGTGAAACTGGCTAGGCGCATGGCTCTGATTGTGTATGGCGGATGCTCGTCCTTCAATCCGTCGGTCCACCGGGACGCAGTGCCGAGGCCAGGACGAGGGCCACGAAGACCCGTTGGGGTCGGCGACTGGATCTGCCGCTGACCGGGCAGCCGGCGGCCAGGAATGCCGCTTACGAGCGCCCTTAATTTCACGAGCCTTGGCGGGCCGGGGAGACGAAGCAGGTAGCGAATACCGCGGGCCACCAGTCGTCAGGTCGGCCTGGAGGTGACGGATGTCGATGCCTGGACGGTCTGGCAGGAGGATCCATGAGGCTACTGGTTTCTCGATCCGTCCTCCTAAACACGCGGGATCACGGCCGCCCGCGTTAGCCGTGGCCAGGAGGTCGGGGGCGCACCGAATGCGAGACGACTGGCCGCAACAGCTCCACTGGCGGCGACAAAACTGAGGCCACTGCCGATCACCGCGCCGAACACGGCGGGAACTAGATCATTGAGGACAATGATTCCATTCGTGTTTCCGTACTTCGTGATGAAGTCGTTCCCCAGGATGCGGTTGATCTTCCGTAATGTTTCGAGAGGAGTATTGCCGACAACCTCACGTGCCCAGTGCTTGCCCGTACGCTCGGACACTCTGGCGATGGTTGCGGTGCCAGCTTCGCCGAGCAGGATGCCCATCATGAGCGTCTGGCGACGTTCCACCTCCAGTATCGGGACCCCGTGGACGTCGGCGAGCGACAGCATGAACACAGCGCTTCGCACAAAAGTGGCGAGGGTCTGACCGCCCCATAACGTCAACGCGAGTCCCGTGCCGACACCGGGTGCGGCTGTCGCGGCCCCGGTGACAGCACCGGTTCCGGCCAGGGTGGTGACGTACATCCGCTCCAGGCTGCGGGTCACTTGTTCTGGTGTCGCCTCGGGGTTCCGGTGCCGGGCCCGCGCGATGTTGTTATGCACCTGCGAGCGTTTGACGGCGATTGCCCAATTCAGGAGACCGAGAACTGACTGCCTGCCATCGGCTTCAACTAGATCCGGTTCATCGTGGCCACGTGGCGCCATGCCTCAAACTCCTTAAGTCGGTCCGGCGACGAAACTTGACGCAACGACCCAAGCGGGCCGTTGACGTTGTCTGCGGGCGGGGCGGAGCGAATCCCGCCAACACCCCATCTCCGTGAGGCAGCCTTTGCCTGCTCACGTTTCGTGTTGCGTCTCGGACGGCCGCCTGAGGCGGTATGCGCAGGGTCCTACTGGTTCGCACGGCGGGACACCGGGTCGTTGGTCGATCAGGTCTGCCCAGTCGAGCATCGGGTGCGGGCCGGGAGCGTCGTCCATCACGCATGTGGTGAGTGGATCCAGCCAGGTCGCCTGCCGCAGGCCACAGTCGTCGATCCGGGCGGCCACCGGCGTGCCGAAGGTGACGCAGACCATGTTGGGCTCGCCGCCGTCAAGGCCGCAGCATGCGGAGTCGCCGACCAGCGCCGGGGCGATGATGGCGCCGCGTAAGTCTCCGGGGGTGAGTAACACCCGGCCGACTGGACCGGTGGAGACGCTGAGCCTCGGCGCGTACCAGCCCAGTGCCTCGATCTCACCGGCGTCGAGGTCGGCCCACCGGCGCCATGGCGGCCCGGACGGCAGCGGATCCACTGCGAAGGTACCGGGCTCCAGGGCCGGGGGTAGTGAACCGGGCCCGTTCCCGTACTTCTGCTCCGCATGGACGGGCACGGCCACCCTAGACACCGGAACCGTCATAGTGGTTCCGCAGCCGCGGCAGCCGAAAACCGTCATGCATCCTCCGCGTCGACTGAGGCCAATCTAGTTTGCCGGCGTAGGCCGCCGGTCGAGCTGCGCGGCGCTCCCGCGCCATTCTTGGATCGGCCGGGCGGGCCTTGTTATCCCAGAGCCGGTGTCCGCCGGGTACGCCATGGCCGCGTACCGTCGTCACCTACTCATCCCGTGCAAGGTAGCAAGGCCGCCGGCGGCCTGTATTCGACTTCCTGTACGAGCGGACGGCATCCTCATCTAGCCGCCGACCGTACGCGTCGCTCCCCGCCAGAGCCGTCACGTTCCGTGGCCGTCCGCCGGTGTCGGTCGCCGTCCGGAACTGTCGGATTGAGTGCGTTGGCAGCTGATCGCTGTCGGTCAAATCCGTAGTGTCTGATGTGTTCTGCGCACCAAGGTTTCGGTCGGTGGCTAACGGCGGGCATCATGCAGGTCCACGTTGTGGTCTGTTGGCTGGGGGTGCAGATGGCTAAGCGGCGGAACCTGTGGTTGGCCAAGCAGGCACGGCCTGCCGTTCCACCCCGCGAGAAGGCGCGCGGCCTGGTGGATATCACGGTTGACGGAGTCGTTAGGTCGATCTACGTCATTGTGTGGGATACCCCGCAGGGGCCGGTGCTGTATTTCGTGCCGCTGGATCGCGTGCCCACGGTGGACTGGGATCATCTCGTGTGGCAGCTCTGCGACCGGCTGTTGGACCGCGAGCAGTGGAAGCGGGCGTTGCTGCTTTACCCGGTCCCGATAGACCTGACCGCCGGCGACGGTGACACCGACGGCGGCCCGCGGGTGCGGGTACATCCGGTCCGGTTCCGCACGGACTCGAGCGGGCGCCTTCACCTGAAGCGGGGCGACGATCATCTGGTCGAGCAGGTCGCCCGGACGTTGAGGGCCGTCCTGCCGGTCTGGCTCAGTGGCACCGAGGCTGTGGCGACGGCGGGCGCCGCGCTGTCGAACCCGGGCAGGACCCTGACCGTGGACGACACCACTGCGTGGCCGGGCCAGGAGGCGTTGCTGCGGTTGGCGTTGCAGGCTCGGTTCCCGGAGTTGTACCCGCTCGGGTGGGCGGTGCTGGCGGTGGACGGGGCCGCGCAGCTCAACGAGGTCGTCGCTGGTCACGCGCGGGTACCCGACCGGGGCGAGGGGTGGTACCTGGTGGCGCGGCCGCAACTGCCGCAGCCGCCGGAACAGTTGCGGCAACTGCTGGCTGAAGCGGTTACACCGATCGAGTTGGGGGAACGGGCGGTGGCCGAGGTCGCGGCGTTGCGGGCGGCCGCGGCGATCATCGCCGGCGACGATCCGCGAAGCACGCTGTACCGCGGCGCCGCGGAAAAGCTCGCATCGTTGACCTTGCAGGTGCAGATGGCGCAGTTCCCCCAACACAGACCGCGCCCCTCGATCGTGCACCCGGACCCGGCGAAGCTCATCACGGTGACCGCCAGGTGGGCCGGGCCGGTGGTACAGACGTGGCTGCGGACCCTGACCCCGGTGGTGGACCTGCCGGCGGCCCTGCGGCTGCAGCGCGGGGCCGAACTGCTGAGGTACACGCGCCGCGGCGAGAGAGCACCGTGGCCTGATTTTCCGAGTGCGCGTCCGGGGGAAGTGCGTGAGGCGTACCTGGACCCGGCCGGTCGGTTGGTGTTGGTGCTGTCCGACCCGGCCGGTCCGGATCCCACGCCGTGGGTGTGCGCGGAATGGCCGTGCGACGCCACGGTGGCGGACGGTTGGACCGACGACACGGTACTTGCCGCGGATCGACCGGTGCCCGGCGCGGCGGCCGGACCGCTCCTCGCGTTGACCCCCGGGGTCGGCAACGTCCGAGTCGATCCGTTCCCCGTGTCACCGCAATACAGCGGACCATTGCGTCTCGACCTCGGCATCGCCAGCAACGACGGGAAGGCCCTCTTCTGGTCCGTGCTGAAGCTTGCGCTCGAACAGACCACCGCTGACGTAGCCGACCGGTATTCCGCCGCCGACACGCATAAACCCACCGCCGCTGAGGTCGCCGATCGGCATTTCGTCTTCGAGACGATTGTCGAGGATCCCGGAATGACGTTGTGGCCTGCCGTGATGGGCGCTCGCGATTCGCTGCGGTTGCGCTGGGACGCCGTACGGGCAGCCGCGGCCGCAGACTTTGCCCGCGCCCAACGACTCCTCGCCCCCGACGCGCCGAAGATCTACCGGTACTACGCCATCGTGCCCCACAAGCACTCGCCGATCGACAAGACCCGGCAGGTGGTCCGCCTGTCGGCCTCACCCACCGGCTTCGCCGAGGAGGAACAACTGAACGTCACGGGTGGTTGGGTGCACGGCTTCATCATGGATGACATCGGCCGGTGCAAAGGATCCGACTCGTATCGCCGCCTACGCCTCGACGAGGTGGACTCGCACATCGCCGTCGTGCAGTCCCGGTGGACGAGACAAAAGACGGTGACATGAAACGAGCCGGGTTGGATCCGCGCCGGGGTTGGTGGTCTGTTGCAGGTATGCGCGCACGACGCCGGCGGGGATGGCGGTGAGTTCCAGGACCGTAACGGCGGCCATCGTGGTGCCGGGCAGTCCGGTGAGGGCGTCGAGGTATTCGGTGATGCGGCTGGTCAACACGAGTGGTTGGTCGGGGTCGAACGTGTTGCTGATCGCTTGGACGGCGCGTGTCCGGCGTGAGGCGGGCATCTCGTCGAGGCCGTCGAGCAGCGGGAGAAGTTGGCCGGTCGTGATGGGGC
Source organism: Plantactinospora alkalitolerans (assembly GCF_015690345.1). Classification (GTDB taxonomy): domain Bacteria; phylum Actinomycetota; class Actinomycetes; order Mycobacteriales; family Micromonosporaceae; genus Plantactinospora; species Plantactinospora alkalitolerans. The sequence continues at coordinate 22,046 of NZ_JADPUN010000143.1, read as the reverse complement.
TGCGGCAGGCGTACTCGGTGGCGAGCTGGCTGGTGATCCATTGTTTGAGGGTCTGCTCGTCGGGGTTCCATGTGGGCAGGCGCAGCAGCACCTGCATCCGGTCTTGCGGGGTGCGTGCCTGGAGCAGGCGCAGAGCCTCGCGCAGCAGCGGTGAGGTCTTGCCTGCGCCGGGCTCGCCGAGGATGACGACCCGGCCACGCAGCCGCTTGTCCGTCAGGACTTGGTACAGGGCGTCCGGGGTGAGGCAGGTCGAGGCAACCGTCAAGGTTCAGCGGCGTCAGGTCGCCGTCGCTGGGGATGTTGCTCCAGTGATCGGCGATCGGCGGGCCGACCGTGGCCCAGGCGACGGGTAGGGAATGCGGGTTGGCGAGCCGGCGACGACGCAGCTCCGGACGCCACACCTGCTCCACCGCGGCTGCGAGTCCGTCCAACACCGCTGAATCCGCACGCCCGCCCGGAGTATCGGCACGGCCACCAGCAGACCGCAGCGCCCGGACCGTCAGGACGAGCCCGAGGAGGCCGCACATGCCCCCGATGACACTGAAACCTTGTCAAGCCCCTCCAGCACATCGTTGGCGCGCAAGGACCAACCACTACACACATCACGAGGAGCCCGTACCCCATGCGAGGCGCTGTCCTCGTCCGTCGACCCGTTTACCAGTTACTACCGCACCCTACTTACCGTGATCAAATCATCACGCCAACGATCATCGATCGCGGCATCCGCTCAACGGCAGACACGCACGTCGCTGAATCTTTCCCACCGTCACGTTACGTAGTTTGGTGACCTCTAGGTACCGCTCGTCGCCGTCACTGCCGACCGGCCGTAGGCACGTGCCGAGTTCGACGGTGGCGTACATAACGCTGTACTGGAGCTCGTACGTCGACAACCGCCAAGTTCCTCAGAGAGACTCCTCGCCTTCTCGGGTTGTCCGCCGGTCTCGGCTGTCATGGTCGGCCGCGTCGCGGTTGGGGATGCAGACGATGCTGATGAAGACCACGACGCAGAAGCCCAGCGCCGCGAGTCCGGTCAGCAGCAGGTAGAACCATCTCGGTCCGCGGGAGGTCCATTCGCGGGGAACGGTGCCGGTGTCGGCGGGTACGGCATCGCGTGGATGTCGCGGGGCCGGTGTGGTGTCGGGTTGGAGATCGAGGGCTTCTCCCCGAAGACCGTCGTCGCGCAAACGCGCGGCGATCTCGCCGAACTGGCCGGCCAGGGCACCGTCTTCCGGGTCGGGGGCGTCCGACAACGACATGGTGTTCGGGATGTCTGGGAGTAGGCGGAGAGATCGGACGTCGGAGTCGGTGCGATGGTCGGTCAGCCCACGCAGGTCGGTCCACACGCTGCCGAGCCAGAACATCTCGAGGTCGTCGCGCTCTGCCCTGTTGAGGCTGGGGCCCGTGGTCGGGACGACCCCGATGGGTGGGGGCGTGGGCTGCGGCGCGACCGTCGTGATCGGTCGGGTCGGTCGGTTCTGTTGCCGAGGAACGCCGTCGGTGCGCTGCCCGGGCGGCTGGGTCCGGGCCCCGTTGGGGCGGGGTAGGTCGGCGCGCAGTCGTGCGAGGTCTTCCTGGGCGGTCGCCATCATCTGTTCCAGCTGGGTGTTGCGGCTGGTCAGTTCCGCAATGCGGACCTCGCGCGGGTCCGGGGCGGCGATGCTGTCCGGCCCGGAGTCGTCGGCGGCGTCGACGGGTGTGGTGTCCGCAGGGTCGATGGACGGGGCGACGGAGACGGGACCTGGCGGGGTGCCGTTGGGACGCTCGCCTCGGGCGGCCTCGTACAGATCGGCGAACCTGGCCTCCACCTCCATCCGCCGATCAGGTTCGACGATGTACCGCACCACCAGCATGGCGGTCTGCCAGGGCGGGCCTTTGCTCTCCAGGGTGAAGTGGCGGGACAGGGTCTTCCGTAGGGCGTCGTGGCCGCGATTCATGTTGACCTTGCGGCGTAGGAGCTGGGCGAGCTTGCTCCAGGTATCGACGTCGTCGAGGCGGGCCTCGACCTCGTCGCGGACGGCGAGGAGATAGTTCGCGACGTCCTCCGACCCGTACTTCTCCTCGCTCTCGGAAATGATCTTCGTTCGGGGAACGAGCCGGTGTCGTTCCGTCTGTAGTTGGCCAGGGAGCAGCGCCGCTCCATCGTCGGCGGTCATGTCGGTCCTTCCAAGAGCTACATGACACGAGAGGTGGGTCGACCGGCAGGGAGTGCACCGGTCGGACCAGCAATTCTTGCCCTGAGTGGTCACTCGGGCACGGCGATTCACTGATTTTCATCTCTGGTTTTGGCCGGGTAGCGGTTTTGTCCGGGCTGGACGATGTCCTGTTGAGCGCGGTCGTGGACGTTGGCCGGGTGCCCGGCCAACGTTGGCCGGGACGGGCAGCAAGGGGTGGTCGCCTGACCGGCCGTTACGGGTGGCAACCCGGCCACGAACAGGCCGCGATCCTTTGGTGTTGATCGTTATCCGTGGTGCAGTCGAATCGCGACCGCGCGGCAGGCCGAGGATTCCTGGAACGGAGAGTCGGTCCCGCCGGAACGTGCCTTATGGAATTTCCACACGGCAATCCCTTTATCCCTCGCTCCGGTAAGCGGGGGCATTCCACGGAGGCCTCGACATGGTTGACAGTGCCGCCCGCGGGTTTCCCGGTCGTCATCGGGAAGCGGCGCGGGCGCTGCGGAAGATGTCCCTGTTCACGGATGGGGGTGCGGCGATGGCCGCGATCGTGGGCCGAGGGGACGCCGCCGCGTACGCCGGCGCCCTCTCAGCCGCACTCCGGTGCGCTGCGGAGCTCTTGGAAGGACCGTCGCAGCCGTAACCGGGGACGGATACGACCGGGGGTCGGGTCGCACGACCCGACCCCCGCATCGCATCAGCACCAACGTAATCGCCGAGATGCCTGCCATCCATCGTATCGGGGCAGACCAATCTTTCGGCCGGTCGGTCTGCCCGACAGGAGGATGGCGGCCCCGCCACGGGCACTACCCAGAGTGGGTGAACGCCGCACACAGAGTGCGCGACGTGAGCGGATTCATTGCCTACGACTCTCCGTCAAGCGAAGGTCACTTTGCGTAAACGGGTGGGGTTGTGGATACCGGCTGGCGTCTTGCCACGGCGTGGCCGCCGGCGTTTTGCGAACGGCGCAGGGTGCCCCACCGTCAGCGAGCGAACGGAGTTCTCTCGCTCGCGTGAACTCGAAGGCTCCTTGGCGGCGATACATAGTGAGGCGGGTACGTCTGGAGGAGGCTTCAGTGGGGCGAATTGATCATCGTGCTACCCATGCTGGTTGACGGGCAGCCCGTCGTAGAGCAGGAATCGGATGCCTGGTACGTGAGTGCCTCTCTGGCCGACCAGTCCCTGTTCACGGTGCTCTACGACCGGCACGCGGCGGCCCTGTACCGGTACGCCTCTGGGCGCGTGGGTGCTGATGTCGCAGACGACGTCGTGTCTGAAACGTTCCTGGTCGCCTTCCAGCGCCGCCGCCGCTACGACGTGTCGCGGCCGGATGCCCGACCGTGGCTGTTCGGGATTCTGACCAAGGAGATCTCGCACCACCGGCGCCGGGAACAGGCGCGCTATCGGGCTATGGCGCGATACGACCTGATCGAGGCCGTACCGGATCATGCAGAGCAGGCGGTGGCTGATGCGGCGGCCCATGCGCTGCGGGTGCCGTTGGCTCGGGTCCTGTCCGACCTACCAGCCAAAGACCGCAACGTCCTGCTGCTCATCGCGTGGGGCGGGCTCAGCTACGAGGAAACCGCCCACGCGCTCGGCATTCCCGTGGGAACAGTGCGGTCACGGCTGAACCGTGCCCGACGCAAAGTCAGCAACGCGCTCGGCGGCGACGACCTGACGAGGGCGGTAGGGGAGACGATGTGAACGACCAGCAGATGATCGACCAGGTCAAGACGTTGCTGAAACCAGCGGAGCCGCCACCGTACCTGCGGGTAAAGGTGAGCAGAATGATCGCAAGATCGGGGCGGCCGCGTGCGCGGATTTCGACACTTGCCACGGTCGGCGCCACGTCGGCGGTCGGGATCCTCGCTCTACTTGTCGGCTCGGTGGTCAGCTTCAATGGCGAGCCACCCGCCGCGAGTGTCCAGGCAGCGGAGTTCCTCCAGCGGGCCGCTGACGCCGCTCGGGCGGACCGGACTCCGGCCCCACGCGCTGACCAGTTCATCCTCACTACGACAAAGAGTTTCTTCCCTGTCGTCGGACAGGACGATCTGGCAACGTCTCTCACCCGCTCCTGGATGTCCGTCGACGGCACCCACGATGGTCAGATCTGGGTCAGCGATCCGGTGCCGGGTGAGCGGCAGTCAACGGTGATTCCAGGCTGTCGTGACGGCCGGGCCGCGGAGTGGGGGCCGAACGGCACCCTCCTAAGTTCCACCCGGCAGTGCAAGCCCGGGCGGGCCTACCTGGACGATCTGCCGACCGGTGCGACCAGCATGCTGAATTACCTGCGGAAGATGAGCGGGGTTGCCGGGCCGAGCGACGAACAGACTTTCGCCAACGTAGGGGTACTGATTCAGAGTGGTTATCTGCCCGCGCAGTCGCGAGCCGCGTTGTACGAGGCGGCAACGAAAATCCCGGGGGTGGTCGCCTCGCCAACACTGACCGACGCCGCGGGCCGCGTCGGCGTTGGTGTGTCCCTCGCCGGGCAGATCGACCGGTACGATCTCATCTTCGACTCGCAGACCTATCGGTTCCTCGGCTGGCAGGTTGTACCGGTTGCCGGGAACCTGGTTCGACAATCGCGGCGCGAGGTGGTCCTGGACGTGGTGATCGTCGACCGTGTCGGCGAGGTGCCGTAGCGCCGAACGCCGGTTGCCGGGCCCGGCGGTTATCCGGGCCGACCGTGCCGTAGCTGGTGTTCAGTCGGAACCGCGTTCGATGAGGACCCGACGCACACCAGCATCGAGCAGCGCCTGGGCGCGGTGCTGGCCGTTGTTGTAGCCTTCGCGGCGCGGCCAGGGCGCATACGGGCGGATCGTGTCGACCATGAGCGAGAACAGAGCTTCGCGTTCCCACTCGCTGAGGCCCTGCGCGTCCGAGTGGTCGAGCACGTACGAGGGGGTGTCGTCGAACCCGACGCCGGCGGATCTAGCGCGCGCGGCGAGGCGTATGGCGAGACGGGACACGAGATGCCAATCGCCGCCGTGGTACCAGCAGCAGTCACGCCCGCCTCGGCGCGGTACCAGTTGGCGACCGAGGCGGCGCCACCACGGCACGCCGGCCGCCATGCAGCCGTCCTCGCGGAACGGCTCCGGGCGCGGTAGCAGGATCACCGGTTGGGCCACCCACGTCGACTCCGGGTCCGGCTCGATCTCAGGCGGAGTGAAGCCGTCCCCGCGCTCGAGGTCGACGGGCCGGCCGACGAGCGTGTCAATGGCGGCGGGGGATACCCGCCGCCACTGCGGTGCGCGCAGTGTGTGCCCGGCAGAGTCCGCAGTGAACGTCACCACGACCAGGTTGCGCAGGCCATCGATGATCATGTGGGCGACCCAGATCGGAGGCTCCGGGTCGTCGGGGAAGTACTGCTGCCACACTGACGCGGCGCAAGTCTTGGCCGCGTTGGTCAGCGAAGCGCCTTCGCCGGCACCGGGCATCTGCGTGGCGATCGCGACCGGGCGCAGCCCTGGGGCGGTGAACAGCTGTAGGCGGAACGTAACCCGCCGACCTGCCTTCGGCGGCAGCCGATGCATGTGCTCATCGAGGACCTGCTCCCGCACTCCGGCGAGATCGGCCAGCTGCGCGGGCAGCAGCGGCACGTCAGCGTTCATGCCGCGCACGGTATCCGGTGCGTGCCCCGATCGGCTCCCCTCCTCAGTGAGGGCTGAGAGGTGCATGGCTCATCAGATGAGTGAGTAGAACCAGCCGGCGGTGTTGAAAGCAGGCGTCTGGCACATCAGGACGACACCCGTCAACGCATTGACGATCGCGCGTATCCCTGGGTTTGGGGGGTATAAGCCCCTGCTTTTCCCGACTGATGCGTAACCGTCTTACGTCCGATTCTGGGTTGGTCGGAATGGTTCCGGCGTTCACTGGAAGGAGAGGTTCGTGTCGGAGGATGCTGTGGTGAGGCAGGTCAGTGGGATAGGCCAGCGACTGCTGGGACTGGTGTTGTCGGTCATTGTCGGCGTAGGTCTAGCAGTCGTTTCGGCTGCGCCGGCGTCTGCGGCCGCGGGGTGCTACGGCCCGAACTGTGCGGGGCTCAACCCGGCGCAGTTTGGTTGTGAGGCCGATGCCGTGACGGTGCGGACCAAAGATGTGCCGGGCGGCACCATTCAGCTGCGGTACAGCGACGGGTGCCGCGCGAACTGGGCTCGCGCGACATACGGAGGTTGGTCGTACTTGGAGCCACACGTGTGGAACCCGAACGGGCCGAGCTTCGATTGGGTGCAGTACAACAGCGCGTGGCGGTGGACCCGTATGGTCAACGGGTTGATCGAGGCATGCGCGGGCGCGCACGTGTGGGACTTCTGGGGCAGCTACCAGGGCTGGCACGTCGCCGGCTGCGCATAACAGTTACCTCGAATGCCAGCGGCCGGGTTCTCGTTAAGAGGGCCCGGCCCTGTTCGACGTCCGTCACCGCTGAGGACGTGGTGAGGGAATGTAGCCGTATTCGATGGCTATCCAGTGGCGTTCGATGGGATCGTCAACCGGTCGGCCGATGTCTCGGAACTTCCTGCGTATCGGCGGCAGGTGGTCGCGTACGGTGTCTTCCCTGATGCCGAGCCTGATGGCAATGGACTTGGGAGGCATCGCCATCGCCCACAGCCTGAAGACGTCTTCCTCCCGCCGGGTGAGCTGCGGCCGCGGTGTGCGCGGCGTACTGCGGACCTCGTCGAGCGTCGTCTGCTTCATGACGACATCGCCGTTCCAGGTTCGCTGAATCGCGGCGGGTATATCGGCGATGAGATCGGACGTGGACAGGAAGTTGACCCTCGGCCGGGCCTGCAACAGGGCAATCACGTCGTGATGCCGTGGTTCGGAGCTGATCACCAGCAGCGAGATACCTGCGGTAAGGATGCGATCGACGTTGTCGATGGCGCGGGTACCGTCACTGAGAAAGAAGTCGAGCAGCACCACATCGACCCGTACGCCCTGCCCGAGCGCGTGGATCAGCTCGTCAACCCTTTCGACAAGGCAGACGGCAGTGAGGTTGGCGCCGTCGAGAGCGAGCTTTTCACCGATGGTGTCGGTGACGAAGCGGTTGTTGTCGACAACGGCGACGTGGATTGCGGTCATGGCCGGTACACCACCGCTATCCAAGCGGTGGTGGCCGCTGCAGGCCCAGCTTCGTTGTCGTCGTCGTCGGAAAGTGCCACTTCGACGACGACGCTCTGCTCCATCACGGGCGGCACCTCGCTGGAGGCGTCGTTCGCCGCACCTGCTGTTAGCTCGTCGGCCAGATCCCCGCCGCGTCCTGGCTGCACCGCCACCGCCAGTGTCACCGTGATTGGCGCGTCGCCTGGTTCGGACTCCGGGGTGCCGGACGGCGCGAGCAGGTCGGCACCATCGTGGCAGGCGACGAAGGCTCGACCGGGGCGGGCGAAGCGCAGGGCATCGTTGAGAACACCGACCATGCGTTCGCGGGAGCGCTGGGGCACACGGGTCAGGGCGGTCACCGCCGAGAGGTTGAGATCGACATTGCACTTCGCGGCGGTGTCGGCCAGCGGGGCTAGGTCGCGGTGCCGAAGTGCGTCGCTGGCGGCCAGACACCGCCGACGGACCTCAGGCAGATGCGGATCGAGACGCTCTTCGGCGATGCCGCGAATGAGATCGATAATGCCGCGGTCGACCTGGGCATGGCGGAGGCTGCGGGTGGCTTGCGCCTCGTCATCACGTGTTTGTGCCACGACCAGCTGGCTGCTGTGCCACACATCGGTGGCGGTGCCATGCGCGGTCCGCTTGACGAATGCGAAGGCGATCACGGCGCCGACCTGCACAAGTGCGACCCCGAGTAGAACACCCATCAGCTTGACCAGCCGCACCGGGTCGGCGTACACGTGTGGCAGGATGATCATGATGTTGCCGACGCCGACCAACACCAGCGCAGCGACGGCCTCTCGGATCGGCCGGTGCGCTGCGAGCAAGGCGAGGATCCAGCCGGCGACCCCCACGGCCCAGTTGGCCATTCCCAGCATGCCCCATGGATGGCAATTTGCCACCACGACGACTGCTGAGACAGCCACCACGAAGGCAGCGAACCGCGCGCGTGCAGACGTCATCCATTGGCGGCCCACACCCCCGCCTAGCGCAGCACCGGCGACGAGCATGATCAGCCAACATACGAGCGTCAGCCAAGGACGGCGATAGTCGTACGACAGTTGCATCAAGTGGTAGAGGGCCATCCCATGAAAGACCGCCGCGATGATTGCGATCATTCGCACGAAACCGCCGCCGTACGCCCGTAGTGGCGCTTCGGTGACATCGGCGACCGCAGGCATACTCTGGGCGCCGGTCCAGCCAGCCGTGACCTTTGTGCCGCCGGCAGACAGCCGCTCCACACGGGCGTATCCGCCGACGGGAGTCATCCGCTGCTCGATCGATGTCGGCACAGCCCGGCCCCTGAGCGCATTGGACAACTCGATGCCCGTCCCCGTATCGGTGATCACAATAGTGATCTGGCTGCTGCCAATACGTACCTCGACGTCGGCGCTGTTCGTGTTGGCGTGGCGACATACGTTCGCCAACGCCTCACGCAAAACCTCCACGATGGCATCGAGCACCGCGACCGGGATCCGTCCAGCAGGCGCTTGGCCACGCGATGCCCTCCGTCTTCGCTGGTCGTCCACCCGGGTCCACCACGGGTGCACCGACATGCCGAGAGCGATGAACTCGTCGACGGCCCGCTCGATGCGGTTTACCAGGGGGCCCACCCGCTGCGGCGCCAGCCGGCCCTGAGCCAGGCTGTCCAAGTGACGGAGTGCCTCGCGGCACAGCCGTCGAGCCTCCTCGGCTGCACCGACGAACCCATGGCCGAGCATCCACAATGCCCGTCGGACCTCGTCGTGAAGCACATTCTCCTGGCGATGCCGCTCGGCCTCGCGGGCCAGGTCGAGGGCGTGAGCCGCCTCGGTGGCCACCCTCTCGGCAAGCGCGCGATCAGCTCGCCACGCCGCCTGTCGGATCGTGATCAGCACGACCACACCGAGGACCGCTTGCAACGTGAGCAGAAACGCCGTAAGCAGATAGTCCCTCGACCAGACGTCACGACCGGCGATCGCAAGTCCGCCCAGGTACGCGCCGATCAGCGCTGCACCAAGTCCGAGAGCAGCCTCCCAGGGCAGCGTCCAGGCAGCTATCAGCGCCGCCACCGTTGCGCCGGTAAAAACCCACGTCGCGCCGTCACCGACCAACGGTAGGGGCAGCATCCAGCGTGCGGACAGCAGGAGGGCGACGAACACCCCGATGTCGATCACCGCGTAGCAGCGGGGAAAGCGCCTCCGGCACGTCGCCGCGATCACGACCGTCCATGCGATCGAACAAGCTGCCCCAAGCAATGCGAGGGGAGCGCCTTCACCCAACGCCGCGAATGTAACCGCCATCGCCGCAGCCGCCGCAGCCCACATCAGGCGGAAGGCCACAACCGTGCGCGTGATCACGTGATAGAGAACGGCCTCCATCGCGCTCCCTGCCCGTTCGGAGCCCATCCCGCTCGACAATCGGACAGCGGCGGCCGTGAGCTGGTAGGACCCTAGATCAGTAGCGATGGCGATCTCCAATGATCCTCTTGATGATCGTCGCGGCAGCGGACACTGAACGTGCCACTCTCCATGCACGACTTTGCGATGCCGCCAATCATCGCGGAGTCGCCACGCCCACGCGAGGTTGTCATCGACTTTTGCACCCCCGGGGATACGGGGGTTGCGTCGCAGACACCAGTAAAGTAAGCGCTGCCTTCTGCAGCCTGGACGCCGGCAGGCCGAAACGTTCGTCAACCCGTGCGAAGGAGCCCCACGCGCCGACGCACAATTCTCGGCTATAGATCAGCGCACCGGCCCGGTCGCAGCTATCCGCGATCGGTTCTTACGGAGAGCGACCCGTGGCCGGGTTGAGGTCCTGGCCAAATCCCGGGTGGCGCGTCGACAACTGGCGCCAGCTCCTAATGCAATGCCACGGTTACGACGCTGCGGTCGATAGGGACGTGAGCAGGTCGACGGAGAGCCTCCCGCATGGCGTGTGGGCCACCCAAAGATCGCGCCTCGCCGGCGAAGGTTTCGCGCGGCTCGGTTGAGGATCGGTTCGCGACAGCTGGAGATCGACTTTGGGTGGTTTCAAGCCCCTGTCCGTAGCCTTTGCCGGTTTGCCGGGAGGGATACCGGCCCGGCGGAGCGCAGCGCGTGGAGGACCGCCACCGTCTGCCCCATCCAGGCGAGTGCGGCCTCGACCCGGGCGAGGCCGCTGTGTCCGTCAGGAGGTGCAGGTGTTGAGCATGGTCTGCAACGCGGTCTTCTCCGAGGACTGAAGCCGCAGGCTCCAGTTGTACTTGGTCCGGATCCACATCTTGGCGTAGGTGCACCGGTAGGCGGTCCGGCTCGGCTGCCAGGTGGACGGGTCCTGGTCACCCTTGGCCTGGTTCACGTTGTCGGTCACCGCGATCAACTGCGGCCCGCTGAGATCGTTGGCGAAGGACTGCCGCCGGCTGGTCGTCCACGAGTTGGCGCCGGACCGCCAGGCCTCGGCCAGCGGAACGATGTGGTCGATGTCGACGTCGGCCGGGTTGGTCCAGGTCGCCCCGTCGAACGGGCTGTACCAGCTTCCCGAGGTCGGGTAGCAGGCGCTGTCCACGCTGACGCCGCTGCCGTCGCGCCGGAGTACCGTCTCCCGGGTGTTGCAGGCACCGCTGATCGTGATCCAGTGCGGGAACAGGTCCCGGTTGTAGCCACTGCCGGACTCGGCGGCGACGGTCAGCGCGTTCAGGTTCGACTGCGCGGTTGCCTTCGACGGAGTGCCGGGCGGGGTGGCGCCCGCTGGTGAGGCGACGAGGGTGGTCGTCGCGACTGCGGCGGTGGCGAAGGTCGTGGTGAGGACGAGCCGGATACGGCGTCGCATGGGAGCCTCCGGGGGTACGGGGGTCGGGGACAGCGAGGCCACGGTCAGCGACCACGCTGTGACAGACATGTAACCAGCCCGGGACCGATCTCGGGAGATACCGGATGACCATGGGCCATGACGTGATGACCCCGCTCGGTCGCCAGGTGACGCCCGTCCGCTTCGCCAAATCACTGGGCAGCGAGGCGACAAGGGGTTGGCCGCTGCTGCGGTCGGCGAACGCACCCACACTTCAGGCTTACGATCAGGGTTGGACGTACGCCCGGGTTCGACCTTGCGGTCGTGGCGGTGATGGCGGTGGCCGTGCCAGCCGGCGCCGCGCCGCCACCCGATCGCGGCGCGGAACCCGTCTACACCCATCGCAGGCTCGGCTGGGACTACAGGTGGAGGGCCGCCGGCGTCGGACGCGGCGCTGCTGGTTGACCTCGGCGATGTGACGACCCGATCGCCGTCGGCCTCCACGACAGTGTCAACCCCACACGGTTGTGCGCCTGACCAAGGCGTTCGCTGGCTGCCGAAAGCGGGAACGGCTAGGCCGTCTTCGAACTCTCCGCAGCGCTCAGCAGGCGATACGTTCAGTGTGACGCCATCGTCGCAGATGTTGCCGCGTGCCGGCCCGGATCCTGACGAGACACCGCTCAGGGCAGGAGGTACGACCCTTGGACGCGCCTGTGCAGAGCATTGCCCGGCTGGCGGTACTCATCGATGCCGACAACGCCCAGCCCGCGCTCATCGTGCCGCTGCTGGCAGAGGTCGCCAAGTATGGCACCGCGCATGTGAAACGCGCCTACGGCGACTGGACCGGAGCCGGCCTACGCGGCTGGAAGGAGCACCTTCTCGCGCAGTCGATCCAACCGATTCGGCAGTTCGCCTACACCATGGGCAAGAACGCTACCGACCAGCCATGATCATCGACGCGATGGACCTGCTCTACACCGCCCGCTTCGACGCCTTCTGCATCGTCTCCAGCGACAGCGACTTCACCCGCCTGGCCTCCCGGATCCGCGAATCCGGACTCACCGTCTACGGCTTCGGCGAACGCAAGACACCCCAGTCCTTCGTCGCCGCCTGCGACAAGTTCATCTACACCGAGAACCTCGCCTACGACCACCCGACGACGGCGGCCGAGGCCACCGTCGTCAAACGGCCAACTCCCACCCCCGCCGCTCGGCTGAGAAGCGACACCGCCCTTGTGACCCTGCTACGTGACGCCATCGAAGCCGCCTCCGGCGACGACGGCTGGGCCCACCTCGCCGCCGTCGGGCACCTCCTCACCCAGCGCCGACCCGACTTCGACTCCCGCACCTACGGATACGCCAAACTCACCGACCTCGTCGCCGCCACCGGTCTGTTCAAGGTCGATCGCCGTCTGCCCGGTGACGGAAAGCCCACCGTTGTCTACGTCCGCGACCGCCACCCCGCACCCGAACGCGCCGCCCCAACGCCTCGGCGCCGCGCCACGGTCACCCCCGACGACACCCGTGACAGCTGACATCGAACGACCATCGCCCAGGCACGCGAGGGTCGCCCTCCTGACAGCGGTGAACGGCCTTCGGCGTTACTGTTCGCCAGGTTGTGGGCCGACCCGGACGGGGCTGCGCGATGTTGGTGATGACCTGGAACGTAGAAAACCTATTCCGGCCGGGGGACGAGTTCGGGCCTGACACGGTGGCGACCTATCAGGCCAAGATCGAGGCGTTGGCGTCGACGATCAACGCCGCTGATCCGGCTCTGGTAGGTCTGCAGGAGGTCGGTGATCCGGACGCGTTGCAGGACCTCATCGCGGCGCTGGACGGCGACTGGCACACGGTCACGTCGGGTCATTTCGACCTCCGTCACCCGATCCGGGTGGTGGTCATCAGTCGGCTACCGCTGGAGGTCGCCGCGGACGTCTCGGCATTCCCGGGGGACCTGGCACCGGTGCACGTTGGCGATACCGGCGTCCCGATCACGGCGATGGGACGCGGCGCGCTCGCGGTGCAAGTCAACGCGGGCGGCGACGGGGACGGGCTGCTCTTCGTCACCTGCCATCTGAAGTCGAAACTGTTGTCCTACCCGGCCCCGGCGGGCAGGAGTCGGTTCCAGCCGCGTGACGAGGCCGAGCGGGCCCGGACCGCCGCTTACGCGCTCAACCGCCGGGCCGCTGAGGCGGTGACGGTCCGCGGGCTGGTCGACGACCTGCTCGACGGTCGCGGGACGCAGCGGCGGCTGGTGCTGTGCGGCGATCTCAACGACGAGGTCCAGGCCGCGACCACCCAGATCCTGCTGGGCCCACCAGGCTCCGAGTTCGGCACGGCTGGAGCGGACCGGCCGGACAAGGGCGACAACTACCGGCTGTGGAACATCGCCCCGTTGATCGCCGAGCCACAGCGATTCTCCCGCGTCTACCAGGGCCGCCGGGAACTCATCGACCACATTATGGTCAGCCACGCCCTCCACGCCCGGATCACTGCGGCGGGCACCATCGCTCCCGCGGGTCTGACGTCGATCGGCGACGATCCCGAGGTACGCAGGCAGGCCGGCGACTCCGATCACGCCCCGGCGTTCGCGGAACTTGACATCTGAGCTGGCCGGTGGCGCGGTGGTCCACCGTGTGGTGTGACTTGTGCGGTACCTGCCACGCTCGAGTGCGCTTGGCAAAAGGTGGCTGGCTGTTGCCGGCCCCGTACAGGCCCGTCGTCGGCCCGCAGGCCAGATCGGGGTCCGGATGAATCTGTCTGATTGGGCGGACGGGGTCGGCCACTGGCTGTGCCTGCCGCAGTGAGATGAGCCCAGGTGCGATCGTCGTCAAGTGTCCGGACCTAACCCCACCGTAGTCGGCATCCGTCGGGTTCCGGTTCATGCCCGCAGCGGTCCCCTCCCCGGGCCGCTGGTGCCGATGCCCCGTCCGCGCCAACCAGCGGGAATGGCAGGGTCAATGTCCACGACGTCTGCCGGGAGCGCGGTTGCCTTCCTGGCGGTGCATGCCCTCGCGCCAGCAGATGACGTCGAACACCCGAATCGCACTCACCTGCGGCGGTAAACCTGCATGACTGTGTAGCCGCAGCAGCCGGCGGTGCAGCGCCTTGCCATCCACCCTGAGCGCCAGCCGTAACGGCTCCCAGTGTCTCCGCCTGGCGCCGGTCACCTTGGAAGTCTCCGTGTCCCAGACAGGGAGCAGGTGTGGGCGCTTGCGAGCCAACAGCTTGCTCGCCGTCGTCTGCCCCACGCCCGGCACCTGCATCATCTCTGCGAACAACCGCCAGGCGGGCCAGCCGGGATGCAGCGGCTCCTCCTCGTCGGCCAGGTTGCGGTCCGGGCCGACGTCGCGAGCAGTCCAGCGAAGTCGTCGACCCGATCCCGCAGCAGTACGCGGGCAGTCGACGCCGGAACATTGAGGGACAGGAACGTCACCGCCACGAGATCATCCGAGGTGAACCGGTTCGCGTCATCGACGCGGGTGCCGGTGCTGTCCCACGTGTCGAAGGCGGCTCCCGCAAGCCCGCCGGGTGCTCCGTAGGGGCGGCCGTAATATTCGCCGAGAAGTGTGAGCGCGCGCTCGTCGTCTGGGGTAGTCAGGGCTTCCGGCAAACGGATCGGTGTGGCGGACACAGCTCTCCTTCAGCGGGCAAGGGGTTGGCGAGGATCGAGGTGGTACCGCCCCTCGCGCTTAGAGCGATCAGGTCCACCGGAAGCAGCGCACCGGCCAGTAGGGCGCAGACCCTAGCTGACCGCACATACGGGCGGTCCCTTTGTTGATCTATGGCAGCGGCTCGGCGAGGTGGTGAAGGGTGCGGTCGTTCTGGTCGCGGAGCCAGCTCTGGGCCCAGACCTGGGCCCGGGGTGGCTGTCCGGTGGCGGTCTCGATGATGTGGGTGACCAGGCGGATTAGCTGCCATCGTTGGTTGTCGTGGGCCCATTCGGCGGGCCCGGAGATGTCGTTGTGCCAGTGCACGCGGGCGCGGTCGGGGTGTTGGGCCAGCCAGGTGCGGATGGTGTCGCGGTCCTGGCCGACCTGGTCGGGTACGACGATGGTCAGTTCGGTGCCGTCGGGGATGGTTTTGTGGAAGATGAGCCGCTCGACGGCGGAGGCTCGGCGGGCCTTGGCGGCCTGTGTGGCGACCCGGGTGCCGCTGCTTGAGCGTGGCCGGACCATGTACTCCTCGGCGTCGGGGACCGGTAGCAGTTGCGCCACGGACAGGACGGTCTCTCCTCCGTTGGTGCGGTAGAGCTGGTAGCGAACGAGTCGGATGTCGATGCCGGACTCATACAGGTAGAGGGCGGTGTTGGTGACGGTGGGGCCGAAGTCGCCGGCCATGAGGATGATCCGTGGCGTGCGTAGCGTCTCGTCGCAAACGCCTTCGTCCCATTCCTTGAGGTGTGCCAGCGCCTCGTCGGTGGTCGTGTCGCCGCCGAGGTGCGCGGCGTGGACCTCGGCGAGGGTGTCGAGGCTGAACAAGCGGGCCATGGCGGCGTAGTTGATCGCCTGCATCGTGACGGTGTCCGGGGCGCGGTCCCGCTTGAGTTCGACGACGACGAGCCGTCCGGTGCGGTCCAGGCCCAGCACGTCGAGCCGGTCGGCGGCCGGCGTCCCGCCGGCCGCCACCCATCGGCCGCACTCGAAGGTGACGACCTTCATGTCGCTGTCGATGAGTTCGGGATGGTCGATGACCCATTGCTGAAGGTGTTGACGCTCCAGTAAGCCGGCCTCGGCCAGCGAGATCCGCTGTGCCGGTACCGCGTCGACGCCGTCGACCGTGAACATGATCTCGTCAGCATCCGCGGGGCCTCCTGGTGAACTCGTCGGATGTCGTGGATGTGATGGAGCTGCCGGAGGTTCTGGCGTGCGTGCTGACCCGCGGCGGCCGGCCGGGCCCCGACGGTCGCGATCCGGGCGTGGGCGCCGGCGAGCCGTGGTTCTGGCAGGCGCCACCCGCGGCCGGGGCTTCCGGTGGCGCCTGCGGTCACTGGTCGAGGTCCTGGTCGGTTGTCGCGCCCGGTGTTCGTCGGGTGAGGCGTCGGTTGACCCGGATGCCGCTGAGTCTGCGCCACAGTGGCGGCCGGCTGGGATGGGCGGCCCGGCCATCGGAGGTGGCGGCGAGGCGGTCGCGGATACGTTGCAGGTCGTCATCGTCGACGGGCTGGATGGTGGTGAGGGCGATCTCCGGTTCCGAGCCCCGGGAGCGCTGCGGTGGGGACGCGGTGCCGACGAACCGTCCGTGGGGTGCGACGATCCGGTTCCACTGCTGTTCCCAGCGGGAGGTGTCCGCGGGGCCACCGCCGCACTCGCGCACGATGGACACCACGAGGGGCAGGGTAGGGGGCCGGCGGCCGGTGAGGACCTCCCACTCGGGGGTGCCGGTGCGGCCGGTGCTCCACGGCCGCCTGCGCTGTGGGCGCCAGCTCTCGATGTCGAGCCGCTTGTCGACGACGAGGTCGACCAGGGAGGCCACGAGGTCATGCACGGTGCGGGCCTGGGCGAGGCTGGCCGGGCACGCGGGTGTGGGTTCCTCGCGGGTGAAGGTGATGACCTCGGTGTCGGCCTCGCCGCCACGCGGGGCAAGGACGACGGTCTCGGTCAGCGGCGGCAGCGGCGACGGCGGGGTGTCGCCGACGGGCGCCGGGCTGGGGGTGGTGCTGCTCCTCTCGCGGTGGAGTGTCTCGGCGATCTTGTGGTAAGCGCGGCACTGGCTCCGATCCTCGTCGGTGACGGCTCCGCCGCACTTCTGGACGGCGAGGAGGAACTGCTCCACGCTGGGCCAGCCGCGGAAGGTGCCGTCAGCCATGGTGGACAGGGTGTTCGGCTTGACGTGAACGGACTTGGCGAGCCGGGCGTAGGGGATGTCTCCCTTCAGCTCACGCAGTTTGATCGCAAGTTGTCTGGCGGGTTTGCGCTCGGAGATCGGTTTCATGTGGCGCCCCATTGCGCGCGCTCCGATCAGGGACGGGGCGGCTGGGCCGCCGAACCGGACACGGTATGTCCGGTGTCGAAGGGGAGGACCGACCGTGTGGCCTGTACGGCGAGGGCGGTGATGGCGGCGGTGGTCGCCACGCACACCTCGGGCGCGATCCCGAGGAACAGCATCGCCAGGGTGAGCCCGTAGGTTCCACCGATGAGGATCACCGCCACGCCGGTGTGCGGCCGCCGCGCCAGCGGTTCGAGGTGTGGCAGACAAACCAGAGTCTTCACGGCTTGCTCGCGCCCTTTCAGCATGGGGCGCCCCGGCCGCAGGCGAGCACGGGGCGCCGTTCGGGTTCAGGCTGCGCCCGGTCCGGCAAGAGTCCGGGGCCGACTGTCATCAGCCACCGGTCAACCGAGCGCTACGTGAAGCGTAGGCATCCGATGTCACGCGAACGGCCACCTTGCGTCGTCCAAATAGGTCAATTATTTTTCAATCGATCAATGTGGGGGGTTAAAGGTCGTCGGATTGTTCGAGCAGGCCGGACAGGGGGTCTGCCGTGAGATTTGTCAAACTCGGGCCCGCGGTGTGGCGGTCGGCGGGGTTGACCCGTTGTACTGGTCGTACACGTCGAACAGAGCGACCGATCAACTACGCAGTGTGTTTGAGGTTGATGTGGGAGGTTCCCGGCTCGGCCCGAATGGGTTCAGGCGAGCGGGGTGGGGTCGCCCGCTGTCACGGGCGACCCCTTGAGTCCGGCGTTCGGCGGCGGGACCGTCTAGAGTCCCGCCGCCGGACGGCGGACGAGCGCGGGTCTCGCCTGGCTTCGCATCTTTCGTCCACAGTGTCGGGACTCTACTTTCCGCGCCTGAGTCGTCGCTAGATGTAAGTCTCACGTTCTGATCTCAATTGATTACCGAACGATGTTGGGTCGGCCCGGCCTCGTCGACGCCTCCTTTGTGGAACGCCCAGGCGGTCGCCCGTCGTGGCCGTACCTCCGCCGGCGAGGTCCCATCAACCGGTGGACGCGGTGCGAGTGATCAGGTGGTCTCCGGAGCCGCGCCCCCGTCCTGACTTCGGCCAGGCGACATCACCTGCCGCAACGGTCGGGCCGCCTACCACATCGGCGGTAGGCGCGCCCGCTTGTGCACAAGACGGCGAGTTATCCACAGGCGTGCCGCGCGGGCGTTGCCCGGGGTGGGACACCGGGGCAGTCTCGGACGCGTAACCCTCCTCTCCCGGCCCTGCCTGACCGACTTGTCGCATGACGGTTGGTGAGTGGAGGGTGACTTGTTGCGCACTACAATCGACCCTTGCCCTCCCCGTCGTACCGGAGCCCGCCCGTGACCCGTCGTTACCTGTTCTCCGATGAGAGCGGCGACCTCACCTTCAGCCGCAAGCCCAACGTCTCGACGTACTTCGCCGTGGCCACCCTCGTCATCGACGAGCCGCACCTGCGGACGCTGCGCGCCACCCTCGGCGCGCTCCGCGACGACCTGGCCTTCCGCAACCACGGCCTCGACTCGTACTTCCACGCCACCAACGACTCCTACGAGATCCGCCGTGCCGTCTACACCGCCTTGTCGGACCTCGACTTCCAGGTCGACGTCACCCTGCTGGAGAAGGCGAAGGCCCAGCCGCACATCCGGGCGAGCGCGGCGAGGTTCTTCCAGTACGCGTGGTTCTACCACCTGAAATGGGTCGCACCCCGTGTCCTCTCGCCTGATGACGAGGCGCTCATCGTGGCGGCCGAACTCGGCACGAGACAGACCCGCAAGGCGTTCCGGCAGGGCATCGAGGATGTCATGACCCAGTGCATCAACTTCCGGGTCAAGCGCAGCCTCGCGTTCTGGCCGTGCTCCAGCGACGTCGCCCTCCAAGCCGCCGACTACTGCCTCTGGGCGGTCACCCGACGGTGGGAGCGGGGCGACGACACCTACTACAAACTGATCGAGTCGAAGATCCGCTACGAGTACGACCTGTGGGCCAAGGGGGACCACTACCACTACTGACGGCGTCGTCCCACCAGACACGAACCCCCGCCCAACTAGGCTCTCGCCAGAGCCCAGGGGCTCTTTCGTCGGACGGGGTCGCGTCACCTCCCATGCTACCGGCCAGCGGCGTCCACCTGAACCATCCGTCACGACCTGTCTCGCCGATCTAGCCGTATGTGACGATGCGGCGGAAAGCGGATGGCCAGCCCGGCTCATGCGATGGTGTGTCATCTACCGGGTCACGCCGTCTCACCCTGGTCCCGGCGCTGACGGCGCGACGGGCCGCCCCGGTCCGGACCGATGTTGTCCGGCCGGTCCGATGACCTGCTGCGCGACGGTGGCCGGCGCTCTGCCTTGTCCCTGACCGGTCCGCCGCAGCCGTTCCGCAGCGGCGTTCCGGTGCGGGTCCCGGCGCGACGGCCGCGTCGCTGACGCCACTGGGTGAGGGTGTTGGCGGCGTCCATCACCAGCCGCGCGGTCGCCTCGGCCGTCTTGCGCTGCGCGTCGGGCAGCACCGCCGTGTAGACGTCGGCGGTGAACCGCATGCTCGCGTGCCCGAGCTGGTCCTGGACCATCTTCAGGTCAGCGCCGGCGGCCCGGGCCACGGGCGCGGCGCCGTGTCGCAGGTCGTACAACCGGATCGGTGGCAGCCCGGCCCGGTCGACGAGCAGCCGCAGGCGCTGGGTGAGATAGCCGGGATGCAGCGGCATCCC
Source organism: Plantactinospora alkalitolerans (assembly GCF_015690345.1). Lineage (GTDB taxonomy): Bacteria > Actinomycetota > Actinomycetes > Mycobacteriales > Micromonosporaceae > Plantactinospora > Plantactinospora alkalitolerans. The sequence goes on along the minus strand of NZ_JADPUN010000143.1, from coordinate 2,400 downwards.
GTCGGGGCCGGTGAACACGTAGCCGCTGTAATGGCAGACCTTGCCGGCCCCGGTGCGCGTCTCCCGGTGGGTCCGCTGCCGGTGGGCGTGCCGACGCAACACCGCCACGGTGTGCTTGTCCAGGGCGATGGTCCGGCGGCTGGCCGCGGACTTCGGCGGCCCCTCGTACAGCTCGTAGCCGGCGGTGGTCCGCTGCCGTACCACCGATAACTCCCGTCCCCGCAGGTCGATCTCCGCCCGTCGCAGCCCGGCGGCGTCGCCGCGCCGCAGCCCGCGTAGGGCGATCAGCCACCACAGCGCGTAGAGGCCGTCGTGGCGGACGGAGTGCAGGAACTCTGCTAGTTGTTCGGGCGTCCACACCGCCACCGCCGGGCGCGCCCCGGACGACTGCCATTCGGCGACGCGGGCGTCGGTCCACACCCGGGCCGGCACCCGGTCGGGGTTCGGCAACTCCACCCCCCCCGGACAGGGTTGTCCCTGATCAGCATGTCCCGGACCGCGACGCCCAACGCCGCGCGCAGTGTGGTGCGCACATGCTGCAGGGTGCACGGCGTCTGCGGCTGGCCGAGCCGGTTGCTGGTCAGCGCGATCTGGCTCTCCCTCTCCATGTGGTGGGTGGTGTTCACACCATGCGGCCGGAGTCCACCTGCGAGGCGTCCACTTAGGTGAAGAAAGCCTTCTAATGAGATTCTGGTAGGTAATACCCCTTTCATGACGTTTTGGGATGGCTGTGACTACCGGTTCCGCCGAGGTGACCGGCGGGCCGGGTCGGCTGGTCGCCGGCCTGCGGTCCGGTCCGGTCGTCGGCCACCCGTAGAGGTGGGGGCGGCTTCTCGCCGTCGGTACCGCGGGCAATGGGGGGCGCGGTGGTGACCGGCGGTCCCGCGGTGCGGGCGGTGCCGTCCGGGTCGGGGGCGGACCTGCGTCGTCCGTTACCGGAAAGACCGGTTGCGATACAGATCGCGGCGACCGCGCCGGTGGCCGTCGCGGTGGCGCCCAGCGTTGCGCCGGAGCCCAGGAACAAGCCGAAGATGATCGCTGGCAGTACTATCACGCCGGTTCGTGGAGCCATCCGGGTCAGCAATTCCGTCGGCAGAAGCGTCTGTGCGCCGCGCCATCTCCACAACATCCTGAACGACATTTGACATTCGAAACCTTCACCTTCGTCGTCACCTTCATCGTGTGGCCTGCCTTGGATGTCACCGGCGTGTCCCCTGGCGGTGGGCTGGCTATCCGGATTCGATGGATCAGTCAGATCAACATGATCCGACGGTTCCGGTGGGAGGGGACGATCGGTCACGCCAATACCCTTCTACTAGGCCCCGAGGGCTAGTCCCTCACGACCATCTCGACAAGATCACTGTGTGTGTCTGCCGCATCACGGACCATACAACCGCCGGTCAGCGGGGCTGCACCAGGTGGGTCTCTCGGCGAGTTACTGGATGAAGCACGCAAATCGGTCGAGTGCTGACGTAGCCTGACGGGATATCTCGATATCGCCAATAGAGATATGAAAGGCGCGGCAGATAGCGAGTGAACGCGAATGAGACTCCGAGTAGGCCCGAATGAATCGAATGTCGACCCGCCCCATGAGTATGAAATACCGGGCGATGTCAAATCCCGACGGGGGCAATCGCACAAACTGTCCGTCGATTCACTTCACAACCAACGAAAGTCATGTTGCCGACAGTGTCAGTCGACAGCCACGGATTAACCTCCTGCGGGCCATCACAACGAATGCTGTGACCACGCAGACAACCACGATCACCGCTCGTGCGATGCCGCCCCGCGTCGCCGAGATTACATACGGCCATCACGCGCCGGAAAGGAACATCGTGATCAAACCGGGAACCGTGCCCCCGCGACCAGAAACCGCACTGGCCCGTGGGACCACATCCCGGAAGCGACGCGGAAGGCCCCGCCCATGACAGAGGACCGCGCAGACGCCGCCGCCACCGGACTGACCCCACCACCCGCGATCCCTACCACCCGAGACCAACCCGCCGACCCACCGAACCCAGACCCCGCCGCCGACGCCGGACGAGGCCTGGTCCGGATGACCTTCAACCTCACCCCACGCGGCGCCGACGCCCTCGACAGCGCCTGCGCGAGAACCAAGGACACCAAAACCGATACCATCAACCGGGCCCTCGTCGTATACAACGTCGTACTCGGCCTCATCGAACGCGGCGGCGGGCAACTCAGTTTCCAGCGCCAAGACGGAAACTTCGAAACCGTGCACCTCCTCTGAGCCCGCGCCCAAACACGCACCCCGGCCTCGGACCCACCCACACCCGCTGACCCCGGCCGTACTGCATACTGACTCCGGCCGCCCTGCGTACGACGACCGCGAAACGAGCCGACGCTTGCTCTGCCGCCTCGCCCACCCGACCGTGACGC
>NZ_JADPUN010000048.1 GCF_015690345.1 Plantactinospora alkalitolerans | reverse complement strand
GCTCCGCCCGCTCGTCCTCGGCCAACTGCCCGGCAGCGGCCTCACCGCGAAGCTCGCGGTCCCTCTTCACCCAGTTGGCCAGGGTTCCGCTATTGATCCCCAGGTCACGGGCGACCTGAGCGATCGACTTACCCGTCTCCCGCACGATCCGCACCGCGCCCGCCCGGAACTCCGGATCGAACTGTCTTCTCGTCTCAGCCATGAACCTCTATCCCTCAAGTTCTAGCCTCCACGCTACGAGGGGAAGGGCACGGGCGACCTGAGCGATCGACTTACCCGTCTCCCGCACGATCCGCACCGCGCCCGCCCGGAACTCCGGATCGAACTGCCTTCTCGTCTCAGCCATGAACCTCTATCCCTCAAGTTCTAGCCTCCACGCTACGAGGGGAAGGGCACACCACGGTTATGCCATTCATCGCCGGACTGCTCGACGATCCCGACCGCACCCGCATCCGCAGCTGGCTGATCGGCCGCACCGCCCAGTCCCTGACCCGCCCGCAGTACGCCGAAAGCCGCTACCGCCCGGTCGACAAGCGCATCGACCACTGGATGGCCACCTACTCGTTCAATCTGCTCCTGCTGACCCTGGCCTGCGGCGCCGAACTGCGCGCGTCGGACCTGTTCACCCGTACCAACGACCCGGCGGCGATGCTGCGCAACTCGGCACTGCAGTGGCAGGCCGCCGTTCCCAGCTACATGTGGATGGACGCCATGGAGGTCTTCGGGTCACCCGCAGTTGGCGCGACGGTCGCCGTGACATCGTTCTCGAGCACGCGCGCGAATGGACAAGCGACCTGCCGGATCCGGTGGACGCCTACTGGATGAACGGGCTGGAACATGGCGCGAGCAGCGATCTGCCTTTCGGGGCGATCTTCGAGGTACCGCCCGCGCTTAGGTCCATGCAAATAAGCAACCACCTAAGCGATGACGCCCTGCTGCACGCCTTGGAGCCGTTGATCCGTCGGATACCCGCCGCGCTGACTCAATTCACCGCACCGGAAGACGGCCGTCACAGCTCGGTGGCGCACAGCCTCACACGGATGTGGCTGGCGATCTCGCAAAGCCCCTCGCCGGAAGACCTGGTCGCGGTTTACAAGACCGCGTCCGAGGCCGCTACGGACCTCGCCCGCAGCAAGCTGTTGACCGCGAATGCAGATGTCACCGAACTGCTGCTGGGCACCATGCGCGCCGACGCCTACCGTCTGCCCGCAGAAGAGGTGTGCGGAATCATCCACCAACTCATCGACGAGGCGGTCGTTACTCCCGTTGCCGCCGCCAGCGCCATCTACTGCCTGGCAACCTCGCAAGCCGCACACGACGGGTACGGTGCCAGCCTCGCAACCACCCTGATCCAAAAGCACGCGGACAGCATCGACGGCCGCATACTCGTCCTCGCGTTGCGCGCCATGGCCGGTGGCGACGAACCCGCGCGTGTGGACCTCGCAGGCCTGGCCGTGACCCTGATCGAAGCCGGACGCCGACCAGAACTCGAGCACGCGGCCCCGGATCTCGCCGAGCCGTTGTTCGCCCTCTCAACGACATCGCCGCGACTGCGGAGGAACAACCCAGGATCGTCCTGACCCCTCGAACACCCTGGCTGAAGACCCTGCACGCGACACGACGAGCCAACGCGCAACGGCGGACGGAAGCGCCAGTCTGCCGACCGCCGCGACCCGTCGAAGGGACTTGCGACCTCTCCGCCTGGTCTGGCACGACTCGGCCGCCGCCCCCAAGCACCTTCTGCCCCCGGATCCGTGTCAGGTCTGAATCCGGGACGAGATCTCGGGCGCCCAAGCCAGTGCAGCAAGCCAGTGCAGTTGACGACAACCGGAGCGAGGCCGGCGGCCTCGTCGAGCGAATCAATCCTCCGGATCTCGACGTTGCCGCCGGCTGCCTCCAGGCGCCGTCTGAGGTAGCCCAGCTAAAGTGGCATTTCGAGAATCGCCGCCGTGTATCGCCACCCGGCGCGGCTCGGTACCGCGCGGCCCGCCTGGGAACTCGTCGGCAATCTGTTCTCGACCGTCGGGAGAGCCCTGCGGGAACACGGCCACCTCGATTTTGTGCGCTTCCGGCTGCGCCGGGTCGGCAAACGGCGCCACATGCCAGCGCCGCACTCTGCACCGCACCGGGGACATGCGGACGGTCCTCCACGAACTGGCCGAACGCACCCTGTCCCGCTGACCCTGCCCCAAGTGTGGGCCGGTTCCGCCGGTGGAAGCTGCCGGTTCCGCCCGTCACCGGCGGTCAGCGGAAGTTGATGCGGAACTTCCGGTCGGCGAGGGCGTGCAGGAGGACGCTGCCGTCGGCGTTCACGTCGGCCTGGCCGGCACGGTGGCAGGCGTCGAGGAATTCCATGAAGTCGACGAGGGAGGTCTGGTCGCGTAGCTCCTCGGGGAGCAGGGCGTGGAGTTCCTCCGCCGTGGTGGTCGAGCCAGTCGCACCCGGGACCGCGCGGAGCCGGGCCAGCAGGTAGTGCTCACCGCCGGAGAGCCGCACCTTCTGGATGTCGAAGAGCAGCGGTACGGCCGCGGCCAGCACCGCGGCGGGGAGCTGGTCGGCGCCGACGACTGCCAGCACTCCACCGAGGATTGCCGAGGTGAGCAGGCTCTGTGCGGCGGACCGACTCAGCCGGACCTCCCAGCCGGACGGCCGGAAGGCGAACTGCCCGTCGTCGGCTCCGGACTCCTTGATCACGTCGAGGACGACCTGCAACCCCTGCCGTCCCGGGTAGGTGTCGCCGGCCGCTTCGAGCCACCACACCTCGACCTCGGTGCTGGAGAGCGTCACGGGCTCGGCGTCGTCCGTGGTCAGGAGGGTCACGAGGTCCGGCATCAGGTCATCCTTCTGGTCGTGAGGAGGGCTCGGTAGTCGATGACGTGTTCGGAGCGGAGCAGCAACGGCAGGGTGCGCAGCGCCGTGTCCTGGGAGTTCTCGGGGAGCAGGTCCGGGTCCCAGGTGGCGTCCGGGTATTCCTCGTCGAGAAAGCGCCGCAGCCCCCACTCCTGGTGACCGCCGCACAGCACGATCACGAGATTGTCCCGCCCCGGGAATTGCATCGTGACCAGGTGCAGCTGGTTGGTGCCGTTCACTCGGACGATGCCGGAGGTGTAGCGGAACCGCAGTCGTTGCTTCGCCCAGCCGCGGATCGCCGCCACGATCGGGAAGTCGAGCAGCGCCAGGCTGAAGTCAGCGAGTTCCATGGCCCGGACCGCCGTGGCCAGTGGCCTGCCGCTGGCGTCCGGGTCGTCGTTCGTCGCCTCGGCCAGGGACGCCAGCGACCAGGTGAGGTGGATTTCGGCGTGGCCCGCGAGCAGGTTGGCCAGATCTGCCATCTCCGCGGGTCGCTGGAGGTCGAGGAGCAGCCATTCGCCGTCTGGACCCCGCGCGACGATCAGAGTCAGGAGGGTGTTCCCCAGTGTCGTCAGCCGGTAGCGGTCTCCCTCGGGAAAGCTGAACTGGTCGAGCAGCCTGCTGGCGGCACGCACGATCACGTAGACGAAGGGTGGTCCACCGTCGTGTCCGGCCTGGATGAACGGAAACCTCAGGGGGTCGTCCAGGGTGAGTATCCGTGCCGGTCGGGGCTCGTCGGATAGCAGAACCCGTTCCCGGAAGAAGTGTGCGAGGGTCCGTTCGCTCGCGGTGAGGTCGTCGGCGAAACTCATCCGTCCTCGGCTTGCCGGCGCGGCCGCCTCCACCGCCTCGACGGCCGCCTGGAGATCGTCGGCGCTGCTCCCCACCGTGCGGACGCCATGCTTCTCCAGCAGGCCCTCGATGCGCTCGTCCAGGTAGTCGGCGACCCGCGAAACCAGCGGGTCGAACTCCTCGCTGAACGTCCGGGTGAGCGCGGCGGCCGACGGCGCCGGCGGCACGAACACCGGCCACGCCTCTTCCCCGAGCAGATCCCGACATCCCCGCCAAGTCTCGGACCAGAATTCCGCCGGCACACCGCGATGGAACAGTGCCAACCGACGGTCGGGCCGGTCCGGCGCCGCAACCCGCCACGCGGCCGGGTCATCGGGCCCCGACCGGGCCAGGCCGTGCAGGACCGGGCCGTTCATGCAGGCGGACGCGATGGTCTGGATGGCGAGCAGCGTGAGCCTGCTGTAGTCGGCGAATGGCACGGCCTCGGCGGCGTCTCGGTACCAGCTCAGGTATTCGCGGGACCCGGCGAGCACGGACAGGTCGCCGTCGGCCGCCATCCAGACGCTCTCGAACGTGGCGAGGGACTCGTGGACCGTACGGCACTGGCTGGCGAGCCGGTGCAGGTTCGCGGTACGCGACGGTGCGACGCGGTCGTACACCGCGCAGATCGACATCAGGTGGCCGAACGAGGTCCCCTCGGTCAGGGATTGGTGCGCGAGTTCGTGCATGGAGGCCACGCGTCCCGGCAGGGCGAGCAGCGAGCCCGTCGCGATCCGAACGGAGGGGCCTTCGAAGACGCGATGGAAGCCGAACACCTGCCCCTCTTCAGCCACACCGCCATCGTGGCACCCGAGAGCAACCGCGCTCCCGCCGTGGCCGGCGGGCGTACCGGTGCCGGCCGGTCCGGCGGACGCACTGGCCGGCGAGGGCGATCCGGCCGGTACGGAGTGCCTGGTCCAATTAGAAGTGCAGCGAGCGATCGCCAAAACCGGGCCGTGGCGGTACGAGCGCAATGGAGTGCCGGTGACCTGCCAGCCGTACGTCTGGGTAGAACTCGATGACAAGGACCTCCTCGCTGAACGGTTACGCAACGGCGACGCCTTCGAGCAGGCCACGTCGTTCGACCTGTTGGTTGAGCGACTCGACGCCCACGGACGCAAGACCGCAAAGATGCCCCGCCTCGGGTCCGAACGGCTCATCCCAGGGATGACGCTTAGGGGGAACCGGCGACACGAGCACGGCCGACGGCCTTCCCCGAGGCGGGGCGGCATTGCACATAGCTCGCCAGCACCCTCTGCCTCGGTTGCCCTACATAGCTTCTTCAAAAACACCGCAAAACCACTCGGCCCAAGTACGGTCCGAGACGTGACTCCAGTCTTGGCCCGATGCCGCCAAACACCCGCCGCACCGCGCTGAACCACGACGGTTTCGGAACACGCAGAGGCTTCTGGATTCAACGGGCCAAGCTCGCACCTGCGGGCGCCGATGGTCCCCGCCGCCACCATCGGCACCTTGGGCCAACACGGTGTCACGTGTCGCCCAACTCTTTATCCAACGAACCGCTGCCAAAACTGTCCGACTATTAGACGAGGGAGCACGCAACGAGCAGCGTTGAACAAAGAATGAATTAAGTCAGCGAAGAGACCTGCAGGTCGGCGGCCAACATCGACATCGGTAATCCAAATTAGGAAACCGATGCTCTATCCCCTGAGCTACGAGGGCGCGGTGATCCACACTACCTAGCGGCGGCTGTCAGCGTACCGCAGGGAGCCCCAACGGCGATCAGCGCTGGCACCGCCACCGGGAGACCGCACACCGACCGCACGTGATCGGGCCGGACGGGCGGACCCGCACGGGCGATCATGATCAGGCAGCATCACTCACCGCCGGTCAGGGACGGCAGAGCACACGTGGTGCACAGCAGGTGACGGCCCGGGCATGCCCAATCCCCTCGACGACGCGCTTCTCTCACTTCGATCCAGCGGTGACGCCGAAGCCCCGCCCGGCCGTCGTCGAACTTGATGGTGATTGGAAGAGCAGCGCCCGGGTTGAGCCGTGCTGGGCGTCGATCCAGGCGGTGTGCCGCCGGTCCATGCTCCACAGGATGCGCGGCTCTCGGGTGTCAGGCCTACCCTCGTCGGGGCGGTTCCCCACCCGCAGCAGGTGCAGGTGGGTGTCGGTGACCGCCAGCGGCGTACCGGTGTGGCGGTCGAGGAACAGCAGGACGGCTTCGTTCGCGAGATCGGGGCTCTGTCGCGAACTTCGTGATCGATCTTGTCAGCTATGGCGCTGGGCGGAGTCTCGGCGGCTTCGGACATGGTTCGTGCGAACCGGAACCACTCCTGGCTTTTGACCACAGTGGTGCCGGCGGTAGCTCCAGAGCCCGTTCACCCTTCGTGCAAATGATCATGAGGCGACCCGGGTGCGGGGTGCGCGGATCTGCCGATGATAGTAAGTCATCTGATTCACATCGACGAATTGAAAGAGGAGCGTTACTACCGGCAGGTCTTGCGCGGTTATGCCATGGTTCTGGCGGCTCGGACGGTGAACCACGTGTGTCGAGGGCGACCGCGGCCGGGTCCTCGCGCCGGCTGGTCGTCTCCCGGGTCTGGCAGCGCAACAGGTCGTGGATCACCTGGTCGGTGCCGTCGTCGCACCAGAGGCCAAAATAGTCGTAAGTCACTGGTTTCTGGGGCAGGTCGTGTGGCAGGTACGCCCACTGGCAACCGGCCCATTTTGATACAGGATCAAGTTGACAATCTCTCGGAGATCTTGTTCGCCGTGGCGCCGGCGACCGAGATCCGCTTGGCTCTTCAGGCGTCCAGGAACGGGCCGATCAGCGCCCACTGTTCATCGGTGACGCCGCTGGGTACGGCTTGCGTGCGCTCATGACCCGTGCAGCCAGCACGCCAGAAGCGACCGATGTTCATCTGTCACGCCATCGAATGATCACTATCTCCGTGGATCCGCAGAACGATTTCCAAACGGACCCAACACGTAGATCAACCTAAACGGTTCGCGACCGCCCTCTCACAGATTTGCTGCCTTACCTGGACCCTCGCCTTCATCGATCACCGACTCCCGCCACCGGGCTCTGACCTGCAAGATCATGTCCGAGAAGGGTCAAGGAACGAGTATGCTCGATGTCAGTGCGGCCGCGCTCGCCGGCTCCGCCAACTAGCTCAGCCGTGGACGCGATGACGCCTGTGCGACTAGGACACGTCAATCGGTGCCCGGCCAGGCAGGTGCCGCTGCACGGCTCGAGTGGCTCGGAACCCTCGACACGGGGAGATCTTCATGTCCGGCGACATCATCTACGACACCAATTTCTACGCCCGCCTCGAAGCTGAGGTGAACGGGTTCCGCAAGGCCCTGACGAAACGTTGGCGCCAAGAGACCGCGATCGCCTGCTGGCAGAACGACACAGTCAAGACCGCGTTCCACCGCTACCAGGCTCCCTATGGGGAGGACCTCTGGGACTACTGCGATCCGATCAACCGGCTTCACCTGGTCTATGGCCCATGCGAGGTCGTCGAATGGGCGAAGAGCGACCAGCAAGGCGGTATGCCCTCCTGCCCGGGACGCATCAACAGCCAGCAGCAGACCTCCGGGCTGTTGCTCACGACCGATCGCTACGGCAATGAAGTAATCGCGCCGAGCGAGATCGATTGCGGCATGGATTCGATCATGCAGAGCGTCGAGTACTGGGCCTACTGTGAAGGCAGCGAGGTTCTCGCCAAGCTGCCGAAGTTCGACAGGCATGATCAGCGCGCGATCGAGGACGCGCAGCAGGCGATCCTCGCGATCGGCGCTGCCCTGGGCCTGCAGTCCAGTGCCGGCTTCGTGCCCGCGAGCAACGCCGACCTGATCAACAAGATTGACAAGCTCGTCGGCGCGAGCGGCCAGAATGGGCTCTGGTATCAAGCCTGGACAGGGCTGGCCGCCGACGCCCTCAAAGACGGCTTCTTCGCCTCGATCGCTCCGACCCTTTTCAACACCGCCGGGATCGCCGGGAGCATCCACAACCTCTACAGCGCCAGAGGCACCATCATCCAGGAGATGCGTTCCGGCTCGCTGAAAATCCTCAGCGACGCCAGCAAAGCACTCGATGAGACCAGGGTGGTCACCACCGACCTCAACCCGGTGTGGCAGACCTTCCAGGGGATGGGCACGGCGCTCAGCATCGCCGGCGGTTGGGTCCCGGTGGCGGGGGCTGTCGGCGCGAGTGTTCAGCTTATCGGCATCATGGGGCAGAACTTCGCACCGAAGATCAAACATACCGTTTACGCCCACGATGTCGAGGCGGTGATCACCGCTCTCTGGGGCCATCTCGACGAGCAGGCCAACGACCTGTTCTCCCGGGAGAACGACTACAACAACGGCATCCACAGCCTCCACGACACCGTTTTCGAGATTCACAGCTTCAACCTGGAGCTGTACGACCTGACCGAGAACACCGCCACCGGCAGCGGCAGCCAGGAAGGGTTTCACGTCGAGGTCGATACCGTCTTGGAGTTCGCCGACACCTGCTTTGAATGCGCGGAGTTCTACGAGCAACGGCTCATTCCGAAAATCGGCGACGTCCAAGCGGCCGACGCTTCGCTGGCCACTAAGGACGGATCCGAAGGCCCCGCCGACCCGAAGGTCAAGGCCCTCGTCGTGGAGTACAGCGAGTATTTGAAGACCGCCTGTGGACGCCTCTACGCCGCGGGCGAGCAGATCAAGGCGGCGGCGCAGGCCTACGCGGCGACAGACGCTGATGCCAAGGCCGCCTTCGACGCCACTATGGCGGATTGGGACGAGCCCCCCGCTCCGAGCGAGGCCCTAGACTGGGCGCAGGACACTGACCGCACCGGCTGGCAGGTGCACATACCGGGTGCGCCCTCCTATGTCAACGACACGACCCCAGGCGGCGACGACCAGGACGGGCAGCAATACGAGACGGAGGCGACCCGGTGATGAGGCAAGCGGTGATCGGCGCCGCCGTCACACTTATGCTGGCGGGCTGCACATCGTCAGCCAACCCCGGCGATGACAAGTCGAAGTCGCCATCCCCGGACTCCACTGTCCAAGGGTCCACTGCGCCAGCCAGCGAGGCTAGCCTCGAGGCGGTCTGCGACGCGCTGGAAGAAACGGTGACGCTGCCAGGCGACGGTACCGTCCGGTACGCCGCCAAGTACTACCACCCAAAATTTGCGACCAATGCACCAATGTGCGGTATCGAACCGGAAGGTGATTACTACGAGGTAGCCACCAAGGCATCTGTCTTCGGTAGAGCCCGGTTCAACTATGGCGTTTTGACGGAAAAAGAACGCCAGCGGGTGCCGTTCCCGAAATACACCCCTCAGGTGGAGAAGCTGCTCGCCCTCGATGACACAGGTCCGTTGACCAACTCGTTACCGTGCGCGAACGAGCCGTGCAAGAATGGCATCCACGGATACCTGTACAACTTCCGCTTCGAGACCGTCAAGGACAACATCTCGGTGAGCGCTGAGTTCGGCTACATCACGACGGACGTGAAGGGTGACAAGAAATCGCAGTACCGAACCCAGGCGATCGAGGCATTCAAAGCTTCTATGGAAGTCATCACCGCCGGGCTGGAGTAGTAAAACGATCTCAACAAGATCCGAGTAAGTAAGCAGGCCCCGCGGATCCGCCGACGAGGCGGAGTGGCCGGGCTCGCCGTACCTGGGCCTGTGGCCCGATCTAACGGAGCACGCCAAGATCCTCTACGGCCGTGACGAGCTGACCGGCGAGCTCGCCGCGCGGCTGGCGACGCGGTTGACGGGCCTCGGCAAGTTTACGGGTGGCACGAAGGGCGACCACAGCGATGTCGTGAATGCCGTCGCGTTCAGCAGCGACGGCGGCCTGCTGGCGAGCGCGAGCGCCGATCGGACGGTACGTCTCTGGAACCCGAACACCCGCGCCCTCCTGCGCGGACTGCCGGTCAAGGCCGGGACGGTTCCGCTGCGGCAGTTCATCTCCGTAGCGTTCAGCCCCGAGGGCGACCTGCTGGCCGCCGGGAACGAGAACGGGTCGGTGTACGTGTGGAATCCGCGGACCCGGCAGCAGACCGCCACCCTGACCTTGCCCACCGACGATGGCGCCTACGGTCTTGCCTTCACCCAGAACGGACCGCGGCTGGCGGTGGCCTACCAGTCGGGGGTGGTGGCGATCTGGGACGTGCTGGTCAAGAGGTCGGTGAAACAGCTGGCCTACGGTCCGCGGACCGAGATGCAGGCGGCGTTCCAGGTCGCGTACTCGGCGTCGATGCCAGGTCTGCTGGCTGCCACGTACGGCGACGGGGTCACCCGGCTGTGGGACACCGTGTCGGACAAGCCGTTGCGCCAGCTCCAGCTATCGGTCCAGGCCGGCCCGGCGCTCTCGGTGGCGCTGAGCCGTGACGGGCAGACGGTGGCCGGCGCCGGCTCGGACGGCACGATCCGGCTCTGGCGCACGCGCGACGGAGCGTCGCGGGGCACACCGCTGGTCGGGCATTCCGGCCCGGTCAACGGCTTGGTCTTCAGCCCCGATGACAGCCGCCTGTTCAGCGTCGGCGACGACCAGCAGATTCTGGAATGGAACCCGGACGTGTTCACCGATCCTGACAAGCAACTCTGCGAGGGACTCGAGGCAATCTCCCTCGCCAGCTGGAAGGAATATCTGCCGGACGAGACGCCGCCGAGCCGGACCTGCGCAGTTCCGACACCCGTCGCGAACCAATAGCGCTTCGATTGTGTGGGTGCCCGGACAATGAAACGTTCGACCGCAGGATGAAATCACCAAGAGGGTCAGTTAAATCAGCTCATTCAGACATGGTTTGGCATCAAGATCGACCGCCCTGTTCTGGTTCCCCTCTAGGTCAAGGGATCATGGCGATTTTGTTTTAGGCTTCGTGGTGGCGGGTCCGGGTTGTGACTTGTCCGAAGAGGCGGCTGTCGGGATCGGGCCGTCCGCGTTGGATTGCAGAGTCGCTCCCGAGTGTCCTCCCGGACCCCTTTCACCAGCTCGGCCACATCTTGCGTCGTGGAGCATTCGCTTGAAGACGACATCGGATAGGTGGCGCTTGAGAGCGCGGAGGGCTTCCATCGTCGTCTTGCCCTCGGCGAGGCGGCGACGATAGTAGGCGCGGCCAGGTGTGTCACGGCGTAGCTGAACGATCGCCATGATGTGCAGGACCCGGTTGATCCTCCGGTTGCCGACGCGGGAGAGCCGATGACGGCGCTGGTCGCCGGAGGACGCTTCGAGCGGGGCGGTGCCGTTCCAGGACGCGAAATGCGCGGCGGTGGCGAACCGGTGGATGTCTGCGATGTCGCCGATCAGCCGGGCTGCCCCGGACGGACCGATCCCATGAAGCTCGGTGAGAGTGCTGCCGTGGTTGGTGACGAGCTGGCGCAGTTGCTTGTCGGCTGCCCGGATCTTGGCGTCGATGATGGTGAGTTCCTCGATGAGCTCACGAGCCAGGTCGTGGCGGGTCGCAGCGACGATGCCGGCCGGCGGTGGGGCGGTGCGTAGCAGATAGCTGGCCTGGCCGCGGGTGAGGAACTTCTTCGCTCCGCCGGGGATGAGTTCGAGTAACAGGTGGTGGATGCGGCTGATGATGTCGGTACGGGCCCGGCCGAGTTCGTCGCGGCGGTCGACCAGCAGGCGCACCACGACCGTGATGCCGTCCGGAGTGACGGTGCGCGGGCCCCGGCTGTGCAGGCCGGCGACCGCGATGGCAGGACAGACGGCCAGGCTGGTTGGGGAGGGACGCGCGACGGCGTCCGCCGTGTAGGCCGCCCGGTCGATCAGCATCGGGTCCGGGGCCCTGCCGCGCTCACAGGCCATCGGAGATCCCGACAGCCACGGAGAGTAATTCTCACAGCGGCCGGCAGCGTCTCCCTGTGAGCGGCTGTGAGCGCCTGTGAGTTCGGCATGTGTTCGCCAGAGCACACAAATGCCGGTTTGGGTGTGAGGGCATGGCGGCGACGCTGGAACCAGCCAAGCGGCCCCACCACAGCGGCGGCCACAGCGGTGCACGGTCAGGCATCTCGCAGGCACGGGACCGGCCAGCCCGTTGAGTGTGCGACGGCCGACCGCGGGCCACCGGCATCGCGCCGTTACCGCCAGGCAGGCGACGTAGCTGGAGCGGTCGAGGCGGAAGCCGGCTGCGAACACCATCCGGTCGACCACGACCGTCCGAGTTCCGTCTGACACCGCCACCCCGCCCACCCTCCGGTCGGAACGAGCGGATGCATGGGGAAGTCGATCATCAGGTCGATGCGGCCGGCTTCGACGCGTTCGGGCAGTCGGGTGCCGAGCGCGCTGCGGGCTGGTAGGCCATCGACGAGTCTCGCCGTCGTAGGTACGCGGCCCGGACCGGTGGCCCGGATCGCCGAGCTGATCCTCGTCGTGGGTGCCGGATCGGCGAGTTCCGCGAGGCTGACCCGGTGTTCGGGCCGGAGCGGCGGTCGAGGCGACACCACCCCGTCCAGCCTGCCGGATCGTCGATGGTAGGGCCCACCTACCGCACGCGCTCCCGGCTGCCGGCTGTTCGGGGACTGAACCGACACATAGCGTCGATCCCGGAAGGATTCAGGCCCCGGAGCACCCCATAGGAGCATTGTGAGCACGTCGGTCGAACACGGAACAGGGATCCAGGAGGCTGCGACGACGTCGACGGCCGGGCCACGGCTCGCCGATGTCGACGCGCTACGGGGCCTGGCGCTGCTCGGAATTCTGGTCGTCAACATCACCTACTTCGCGTCGGGTTACCCGTTCCATCTGGTCGGAGATCCCAGCTTTGACTCCTGGATCGATCGGGGCGTCATCAGTCTGGTGGAAATGCTGGTCGCGATGAAGGCCTACCTGCTCTTCGCCTTCCTCTTCGGGTACAGCTTCACCCTGCAGATGGAGTCCGCGGCCCGTCGCGGTGTGGACTTCGTGCCCCAGTTCCGCAGACGGGTCGTCGGACTCTTCGCCCTCGGCGTCCTGCACGCCGTACTGCTGTTCCACGGCGATATCCTGAGCACGTACGCCGTGTTCGGGCTTGTCCTGCTGGCCGCGAGGCAGATCAGCGCACGTACCGCGGTCATCGCCGCCACCGCGCTGCTCGGGACGATCGCGTTCCTCGTCGCGCTCGCCGCGGTCAGTGGCGCAAGCATCACCCCGGACCACGCGGAGGCGCTCGCGGCCGGCCAGGTCACGACCGATGCGCTGCGCGGAGGGCTCGGTTCGGTGATCCTCGAGCATCTCCGCTCCCTGCCGGCCATGGTCTCAGCCCTGGCGGTGCAGGGACCCCTCGCGCTATCGGCCTTCCTGCTCGGCCTCGCGGCCGGCAAACGCCAGGCGCTCGGCAACGTGGCCCGGCACAGCCGGCTGCTGCGCCGCGTCGAACTTGTCGGCTATCCGCTCGGTCTGACCGGCGCACTGCTGTTCGTCGTCGGCGGCGGCACCGGCAACCTGACCGGCCTCATGATCAGCATCGTCACCGCCCCTCTGCTCACGGCGGCATACGTTGCCACCGCGCTGCGCCTGTTCCGCACCGAACGCGGTGCCCGGGTGGCCTCGGCGCTCGCACCCGCCGGTCGAATGTCGCTGTCCAACTATCTCGGCCAGTCACTGATCTGCGTACTGATCTTCACGGGGCTCGGGCTCGGCCAGGTCGGCGAACTCGCACCATTGACGGTCCTGCTCCTGGCGATCGCGGTCTTCTGCGGACAGTTGGCGCTGAGCGCGTGGTGGCTGGGCCGGCACCGGTACGGCCCGGCCGAGTGGGCCCTACGGGCCTGGACCAACCAGGAACGACCGGAATGGTCTCGGCCCTCCGCGTAACAGGCAGTTCTCGATCATCCAGCTTCGCGGCCGCAGGACAGTGGCCGCGAAGCTGGAGAGGCGTCCGTGGGGCGATCGTCGGCCGCCACTCGACGAAGAAACGCACCGCCACCAGGGAACGGGCCAAGACGGAGAAACGCGTCGCCACCAGGGAACAAGTCAAGATGGTTACGACTCATCCATCCAAGGGTGTCGATTGACGAACCTCCGCTCGATCGGGACACTGTTGGCAACGCAACCCGTCGTGCGAGACGGCTCGGCCGCCGACCCAGGAGGACCAGATGAGGACCGTCCACTGTCGGCCCCTGCTCGCGGGAGTGATCGCCGTCGCCGTCATCGTCGGCGGCGGCGGCGTCGCCACCTCGGCCTACGCCGCCACGGGATGCCGGGTGACCTACACGATCTCCAGCCAGTGGCCCGGCGGCTTTGGTGCCAACGTTGCCGTCACCAACCTCGGCGATCCCATCAGCAGTTGGCGACTCACCTGGTCGTTCACCGCCGGACAGCAGGTCACCCAACTCTGGAACGGTTCCGTCAGCCAGGCTGGCGCCCAGGTCACCGTCGCCAACACCACCTGGAACGGCACGCTCGCCACCGGAACGAGCGCATCCTTCGGCTTCAACGGGTCGTGGAACAGCGCCACCAATCCGGTGCCGACCGACTTCGCGCTCAACGGTACGCCCTGCACCGGCAGCATCACCCCGTCCAGCTCACCGTCCGGACCGACCGGCACGCCGAGCGCCACGCCCTCGGTGCCGAGTTCACCCACGCCGCCGCCCACAGCGTCACCCACAACGCCGCCCACGGCGTCACCCACCCCGACCACGCCGCCAGGCGGCACGGAGCCGACGATCATGCCCGACCCGTCATGGACGTGCGGTACCCCCGCTGGGATCGTGCCCCCGACGCGCGGCCGGCTCGTCCTCCGCGCCGCAGCCCAACTCGGCACCATCCACGATGTGGGCATCACCCAGTACGGCCGTCGCCGAATCCTCGACGTCAAGGGCGGCACGTTCACCGGGGAGCGGCTCGGCGGCACCCTTCTTCCCGGCGGGCTGGACCTGGAACTCACACTCAGCAACGGAACGACCGAGCTCGAAGAGATCAACGTCCTGCGTACCAATGATGGCACCCTCATCTATTTTCGCAGCTGCGGTGTCGCACCCAGCGGTGACTCCACGGTCCGGATCGTGCCCGATTTCGAGGCGCCGAACTCAAGCCCGCACGCCTGGTTGAACACCGGGACGTTCGCCGGCACCCGGGTGGTCAACACCGCGACGAACACCATTGAACTCACCGTCTACGACGTCTCCGGCGTGTCCCCGGCCGAGCCGCTGATCCAGCTCACGGACCCCGCTGGCCAGCCCAACCAACTCTGGAACTGCGCGGCGGGCAGCGGGACGAGGGGCGCCACCGTGTTCACCGAATCCGTCACGCTCGGCTCCAGCCTCGCCGTCGGCGCCAGCAAGCGCGGAACCCGCAACATCATCCCCATCACCGGCGGTACGACCAGCGGCCGGGTGACCGGATCGATCCTTGCCGGCGGCGCGGACTACCAGCTCATCGGTTCGACCACGACGCTGGACGCCCGGTACACCCTGTTGACCAACGACCGCGAGTTGATCCTGGTCCGCAACTGCGGGCCATTCGGCCGGCTGGTGCCGACCTTCGAGGCCCGCGCAGCCGGCCCCTACGCCTTCCTCAACGCGAACACCTGGTTGAGCTCCGACCCGGGTCCCGCGTCGGGCGGCGTGAGCATCACCTTCTACGAGCGCCGGTAGCCGGTCGTCCCACGCCATCCCTGGGCGCGAACCAGTGCCAGCGGTCAGGCAGGTTCCAGACCGACGAGCCGGGCGAGGATGGCTACCTGGTCGGCGAAGTGTTCGACGAATTCGGGGGTTCTGGGGTCGACGCCGCAGACGCCTTCGATGACGTGCGGCAGGGTTGTGGTCGCCATGGCGGCGGCCATCAGCATGACCAGCAGGCAGGCCGGATCCACCTCGGCCGGAAGCCGGCCGGACTGTTGCAGCGCCCGAAGCTCGTCGACGCTGCTGCCGAGTAGCTGGGCACGGGAGGTACCGTCGGGGTCGTCCTCCGGGCCGGTGTACTGCAGGCCGCTCCAGGCGAAGACGCGCACGCCCTCCGGGTTGCGCAACATCTCCAGGGCGTAGCGGCGCAACTGCTCCGGCATGGGTGTACCCGGTGGCACCAGCTCGCGTTGCCGCTGCTGCCACTGCTGTGACATGGCCCGGTACAGGCCTTCTTTGTCGTCGAAGTAGTACGAGACCAACTGCTGGTTGACGCCCGCCCTGGCGGCGATCGCCCGGATCCGGGCACCCGCGTAACCGTGCGCGCTGAACTCGGCCGCTGCCGCGTCGAGGATCCGCCGGCGGGTGCGTTCTGGGTCGCGTTGCCGCTCCTGCGGCTTGGGTGACCTACGGGGTCTCGACGACGGCACGAGCTGATTATACGTACGCTTGACAAAGCTAATTATACGTCTGCTTGACAAAGTCATTCGGATGTTTGACCCTGATGAGGTCGACAGCACCGTCCCGTTCGAGGAAGGACAGCGAGATGTCAGACGGAGCACGGGTCCTCATTGCCGGCGCCGGCATCGGCGGGCTGGCGCTCGCGCAGGCGCTCCGCCAGGGCGGCCTGGACGTTGCCGTCTACGAGCAGGACCCCACGCCGCAGATCCGCAATCAGGGATACCGCATCCACCTCGACCCGGACGGCAACGCCGCGCTCCGGACCTGCCTGCCGGCGCACGTGCTCGACCGGGTCCGCCGCGCCAGCGGAGTCAACGGTGACCTGGTCGCCGCGTACACCCACCGGTTGGAGCGGGTGATGGCCCAGGACTTCCCGGGCCTCACCAGCAACGAGATCACCCACGTGGACCGGAACACGTTCCGGCAGGGCCTGCTCACCGGCCTGGCCGACACTGTCCGGTTCGGACGGACGGTGGCCAGCTACCAGGTCACTGGTTCGGGTCGGGTCCGGGTGGAGTTCGTCGAAGGTGGCAGCGACGAGGGCGACCTGCTGGTCGGCGCGGACGGCGTCGGTTCGGCAGTACGCGGGCAACTGCTTCCGCACGCCGCCGTACGAGATGTCGGCCTCCGGTGTGTCTACGGCCGGATGACAATCACCGAAACCACCGACACCCTCATCCCGGAGGACTTCAACCGCGGTTTCTGCTGGGTCGCCGACGACGACGGATACGGTGCCGGATTCGCGACGGTGCGGTTCCGCTCCCGGCCCGAGGGCGCGTCGGACTACCTGATGACCACCCTCGTCGCGGCCTCCGAACGTCTCGGCATCCCCGACGAGAAGCTGTTCAAGCTTCCGTCGGAGGATCTGTGGCAGATCGCCGTCGAGGCCACCACCGACTGGCATCCGGCGGTCCGGAAGCTCTTCGCACACGCCGACACCGACACGTTCTTCCCGATCATGATCCGGGCCAGCGAGCGCGTCGACACGTGGAACTCCGGCCCGGTGACGCTGCTCGGCGACGCCATCCACACCATGCCACCGACCGGCGGCGTCGGTGCCAACACCGCCCTGCGGGACGCCGCCACGCTGTCCGGCGAGCTGATTTCTGCCGTACGCGGCGAGAAGTCACTTTCCGAGGCGGTCGCCGCATACGAACGTGTCATGCTGCCGCGCGGCTTCGACACCATCGAGAACTCGCTCCGGATGGCTGACCGGATGTTCGCCAAAGTCGACTGACGACGACCGGGCCCATCGCGAGAGCTGGGACGCCACAACTGAAGCGGCAGAGGTGTCGGGAGGCTCTGCCGATGCTTCCGAGGCACGTACGATCGATGCCGTCGTCGCGAGATGAGCCGTGCAGGAGCAGCCGATGATCACCGATGCAACGCTCACCCGCATTGGCGAAGGGGTGAGTTTGCATCATCACCAGGGTCAGCGGGAGGCTGCTCGCGACTTGTTCGCGCAGATCTGGGATGAGATCGGCGGGGAGCACGGCGATCCGCTGCACATCTGCGTCCTCGCACACGCGATGGCCGACGTGCAGGACGACGTACAACAGGAATTGGTCTGGGATCAGCGAGCGCTGGCGGCAGCCGACCTGCTCACCGATGCCCAGGTTGCCGAGGCCGGGGTGACGCTGCCGGTGGCGGGCCTGTATCCGTCGTTGCACCTCAACCTGGCTGAGTGCTACCGCAAGCTCGGCGATCTCGACCGTGCCCGCGATCACCTGCAGCGTGCGCAGGCGGGGATCGGCGCGCTCGGCGATGACGAGTACGCGCAACTGATCAAGGGCGGCCTGGATCGGCTGGCGCAGCTGCTGTCCTCCAGGTAGGCGCGCCGTCCCGGTCGGCCCGCCGTCCCGGTCGGCCCGCCGCAGCCGCGACGACGGCATCGCCCTCCGCCGCCAGTCGCGTGCTACCTCCAGCCCGGCGAGGCCGAGTTGCCAGGGCCGGGTGGCGCCCTGTTGCGGGTGGCACGGGCCCCACCGCCGAGCCGAGATCGTCGCCTAGGCTGCGGTCGTGAACGTTCCCGGTCCCGACGAGCCCGACAGCGGCCGCCGACGCGGCGGATTGACGGTCGCACGGATCGCCCACCTGGCCGGCGTGTCCGCACCAACCGTGTCGAAGGTGCTCAATGGGCGTCGGGGCGTGGCATCGGACACCCGGCTGCGGATCGAGCAGGTCATCCAGGACCATGGCTACCGGCGCCAGGAGCAGTCCGAGCCTACGACCCCGGTGGTCGAGGTCGTCTTCCAGGCGCTGGACAGCCTGTGGGCGCTGGAGATCGTCCGAGGCGTGTCGCAGGTGGTCCGGCCGCACGGGCTGGCCGTGGCGGTCAGCGAGATGGGCGGGCACCTCACCCCCGACGAGGCGTGGACACGGGATGTTCTGGCCCGCCGGCCGGCCGGCGTCGTCGCGGTCTCGGCCAAACTCACCGAACTGCAATCGCGGCAGTTGGCCAGCCGCGCGGTTCCGCTGGTGATCGTGGACCCGTCCGGCGAGCCCGCGCATCAGACCCCCTCCGTCGGCGCGACCAACTGGAACGGCGGTCTCATGGCCGCCCGCCATCTGCTGGAGCTCGGCCACCGCCGAATAGCAATGATCAACGGACCGGACGAGTTCCTGTGCTGCCGTGCGAGGCTGGACGGTTACCGCGCCGGGGCGGACGCCGCCGGTATTTCCCTCGACCCGGACCTGGTTCGAACGGCGCCGCTGTACGTGCAGGGCGGCTTCGCCGAGGCGGACGTCCTGCTGGCGCTCCCCGATCCACCGACCGCGATCTTCGCCGCCAACGATCTGCAGGCCCTCGGTGTGTACGAGGCGGCCCGCGCCGCCGGAGTGCGGATACCGCAGGAGCTGAGCGTGGTCGGTTTCGACGACCTTCCGTTCGCGCAGTGGGTGGGTCCGGCACTGACCACCGTGCAGCAGCCGTTGTTGAAGATGGGTGCCACCGCAGCGGAACTGGTACTGGCCCTCGCCGATGGCCGCAGGCCAGAACACGACCGGATCGAACTGGCGACCACGCTCATCGTGCGGGACAGCACCGCACCGCCAACGGACTCCCGTCCGACAGCGGATTCCCGCTCGCCAACGGACTCCCGTCCGACAGCAGACTCCCGCTCGCCAACGGACTCCCGTCCGACAGCAGACTCCCGCTCGGCAACGGACTCCCGCTCGGCGGCGCGCCGCCGCCGACGCTGAGCGGGCACCGTCGATTTAATCTTTCTCGATTTCGAACGATCGTTGACGGTCGATCGGTCCTGAGGCACGATGCTCGTGGAGCCGATGAATGGCCTGACACGCGGTGCGTTCCGCCGCACGCGACGGCCACCACTCGTGGGCGGATGGGCAACCGCCTCCCCTGCACTTCCGCTGTGCACGCCGCGTCGGGCTGGTGAGAGCACCGGTCGGTGCCGGAAACGTTCTGCCATACCACGAATGTTTTCCATGGCACCACGACGGTCGTGCGCGACTTCAGGAGAAACTCATGTCCCCTCAGCTTCACCGTCGCGCGGTTGCCGCGGCGGCCACAGCCGTCCTGGTGTGCGGCAGCCTCGTTGCCCTCGGCGCTCCCGCGTCGGCCGCCCCTGATCCGGGCCCGGTCGTCAAGGTCAACCAGGTGGCGTACGTTCCCGGCCTGCCCAAGCAGGCCACGGTGGTCAGTAGCTCCGGTGCGCCGATCGCGTGGACCCTCCGCAACGCCGCAGGGTCGACGGTCGCGTCCGGGCAGAGCACGGTGCGCGGCACCGACTCGCTGTCCGGCGACAACGTGCACACCGTCGACTTCTCCTCCTTCGACACCGCCGGCACCGGATACGTACTCTCGGCCGCCGGCGCCAACAGCCACCCGTTCGACATCTCCGCCGACGCCGTCCGCCGGCTGCGGTACGACGCACTTGCGTTCTTCTACCACCAGCGCAGCGGCACCCCGATCCTGTCCCAGCACGTCGGCGCGCAGTACGCCCGGCCGGCCGGGCACGTCAACGTCGCACCCAACCAGGGCGACAACAGCGTGCCGTGCCGTACCTCCTGCGGCTACAACCTGGACGTACGCGGCGGCTGGTACGACGCCGGCGACCACGGCAAGTACGTGATCAACGGCGGCATCTCCGCCTGGCAGCTGATCAACGAGTACGAGCGGGCCGTCAACGTGGCCGGCGCCGACCCCGCGCCGCTCGGCGACAGCACAATGGCCATCCCCGAGCGCGGCAACGGCGTGCCCGACATTCTCGACGAGGCCCGCTGGGAGGTCGAGTTCCTCCTCAGGATGCAGGTCCCCGACGGGCGCACGCTCGCAGGCATGGCCCACCACAAGATCCACGACCAGAACTGGACCGCACTGCCCCTGCGGCCCGACGCCGACCCGCAACCCCGGCTGCTGTCGCCACCCACCACCGCCGCCAGCCTCAACCTCGCCGCGGTCGCCGCCCAGGCGGCCCGGGTGTGGCGAACCATCGACCCGACCTTCTCCGCACGGGCGCTGGCGGCCGCGCGGAAGGCGTACACGGCGGCCAAGGCCAACCCGAATCGGCCGGCCGACCCCAACGACGGCACCGGCGGCGGCTCCTACGCCGACGGCGACGGCGTTGCCGACGAGTTCTACTGGGCCGCCGCCGAGCTGTACGTCACCACCGGCGAGTCCGGCTACCGCTCCGACCTGACCGCGTCGTCGTTCTTCCGCGGCGCCGGGTTCAACCAGCGCGGCCACGACTGGTGGTGGACTCCCGGTCTCGGTGACACCACTCTCGCCATCGTCCCCAACGGACTGGCCGCCTCCGACATCTCGGCGACCCGATCGGCGATCACCGGTTTCGCCGACCGGCTGCTGAACACGATGAGCGGCCAGGGCTACCCGGCTCCGGCGGGCAGCCCGGCCAGCTACTACTGGGGCTCCAACGGCGTCACCGCCAACAACGCCACGATCCTCGCCCTTGCCCACGACTTCACCGGGCAGCAGCGCTATCGGGCCGGCGTCTACCAGACCCTGGACTACTTCTTCGGCCGCAACCCGTACAACCAGTCCTACGTGGCCGGCTACGGCGAACACGCCGCTCGCAACGTCCACCACCGCTTCTGGGCCAATCAGCTCGACGGATCCCTGCCGACCGCACCACCCGGCGCGCTGGCCGGTGGCCCGAACGCGGGACTGGAAGACCCGGTCGCCCAGCAGCAGCTCGCGGGCTGCCGGCCACAGAAGTGCTACCTGGACGACATCAACGCCTGGTCCGTGAACGAGGTCGCGATCAACTGGAACGCCGCCCTCGCCTGGCTCGCCAACTGGGCCGCCGAGAAGGCCGGCAGCGGCAGCACCCCCACCGACAACCCACCCACCACTCCGGGCACGCCCACCGCCTCAGCCATCACCGCCTCCAGCGCGAGCCTGACCTGGACCGCCTCGACGGACGACCAGGGCGTCGCCGGCTACGACGTCGTCCGCGTCCAGGGCGGCGCGCAGACCGTGGTCGCCACGACGACCACCGCCTCCACCACGCTCACCGGTCTCACCGCTGACACCGAGTACACGATCGCCGTACGTGCCCGAGACACCGCCGGGCAGACCTCCGCACTGTCCCCGGCGGTTACCCTCCGGACCGCCGGCGGCAGCACCCCGACCGGCTCCTGTGCCGTGACCTACTCGGCGAACAGCTGGAACAACGGCTTCACCGCCAGCATCACCATCACCAACTCCGGCACCACCCGGTGGAACGGCTGGACTCTCCGGTTCGGCTTCCCCAGCGGGCAGACCGTCACCCAGGCATGGTCGAGCACGGTCACCCAGTCCGGCACCACCGTCACCGCCACCAATGCCAGCTACAACGGCGACGTCGCACCAGGTGCCTCGGTCGGCTTCGGATTCAACGGAGCCCACAACGGCACGAACACCAACCCCGCCACGTTCACCGTCAACGGCAGCACCTGCGGCTAACCGTCATCTCCGCGGTCGCCGCCGGAGCCGATGTCCGGCGGCGACTCCGCACAGGCGCGGTGGCGGCTGGGACGTAGCGGCGTCGACCAGCAGCTACGGGTCGGGACTACCTGCCTCGTCCGCGGAAGGGCCGAGGTCGGCGAGGTCGGTACAGTGCACGATCGTCGCATCGTCCGCCGCCACCGCGTGGCGTGCCTCCGCCTGCCGGACCCGACGAATGATCTCGGTGGGCCCGCTCAACGCCAGGACCGCCATCGCCCCCGGCCAGTCGGCCAGCCGGAACCGGTCGACGAAGCGGCTGGCTCCGTTGCTGAGCAGGACGGCACTGGTCAGCTCGGAAACCGGGCAGCTCCCGGTGACCGCCTCGTCCGCCGCCATCGGGTCGTCCTTGGCCACCCAGAAGCCGCCCGGCCGGTTCCGGTTGGCGCGCAGCTCCCGGAGAAGTCGGCGGTACTCGTCGCTACCCTCGGCGGTGGCTTCGAGCGCGGACCGGTACGACCGGCTGATGTCCACCTCCCGGGGGTCGGAGACGACCAGTGGGACGCCGTCCGCCCTGTCGAGCACGAGGACGGCGTCGCCGAGAACCAGATACTCGACGAGACCGTCGCACAGGCGCAGGGCGGCCACCGTCGCCGACGGACTGATGGGATTGGCGACGTCGCAACTGTCCCGGTGGTCGTCCGTCACCTGCTCGATGGCCTCGGCGAGCAGCCCCGGCAGGCTGCGGCCCCGCACGAGTGACAGCAGGCCGAGCAGGCTGCCGCCCAGGCGGGTGGCGTACCAGGCCACGCCGTGTCGGCAGATCGAACCGGTGTCGGGGATGCCGGCGCCGTCGACAAGTACCGCCGCCGTCGGTACCGCACCGGTGAAGTCCTCGTTCACGCGGCCGGCCCGTACCGCCGCGACGCTCGTCATCGTCACCCGCACGTCCTGCCACCACCCCTCCCGCCGACCAGGGCGTCGACCCTAGCAACCGGCGCCCGTCTGCGCGGCGAAGGCGTCGATGCCGGTGAGTTCGGCGGACAGCGCCCACAGGCGTACGGCATCGTCGGCATCGTCATCGGCCGTCCGCACACCGGTGCCGGATCCCGGGTTCAGGGCGATCGGGTCGACGATGGCGCAGTCCATGCAGTACACCCCGCCCACCTGCGCCAGTTGGGGCGAGGTTGCCGCCCAGACCTGCGTCGCCGCGCCCTGCGCCGGCGTCTTGAACTCGGCGTTCGTCTGGTTGCCGTGCTCGTCGATCCAGCCGGCGGCGACCATTTCGGCCGTCGCGAGGTGGCGTTGCAGCGGGGTGAGGATGTATCCGGGATGCACCGAGAACGCCCGCACCCCGACGTCCCGACCGAGTACGTCGAGCCGCGCCGCGAACAGCCTGTTCGCCTCCTTCGCCTGGCCGTACGCCTGCCACTTGTCGTAGCCGTGGGTGAAGTGCGGGTCGTCCCACCGCATCGACGACGCCGGGCTCACCCCCGAGGAAACCGCCACGACGCGGGCGGCGCCGGCACGCGCGATCGCCGTCCAGAGCAGGTTGACGAGCGCGTAGTGCCCAAGGTGGTTGACGGCGAACTGCGCCTCCCAGCCCGGTCCGACCCGGGTCTCGGGACAGGCCATGATCCCGGCATTGTTGAGAACGATGTCGAGGGCGCGACCGGAGTTCAGGAACCGTTCGGCGAAGCCACGGATGCTGGCGAGGTCGGACAGGTCCAGTTCGTCGACCTCGACGCCGTCGATTCCGGCGAGCGCTGCCTCGGCGGCCTCCCGTCGCCTCGCGGGAACGACGACCCGGGCGCCGGCACCGGCGAGCGCCCGGGTCGTTTCCAGCCCGAGGCCCGAATAGCCGCCGGTGACGAGGGCGAGCTGTCCGGAGAGGTCGATACCGCGCACCACCTCCGCCGCCGTGCTCCGGGCACCGAGCGTCGAACCATTGTTGTCCTGTGGCTTGTCCATGCGGGCGAAGGTAGATGCTGGAGCGTGGTCTAGGTCAACGCGTATGCTCCGGGTCATGGTCGACATTCCGGCGGACCTGAGCATCGGGCAGGTCGCGGAACGGACCGGCTTGAGCGTGCACACCCTCCGGCTCTACGAGCGTGAGGGGCTGCTCGCCACCGAGGTACGGCGGAGGACGAACGGCCGTCGCGTCTACACCGAGTGGGACGTGCAGTGGCTCACCAACTGCCGGAAGTTCCGGGCGTCCGGAATGCCGCTGGCCACGATCCGCCGTCTCGCCGAGTTGGTCGGTCAGGGGCCGGGCAACGAGAAGGAGCGGCTCGAACTTCTGCGCCGACACCAGCAACGGGTCCTCGACCAGATCGCGGGGTTGCACGAGTGTCTCGACCTGATCAGGAACAAGGTCGAGGTCTACGAGGCGCACCTGTCCCGGGGTACCGCCGGCAGCCTCTGGAGCACCCCGTCACCCGAGCCGGCCGACCGGACGTAGGCCCCGGGGTCAGGGTTCGGCGGTAGCGGCGCCGCCGGGACGGACCAGACCCGTCTCGTACGCCAGCACCACCAGCTGGGCCCGGTCCCGGACGCCCAGTTTGGTGAGAATCCGGCTCACGTGGGTCTTCGCGGTCAGCGGGCTCATCCGCAACGCGCGGCCGATCTCGGTGTTGCCCAACCCGGTCGCGACCATCGCCAGCACCTCGCGCTCCCGTGCGGTCAGTACGGCGAGCCGCTCCGGGGACGTCTGCGCGGGTTCGGGACGGCGGCCGAACTCGGCGATGACCCGGCGGGTCACGCCCGGGCTGAGCAGTGCGTCTCCGGCCGCGACCACCCGCACGGCGTGGCACAGTTCCTCGCGGCTGACCGTCTTCGCCAGGAAACCGCTCGCCCCGGCCCGCAACGCCTGGAAGATGTACGCATCGACCTCGAACGTCGTCAGCACGACGATCCGGACGTCGGCGGTCACCGGATCTGCGGTGACCTGCTCGGTGACCGTGAGCCCGTCCAGGTGCGGCATGCGGATGTCCAGCAGCGCCACGTCGGGCCGGGTCTGCCGGATCAGCCGGAGCGCCTCGCGGCCGTCGGCCGCCTCCGCCACCACGTCGATATCGCCGTCCAGGCCCAGTAGTCCACGTAGCCCGGCACGGACGAGCGGCTGGTCGTCGGCGAGGAGCACCCGGATGGTCACCTGGGCATGCTCCCCCACCCGGGGCGCCCGGCGACGCCCTTTCGGTCACTGGCCTTTCGGTCACTGGCCTTTCGGTCACTGGGCGGGCCGGACGTCGCGTCGTCGGTGCCCCTGGGCGCGGCCAGCGGCAGCCAGGCGTGGACGGCGTACCCGCCCTCGGGTCGCGGTCCGGCGTGCAGCGTCCCGCCGAGGCTTCCGGCCCGCTCCCGCATCCCGGTCAGGCCGTGGCCGCCGTCGGATCCCGGCAACGGTTCTCCACTCTCCGCATCGACACCGGTACCGGCGTCGGTGATCCGGCCCGTACCGGCGTCGACGGTCCGGCCCGTACCTGGGTCGATGGTCCGGCCCGTACCGTCGTCGACGATGTCGAGGCCGACCCCGTCCGCCGCGTAGTGCAGCGTCACCGCGACGGATCCGGCGTTCGCGTGGCGCAGCACGTTGGTGACCGATTCCTGTGCGATCCGGTAGAGCGTCAGCCCGATGGTCGGTGGCAGGGCTCGCGGTTCGCCGTCGGCGCTCAACGTCGTACGCAGGCCGGCCTCGGAGGCGCGGTCGAGCAGGTCCGGCAGCAGCGTCTCGTCGGGCGGGGACCTGCGGTCGGGCTCGGCCGCCGATCCGGGCTCACGCAGCAGGCGTACGGCCCGTTGCAACTCGGCTATCGCGTCCACGTTGACCTGTCGGGTCCGGTCGAGCAGGTCCCGGGCGGCGTCGGGATCGCTCGCGATCAGCTCGCGGGCCAGGTTGACCTGGATGCCGACCACCGCGACGGTGTGGGCGGTGACGTCGTGCAGTTCCCGGGCGATCCGGATCCGCTCCGCCAGCACCAGCCGGGCGGATTCCCGCCTCTGCTGCGCCTGTTCGGCGGCGAGCCGGGCCGCCGCCTCCCGGGCGAACAGTTCACCGTTGCGGATGGCGGCCCCGGCGACCAGGGCCAGGGCGAGCAGCGCGGCCTCGCGCAGCACACCGTCGAGCAGTTCGAGCGGGCCGACGCCGACGTGCAGCACCCAGCCGGTGGAGACGAGCAGCGTGGCGGTGCCGACCGCCGCGCCGATCAGCGGCTGCCCCGCCCGAGCCACCGTGTAGAGCGGGACCAGGAGCGGCCAGATCGGCGAGACGCTGGGAAAGTCGGTCAGGTTGTATCCCATGACCGCGATCAGCGACAGGATCAGCACGAGGACCGGCCGGGCACGCCGGAACAGCAGCAGGACGCCCATCACGATGCCGAGGGTGCCGGCGGCCGCTCCCGAACTCTGGCTCGACGGCTCGCTCGCCACCCCGGTCGCGACGGCGATGGTGATCCCGCTGGCCAGGGCGAGCAACACGTCGAGCCGGCCCATCAGACCTCACTTTCCGTGACCGACGTGGGCGTCGGTGAGGTCGGCCGGCACCAGGGGTTCGTCCTGGGCCGACACCGTGAGGAATTGTCCCATCATCCCGGCGTCCTCATGGGCGAGTACGTGGCAGTGGAACATGTACGGCGACCGGACGTCCGAGTGTGCCAGGAACCGTACGCGGAGCCGTATCGTCGTGCCCGGCGGCACGTACACGGTGTCCTTCTCGCCGGTCAGGTACGGCGCCGGTGGCTCACCGTCGGCGTCGAGCACCTGGAACGCCGCCCCGTGCACGTGGAAGTTGTGCGGGATGCCGCCACGGTTGCCGATCTCCCACTGTTCCACCGAGCCGGTGCGGACCACCCGGTCGATCCGGGTCGGTTCCATCGTCCGGTCGTCGAACCGGAAGTCGCCCATGATCATCCGAAACGGTTCCGGGCCGGCCGGTCGTGGCGCCGGGGGCGGGGC
>NZ_JADPUN010000099.1 GCF_015690345.1 Plantactinospora alkalitolerans | reverse complement strand
GAAGGGGGGTGGGAGGCCGGCGGTGACGTCCTGGACGACGCGCAGGGTGCCTGGGACTCGGGAACCGATCTGGTCGGCGACGTCGCGGGTGGGTTCGGCGACGCGATCGGCTGGTGAGACTCAGGCGGGCAGGGAGAAATAGCATGGCGGAAGCGGACCCGGTACGGCGCAGGCTGCGGCTGACCGACATCGAGGTCGCGGCGGTGACGACCGTCGGCGCGAGGGACGACGATCCGGCCGGCGGCTCACGACGACTGCTGGCCGAGGCATTGACCACCGCCGGTGTCCTCCACGGTGGTGTGCTGGCCGGCTGGGTCGACCGGCTGCTCACCGTGGTCTCCCGGCCCAGCCTCCGTGTCGCGGTGGAGGTCGTCACCTCCGGCCGGGTGGTGTACCCGATCTGGGCGACGCCACGCGCCGCCGTCGTCGGAGAGCCGGCCGGCGACGGGGCCGTCGACCTCTCGATGGTCGACCCGATGATGATCCCGTTCGTTCTCGCGCAGACCGTCGACCTCAGACGCGGTCCGCCACCCCCGGACCGCCCGCCGATCCGGGTGGGCGGCGACCTGCTGGCGATCGTCGAGCGGCGGCTGGTGTCCGGAGAGGAGCCGGCGGTGCTCAGACGGCTGCTCAGCGCGGATGGCCTGTCCGACGGTGACGCGGCGGTAATGGTCGACGTGGTCCAGCGGCGGCGGGCATCCTGGCGGGCGTCGTCGGTCTGGGCCGACGAATCCGGGCGGCACGGCACCGAAGGGCCGCACGTGTTGGACGCCGGCGACGCGGGCCTGTGGATCGTGACGATCGAGCGGTCCGGGCCGGCCGATGCCACCCAGGTCTTCACGCCCACCGCCGCCACCGCGGTCTGGGCGGAACTGCTGGCCCTGTTGCCCGGTCGGCACACGGCGGACGCCCACGCGACGACGACCGGTGCCGTGGCAGGAGTGAGGAAGAGCGGAGCACCGACATGACGCACAGCGGGTTCGAGGTCGACTGCCGTGCCCTTGAGACGGCCGCCAGGGCCGCCACCACCATCGCCCGGGACATCGGCATGGCCCGGCGGCAGTTCCAGGCGGCGGCCGACGGTGTGCGGACCGGCGCGCCAGGCAGCGCGTCCGCCGCCGCCGCCGCGCAGCTGTCCGGCGGGTGGGGTCACTGGCTCGACAGCCTGCGACAGGCTGCCGAGGAGTTCTCCCGTCGACTGGACCAGGCCGGGGAGAACTACTGCGCGACGGACCTGGGCGCGGCGGGCAAGGTCGGCGGGGCCGCCGGGAGGTCGCCTGGCGGCGGCTCCGGGAAAGGGCCGTCCGGGATACCCGGCGTCCCCGGCGGCGGCTACGTCGGCCCCCACTCCGTCGGCGGCTGAGGCCCCACCGCCGTTTCCGGTCCGGATGAGAAGGTCTGGCCAAACCCCAGTAACAGCCGCGATATCGATGAGTAACGACAGGCGCCCAGCATCGGCGGATGGGGAAACCTCCCGGCCCGCCGACGGCGACACACTGCCCGTACTGCTCACTCCAGTGCGGGGTCAGCATGCGGGTCGCCCCGCCCCGCGCGCCGCTGATCGAGCCGACCGACTTCCCCACCAACCGGGGCGGGCTGTGCGCCAAGGGTTGGAGCGCGCCGGAACTGCTCGACCACCCCGACCGGCTGACCACGCCGCTGGTCCGGACCGAGCAGGGCGACCGGTCGAGCCCGTTCCGTGCCGCCACCTGGGAAGAGGCGCTCGGGCTGATCGTCGACGCGATCCGGCGCAGCCTGCGGGAGCATGGGCCGCCCGGCGTCGGCTGCTTCGGCGGCGGCGGGCTCACCAACGAGAAGGCGTACCAGTTCGGCAAGTTCGCCCGGGTGGCGCTCGGCACCCCGCACATCGACTACAATGGTCGGTTCTGCATGTCGTCGGCGGCGACCGCGGCCAACCGCGCCTTCGGGATCGACCGCGGGCTGCCGTTTCCGCTCGCTGACGTCGCCGACGCGCGCGCGGTGCTGCTGGTCGGCAGTAACCCGGCCGACACGATGCCCCCCGCCATGCAGTACTTCGACGCCGGCCGGGCCGTCGGCGCGGCGCACATCGTGGTCGACCCGCGCCGCTCGGCAACCGCCCGCGGGAGCACGCTGCACCTGCAACCGACCCCGGGCACGGATCTCGCGCTGGCCAACGGCCTGCTGCACATCGCGATCCGGGCCGGCAACCTTGACGAGGCGTACGTGGCCGACCGCACCACCGGGTTCGACGCGGTGCGCGCGGGAGTCGCCGCCTGGTGGCCGGACCGGGTGGAGCGGCTCACCGGGGTGTCGACCGCGGACCTGCGCCGGACCGTCGAACTGCTCGCCACCGCGCCGTCGGCGATGATCCTCACCGCCCGCGGTGCGGAGCAGCACGCCAACGGCACCGACACGGCGCAGGCGTACATCAACCTGGCCCTGGCGTTGGGGCTGCCCGGCAGGCCGTACTCCGGATACGGGACGATCACCGGCCAGGGCAACGGGCAGGGCGGCCGGGAGCACGGACAGAAGGCCGACCAGCTTCCCGGGTACCGGCGGATCGACGACCCGGCCGCCCGCGCCCACGTGGCCCGGGTCTGGGGGATCGACCCGGACGAGCTACCCGGCCCCGGAGTGTCGGCGATGGAACTGCTGAACCGGATCGGCACCGACGGCGGGGTCCACGTCCTGCTCGTGCTCGCCTCGAACATCGTGGTCTCCGCACCGGACCGCAACCGGGTACGGGACCGGCTGGCCGCCCTGGACTTCCTGGCAGTCTCCGACATCTTCCTCTCCGAGACCGCCGCGCTCGCCGACGTGGTGCTGCCGACCGCGCAGTGGGCCGAGGAGGAGGGCACGATGACCAACCTGGAGGGGCGGGTGATCCGCCGCCGCCAGGTCCTGCCCCCGCCGGCCGGAGTGCTCGACGACCTGACCGTGCTGGCCCTGCTGGCCGACCGCCTGGGCCGGGGCCGGTACTTCTCGGCCGACCCGCGGACGGTGTTCGAGGAACTGCGTCGGGCCAGCGCGGGCGGGATCGCGGACTACGCCGGAATCTCGTACGAACGGATCGACGCCGAGGACGGGGTCTTCTGGCCGTGTCCGGCCCCGGACCACCCGGGTACGCCCCGGCTGTTCGCCGAGCGGTTCGCCACCGCCGACGGCCGGGCCCGGTTCATCCGGGTGGACCACCGGGACCCGGCCGAGCAGCCCGACGCCGAATACCCGTACGTGCTGACCACCGGCCGGATCATGCAGCAGTACCAGAGCGGCAACCAGACGCGGCGGGCCCGGTCGCTGAAGCTGAGCGCGGACGACCCGAGGGTGGAACTGCACCCGGACCTGGCGCGCCGGCTCGGGATCGGCGCCGCCGACCTCGTCGAGCTGCGGACCCGGCGCGGCACCGCGGTGTTCCGTGCCGACCTCACCGACGGCATCCGCCCGGACACCGTCTTCGCACCGTTCCACTGGGGCGGGGCGGCCAGCGCGAACGCGTTGACCGATCCGACCCTCGACCCGCACTCCCGGATGCCGGCGTTCAAGGTCTGCGCGGTCGCGGTACGCCGGGTCGGCGACGCGGCCGACCAGCCGGCGGCGCGGCCGCCGGCACCGTCCCCGACCCTGCGCTCCAGAAAGGATGACTGACGTGGTCTCGACACCGAGGTTCCTGCAAGGCGTCTTTCCGTTCCAGGGTAAGGGCATCGACTCACCCGCCCCGCTCGACGGAGCGCTGGTCTACACCGTCCCGATGGGGGTGACGGCGCAGACGGTGTACTTCCGGGGCGGAAACACGACCGGCGAGCTGATCTGCGTACTGCTGATGCGCGACGGCAAGCCGATGCGGTACTTCCCGATCGGCGCCAGGTCGCACGTGCACGTGCCGCTGCGGGTGATCGAGGACCTGGACAGCGGCACGGTGGTCGAGTTGCAGATCGCCGCGCCGGACGGGGTGAGCGGATCGGTCGTACTGGACCTCGGGCTGGTGGAGGTCTGATGGAACGCCTGGTGGTGGTCGGCAACGGCATGGCGGGTGCCCGGACCGTCGAGGAGATCCTCGAACGGGGCGGCGGTGACCGGTTCACGATCACGATGTTCGGCGCGGAGCCGTACGGCAACTACAACCGGATCCTGCTCTCCAACGTGCTCTCCGGTGTCGAGGACGAGGCCGGAATCTTCCTCAACAGCCTCGCCTGGTACGCCGAGAACGGCATCGAGCTGCGCGCCGGGGTGCGGGTGGACCGGGTCGACCGGTTCGCCCGCACGGTGCACGCCGACGACGGCTCGGTCACCCCGTACGACAAGCTGATCATCGCGACCGGCAGCGTACCGTTCGTCCCGCCGATCGACGGGATGCACCACCCCAGGCGCGGCTACCACCAGGGCGTCTTCACCTTCCGCACCATCGACGACGCCCGGGGAATGATCCGGTACGCCCGCGACCACGAACGCGCGGTGGTGATCGGCGGCGGCCTGCTCGGCCTGGAGGCCGCCCGCGGCCTGCAACGGCACGGCGTCGCGGTGACCCTGGTCCACGCGGCGAGCCACCTGATGAACGCCCAGCTCGACGGGCAGGGCGGGGCGATCCTGCGGCGCAGCGTGGAGCAGCTCGGGATCGCCGTCGAGGTCGACGTGAAGACCACCGCGGTGCTCGGTAAGGAGAAGGTGACCGGGGTCGGTTTCGCCGACGGCCGGACCCTCGCCTGCGACATGGTGGTGGTCGCTGCCGGTATCCGGCCGAACACCGAGTTGGCCCAGCGCAGCGGGCTGCCCGTGGAGCGGGCCATCGTCGTCGACGACCACCTGCGGGTGCTCGACGAGCCGGACATCTACGCGGTCGGCGAGTGCGTGCAGCACCGGGGCCAGACCTACGGCCTGGTGGCGCCGCTGTGGGAGCAGGCACGGGTGCTGGCCGACCAGATCACCGGCCGGGACCGCACCGCCGCGTACCACGGCTCCCGGACGGCCACCAAGCTGAAGGTGGCCGGGGTCGACGTGGCCGCGATGGGCATCATCGCGCCGGAACGCGACGACGACGAGTCCGTGGTCTTCGCGGAGCCGAGGCGCGGGATCTACAAGTCCGTGATCATCCGAGACGACCGGCTGGTCGGCGCGACGCTGCTCGGCGACGTGAGCAAGGTCGGCTTCCTGATGCAGGCGTTCGACCGGGGGCTGCCGCTGCCGGAGGAGCGGGTGCGGCTGCTCTTCGACCTCGGCGGGCCACCCGCCGAGGTGTCCGTGGCCGAACTCGACGACGGTGCCCAGGTCTGCAACTGCAACGGGGTCAGCAAGGGCACCCTGGTCCAGGCGGTACGGGGCGGGGCGCGGACCGTTGCCGGGGTGATGGACACCACCCGGGCCGGCAAGGGCTGCGGCTCGTGCCGGTCGCTGGTCACCCAGATCGTCGAGTGGGCCGCCGGCGGTGACGTCGAGGAGGATCCGTCCGCGAACTGGTACGTCCCCGGCGTACCGCTGGACAAGCCGGCGCTGATGGCGGCGATCCGGGCCCAGGGCCTCAAGAGCGTGTCGGCGGTCTTCGACGCGCTCGCCGGCGGCGGGGAGGACGTCCGGAGCAAGATGGGTCTCGTCTCCCTGCTGCGGATGATGTGGGGTGACGAGTACGAGGACGAGCGCGGCGCCCGGTTCATCAACGACCGGGTGCACGCCAACATCCAGCGCGACGGGACGTTCTCCGTCGTACCGCAGATGAAGGGCGGCGTCACCACACCCGCCCAGCTGCGCCGGATCGCCGACGTGGCCGAGCGGTACCGGGTGCCGATGGTGAAGCTCACCGGCGGGCAGCGCATCGACCTGCTCGGCATCCCGAAGGAGGACCTGCCGAAGGTCTGGGCCGACCTCGACATGCCCTCCGGATACGCCTACGGCAAGAGCATGCGGACGGTGAAGACCTGTGTCGGCAGCGAGTTCTGCCGGTTCGGGGTCGGCGACTCGACCGCGCTCGGCATCGCCATCGAGTCCCGGTTCCAGGGTCTGGAGAGCCCCGGGAAGATGAAGCTCGCCGTCACCGGCTGCCCGCGCAACTGCGCCGAGGCGTACGTGAAGGACCTCGGTGCCGTCGCGATCGACGGCGGCCGGTGGGAGATCTACGTCGGCGGCGCGGCCGGCGCCCACGTGCGCAAGGGCGACCTGCTGGCCACGGTCGACACCCCCGAGGAGGTGATCCGGCTCACCGGCCGATTCCTCCAGTACTACCGGGAGGGCGCGAACTGGCTGGAACGCACCTACGCGTTCGTGCCCCGGATCGGCATCGAGCGGCTCCGCGAACTGCTCGTCGAGGACCGCGAGGGGATCGCCGAGGGCCTGGACGAGCGGATGGAGGCCGCCGTGGGCGCGTACCGGGATCCGTGGAAGGAAGGCGCGGACCCGGCGACGCCGGGACAGTTCCGCCCGGCGCTGCCGCTGTTGCCGCTGCCCCGGGTACCGGTGCGGAGCACGCCGCCGGCGGCGGCCAGTTCCGCACCGGTGACGGCAGTCGGTTCCGCCGTGGCTGGTCCCGTGGTGGCTGGTCCCGTGGTGGCCGGCTCCGTGGCGGCCGGTTCCGCCGTAGTGGGTCCCGTCGTGGCCGGGGACGGTGACCGATGACGGGGCCGGTCACCGAGTTCCGGCTCGGCCGCGCCGACGCGCTGACCGTGGGCGAGGGCCAGGCGTACGCGGTCGGCGACGAGATGGTGGCCGTGTTCCTGTTGCGCTCCGGTGAGGTGCGGGCCGTCTCGGCGGTCTGCCCGCACGCGGGGGGTCCCATCGCCGACGGGCTGGCCGACGCCGAGGTCGTGATCTGCCCGCTGCACCAGCACGTGTTCGACCTCGCGAGCGGCTGCTCGAGGACCGGCCAGCCACCGCTGACCAGCTATCCGGCCCGGATCGACGAAGGCGAGCTGGTCGTCTCGGTCCCGAAGCCCGCTCCGGCCGACCGGGCCGAGCCCGACTCGCATCCCCGACCCGAGGTGGAGTCACGACGATGACCGACAGGTCCACGCGCGACCCGGCCGCGTCGGTGGAACCGCTCGACGAACACACTGTCGCCTGCCGGCATGGATGGGCTGCCGAGGTCCGGGATCGGGTCACCGGTCGAGGTAGGCCAGCACGGCGAGCACTCGGCGGTGGCCGCTGCCCGCCGGGGGCAGGCCGAGCTTGGCGAACAGCGTGTTGATGTGGTTGCTGACCGACTTCTCGGTGATGACCATGTGCCCGGCGATCGCGGCGTTGGTGCGTCCCTCGGCCATCAACCGGAGCACGTCCCGCTCCCGGGGCGTGAGCGTGGCGAGGGTGTCGCGCCGGTGTAGCAACTGGGCGACGACCTCCGGATCCATCACCGTACCGCCGGCGGCGACCTGACGGATCGCATCGACGAACTGGCGTACGTCGCCGACCCGGTCCTTCAGGAGGTACCCGACCGCGCCGGCACGGTCGGAGAGCAGTTCCCGGGCGTAGAGCCGCTCGACGTACTGGGAGAGGATCATGACGGGCAGGCCGGGTACCTCGGCGCGGGCGGCGATGGTGGCGCGCAGCCCCTCGTCGGTGAAGGTCGGCGGCAGCCGTACGTCGACCACGGCGACGTCCGGCCGGAGCGAGACGAGCGCCTCGACCAGTCGTGAACCGTCATCGACGGCGGCCACCACCTCGAAGCCGTACGCGGTCAGCATCCGGATCAGCCCGTCCCGCAGCAGTAGCTGATCCTCGGCGATCAGGACCCGCACGGCAGTTCCATGACCAGCACGGTGGGCCCGCCCGGCGGGCTGGTGATGTCGAGGGATCCGTCGAACGCGGACAACCTCCGTTGGATGCCACGCAGCCCGCTGCCGCGCGCCGGCTCGGCGCCACCGGCACCGTCGTCCCGGACGGTGATGTGCAGCGCCTCCCGACGGTCGGTGACGGTGACCTGGATGCGTGTGGCGCCGCTGTGCCGCAGCGCGTTGCCCAGCGACTCGGCGATGACGAAGTACGCCGCTGACTCCACCGGCGCGGCCAGCCGTCGGTCGAGTCGCAGATCCAGCTCGATCGGGATGCCGCTGGTCAGCTTCAGCGCCAGAGCCTGGACCGCCCCGGTCAGGCCGCGATCGGCCAGCACCGGCGGATGGATGCCGCGTACCAGGTCGCGGAGTTCCATCAGGGCGGCGCCGACACCGGCCTTCGCCTCGGCCACCAGGACCTTGGCGCCGGCCGGGTCGGCGTCGATGACGTCCTCTGCCATGCCGAGGTTCAGGGTCGCCGCGACGAGGCGTACCTGGGCGCCGTCGTGCAGGTCGCGCTCGACACGGCGTAGCTCCACGGCGGACGCGTCGACGGCAGCGGCCCTGGTGGCAGTCAACCGGTCCACCCGGGCGGAGAGCCGGGCGGTGGACGTGGGTCCCAGCAGCGCGCCCGCCAGCCGGGCCTGGCCGGCGAGGAGGTGCCGGGGCAGGCGGTAGGCGAGCACCACCAGTCCGACGCCGACCGGCACCATCAGCCAGGTCAACGGGCCGGACCTGCCGGTTATCTCCAGCACCACGGGATCGAAGCTCGTCCGGGTCGGCAGCAGCGCCCGCAACAACGGCGCGACCAGGAACTGCGCGGCCGCCAGCCACAGTCCGATTCCCAGCGCCAGACTGAGCAGACCCACCGGAAGCTGGCACAGCAACCAGACCAGGTCCCGCCAGGTGGCCCGGTCGCCGAACATCGTCCGGGTCCGGGCGAGTACGCCCCCGGACAGCGGCGCGTAGGGGGACGGCACCGGTGCACCCAGCACGGCGGCGGCACGGTGGCGTTGCAGGTCGGCCAGTCGACGGGTCAGCCACACGGCGCCGACGAAGAGCGGGATGCCCAGGCCCGCCACCAGGCTCGACGGCACCGAGACCAGCGTCAGGGCCAGCAGGAACGGCGCGGCCAGCCCGATGGCCGTACCGACGGTCAACTGCCCGAACTCGCCGGCCCCGCGTCGGAGTTCCTGCCGCATCCTGATGACTCTTCCCGCCGTGATCTGGACGCCAGGTAGTACGCCCACTTACCGCACCGGGACCAACGGTATGGGCCGCACCGACCGGAGTCGATGCGGCGGACCCCCGGATCCGTCCAGGTGTCTGCACCCCCACGACCTCGGGGGCGATGGCCCTGGTCGGGGCGGGACGAGCAGCCGAGGCTGAATGCCGCGAACGGCGCTTTGCCGGACGCGTCGACTCCACCTGCAGAGGATGGCGCCAATGCGGCACACCACGGCTCCTACGAGCGGAGCGGGTCGAATCGGGGAGGCCACCGTACCCAGACAGGGTCGGGTTGGGTTTCTGCCGCAGATCCTGGCGGCTGTGGCCGTAGTCGGCTGTTCGGTCCTTGTCGTCCCGGCCGCCCCCGCGAACGCCGCGCCGGACGGGCTGAGCGCCACCGAAGTGTCCTTCGTCGGCGTCGGTGGCGTGGTCCTGCACGGCACCGTCCTGGCGCCGGTCTCGACGGCACGGCCCCGACCCGCCGTTGTCATGCTGGAGGGAGCGGGCAATCGCGGCAGACGGGAACTGCGCCTCGCGGCCGAGGCGTTCGCCCGGCGGGGGATCGTGACCCTCACCTACGACAAGCGGACCGAGGGCTACAACCTGCTGCGCCGCGACTATTCGGTGCTGGCCGACGACGCGCTCGCCGGCCTGCGGCTGCTGCGGTCCCGCGCCGACGTCGATCCGGCCCGGCTCGGGATGTGGGCGCTGTCCGAGGGGGCGTTCGCCGCACCACTGGCCGCGAGCCGTTCGACCGACGTGAAGTTCCTGATCACCGTCGGCGCGGTCGGCATGACCCCCGCCGCCCAGACCGCCTCGTGCTACGACGAGCGGTTGCGGCATGCCGGCGTCTCCGGGTCCTTCACCCACACGATGCGGGTGACCGCGGTACGGATGACGATCGGCGCGGGCCTCTTTCCCGAGGCTCTCTTCGATCCGGCGCCGGCCTGGGCCCGGGTACGCCAGCCGGTCCTCGCCCAGTGGGGGGAACTCGACCGCGAAGCCCTGCCGAGGGAGAGCAGCCAGATCATCCGGCGGGCGTTGGATCGGGGCGGCAACAGCCACTACACGATCCGGTTCGTTCCCGAGGTCCGGCACAACCTGTACGTCACCGCCAACGGCGGATTCGACCGGCTCGCCCGCATCCCGGCCACCTACGGCGACTACGAGGCGTCCTGGATCGACGGCCTGACGGACGCCCTGCCGAACGCGAGCGTCGACCCGGCGCCGCCCCAGCACGCTCCGAGCCCCACCTTCACCCCGCTGGCCTGGTACGAGTCGCCGTGGCTCCACCTCGCCGCTCTGCTGCTGTTCGTGGTGGCCTTCGCCGGCTACCCGTTGACCGCCGCCGTACGTCGGTTCCGTGGCCGGCGCGGTGCTCCGCCGGTACGCCGCTCCGCCCGCTGGCTGGCCGCCACCGGCCTGGTCACCACGACGGGCTTCCTGGTCTATCTGTTCTTCGTGCTGGCCACCGCGGCGAGCGCCGTCGGACCGGTGCTGATCGGCCGACCGGTAGCCTGGCTCGTGTTGCAGGTACTCGCCGTCGCCACCGTCGTGGCCACCGTCGCGACCGCCCTGTCATGGCGTCGCCACCGTCGCGACCTCGCTTTCCCCGACCGGCTTCGACTCGGCCTACTCGCCGCCGGCGGCCTGGCGTTCGTACCCTGGGCGACCTACTGGGGGCTGCTCCTGCCGTGACGACCACCGTGGGTACGGCGGGCGATGGCGAGTCGCCGGAGGACTCGCGGCGACTCGCCATCGCCCGCCGTCCGTATCTCGGAAATCGGAGCCTTTTGGCTTGGGACGGCACCGGTCGGTGGCGTTACGACGACTATTCGGCATTACGAAGTGTCGCCACTCGACCACTATGGATGATCTAGTCATGGGCCAAGACTGCGTCGGTGACCTATCAATCGCACGACCCGTCCGGGTACGCGGCGGGACGGTGGCAATCGATGCATCAGCCGCCGGCCGGAGCGCCGTCCCGGGTCGGGGTACCTCCATCGCGAGCGGGCCTGCTCGGTCGACTCGGCCCAGGGCAGAAGGTCGCGCTCTTTGTCGGTGGGCCGGTGCTCTCACTTCTGATCTGTTGCGGCGGGCTGGCGGCGATTGGGAACAGCGTCGATCCCGACCGCGATGCGGCAAGCACCTCCCCGCTGGCGGATCCGTCCGCGCCGAACACGCCGCCTTTGTTGTCGTCGAGTACTCCCGCGACTGACGCCTCGGAAGTCGCGAGCCCCGCGCCCACCTCGGCGAGCCCCGAGCCCACCTTGGCGAGCCCCACGGGCGAGAAGCGGAAAATCACCGAGATCCGCAGTATCCCGTTCGGGGAGCGGACCGTGAAGGACTCCTCCCTGGCCAAGGGCAAGCGCAAGATTCGGACTGCGGGAGTGAAGGGGGCGAAGACCCTTACCTACGAGGTCACATATGTCGACGGCGTGCAGACCGGCAAGAAGCTTGTCAAGGAGGTGGTGACCAAGCGGCCGGTGACCCAGGTCGTGGCGGTCGGCACGAAGGAGGGCCGGCAGTGCGATCCGAACTACAGCGGCTGCGTGCCGATCGCCAGCGACGTCGACTGCGCGGGTGGCAGCGGAGATGGTCCGGCATACGTCAGCGGCCCGGTGAGGGTCATCGGCGACGATGTCTATCGGCTCGATCACGACAAGGATGGCTACGGTTGCGAGGACGACTGACCTCGGACACCGGCTTCCCGCTGGTCGCCCGGGTCAGCCTGTGGCCGACTAACCGCTCCACTGCACGCGGGTAGGTCGCTGTCCGACACCCACCATGACCGCGCGGCGTCGTCCGACCCGGCCCGAGTCGGTGTGCTCTGCGGACAATGCCCGAGCAGTGAACCGTGGCCCCTCACAATGCCGGGGATCCGCCACTTGGCGTCTTGGTCCGCTCAGGGCAGCAGTGCCAGTTTGCCCACGGTGGCCCGTGCTTCCAGTTCGGCGAGTGCCTTCGGCCCCTGGGCCAGCTCGTAGGTGGTGGGCTGGCCGGGGCCGAGCACCCCGGCCGCGAGGAGCCCGAACATCTCGCCCATGACCTGGCCGAAGATCTGCGGTGCGGTCTGGATCAGGATGCCGATGTTCAGGCCGATGACGTGGATCTGGTGCTTGTAGACCAGATCCCAGTTGCTGATCGCGGCTTCTCCGCCGACCACGCCGTAGACGACGACCCGGCCGGTAACCCGCTTGGTCGCGGCCAGGCTGGCGTCGAGGGTGGCGCCGCCGACCGACTCCAGTACGAGGTCGGCGCCCGCGCCGTCGGTCAGCCGCAGGACCTCGGCGGCGAGGTCCGCGCCGCGGGAGTCAATGACGTGGTCGGCGCCCAGTGCCTGGACCACCTCGTGCTTGCCTGGCGAGGCCGCGGCGATCACCGTCGCGCCGTAGTGCTTGGCCATCCTCACTGCGGCCTGGCCCGTCCCGCCAGCAGCGGCGTGGATCAGCACGGTCTGCCCTGCGGCGATACCGCCCAGCGGCTTGAGTGCGGCCAGCGCGGTCGGCCAGTTCACGACCAGGCCCAGCGCTTGCTCGTCGGCCCAGCCGACCGGCACGGGGACCGCCGCAGCGGCGGGCAGCACCATGTATTCGGCGAAGCCGCCGCCTTTGATGCTGACGCCGATGACGTGGGCGCCGGGCTCCAGTTCGGTCACCCCCTCGCCGACGGCGGTGATCTCACCGGCGCCCTCGACACCCGCCACATACGGCGGCCGCGGACCGCCTGTGAACGTGCCGCGGGTCTGCGAGATGTCGACGAAGTTGACGCCGGCGGCGGTGACCCGGATCAGGACCTCGCCAGGGCCTGGGATCGGTACCGGTGCGTCGGTGATCAGGCGGAGGTCCTGCGGACCGTTCAGGGACGTCTGCTGCAGGGCACGCATGGTTGCGGGAATGCTCATCGGCGGTCGGCTTCCTCTTTGATTATCGAACGACAAACAAACCCTGTCACGGCCGCTGGGCCAGGTCAAGGTAAACTTGATCGAACGACAAACAAGAACGGAGAGGCACGCCGGTGGCTACTCGCGGTAGGCCGCGCACATTCGACCCGGACACCGCCCTGCGCCAGGCGCTGGACCTGTTCTGGGAGCGGGGCTACGAGGGCGCCTCGCTCAACGACCTGGCCCAGGCCATGGGAATCGCCTCGGCCAGCATCTACGCCTGCTTCGGCAGCAAGGAGGAACTGTTCCGCAAGGTCATGGCGCTCTACGGCACGACCTCGGGTGAGCCGCCCAGGCGCGCGCTGCGCGAACAACCGACCACACGCGCCGCCGTCCACGCCATGCTGCGCGCCACCGCCGATGAGATCACCCGCCGGGACACGCCGCATTACTGCATGCTCATCCTCGCCGCGCCCACCGGCGCCGTGGAAAACCACGCGGTCCGGGAGTTCCTGGCCGACCGTCGGCGCGACCAGCACACCACCATCAAAGACCGGCTCGCGCGCGGCGTCACCGACGGCGACCTCACTGCGCCGCCCGCCAGCCTTGACGCCATCGCCCGCTACTACACAACCGTGGTGCAGGGCCTCTCCATACAAGCCCGCGACGGCGCCACCCGCGCCGAGCTGGAAACGGTCATCAGCTGCGCGATGGCAGCCTGGGACACACTCATGTCCGCGCCGTAACACCCCGGCGGTGGGGCGCCGTCGGCCTTCGCCCCATCCTTGTGATCGAACCATTCTGGCTAACTCGCCGTCCGTCACGACCGGTCCGGCTGCCACCTCTACCTTCGGGGAGACAGCCGCACCGCCCGCCACCTGGCCAGCGCGGTGACCCTCGACGCCATCAGCACCCCCGTCACCCGCCCTCGCCGCCGGGGATGACCAACCGGGCCTGCCCCTTCTCCCACTCGACGGCGGAACTCGGCGCGCTGCTCCGGCGGCCACGGGTGTCCGGATAGAACGGGGTGTCGCTCCAGCCGATCACGACCTCGATCTCGGCATCCGGGCCCAGTTCGTGGCGCTCCAACTCGACCTCTGCGGTAGGGATCTCGGGCACCCGCATCCGGACGATCTCCTCCGGCAGGCGTAACGAGAGCACCGCCGTGCTGGCCGGATCCACCTGGGCGAAGCGGGGCAGCGCCCCCGTCGTCGACGGGATCAACTCGCGGCCCTCGTCGGTGAGGCGTACCAGAAATCGTCCGGTGGCGTCGTCGAAGACGATGGCCCGCAGGTCCGAGATGTAGTGCACGGCGCGATCCGGGCTGGGGTTGCTGAGTTCCACCGCCAGCTCGATCGCTCCCGTCCGCCGGGAGATTCCCGCCATCCTGGCCTCCAGGCGTGGTTCTTGTTCTCCGCCGACCGACGGCTCGGACTCGCTGTGGGTCATGTCGACACTCCTTCACTACGTCCGGCGCCGCTGTTCCGTCCGTTGGCGTTCCGTCCGGTGGCGTCCCGTCCGTTGGCGGCGCTCCGTTCGGCGACCGCCGTCGTGAGCGCGGTCGCGGTCGGGTGTCGCTCGGCGAGCCGGCGCAGGAAGACCTTCCGGGGCCTGGGGTCGCGCAGCAACGTCGACTCCAGGACATCGAGCTCGCGCCGGGCGGTGACGAGGTCGAACGCTCCCCAGCAGGCGTCGATGGGCAGGTTGCCGGCCCAGTCGTCGACAGCATCGGCGAACCAGCGTCCGACGTCGGCCGACGGCACGCCGGTGCGGACCAGCCGGAGGAGGAGGTGGTACAGCCGTACCGGCTCGATCAGGCCCCAGGAGACGTGCGGATCGGGCACTGCCCGACCGGCGAGCAGGTCGGCCACCGTCTGCTCCGCCGGGCTCAACCCGGTCGCGTCACGATCCCGGATGATCGCGAGCGCCCGAACCAGCGCCGAGCGTGCCGCGCTGGTCTCCGCCGGATCGCCGAGCGCGTCGACACACCGTCGGCCAAGCTCGTCCGGATCGAGACCGTCGATCGCGTGGTCGCGGATCAGGTGCAGGATCCGGATCAGCGGCCGGACGAACCCGTGCAGGGCTGTCGCGCG
The DNA here is from genome assembly GCF_015690345.1 of Plantactinospora alkalitolerans. Lineage (GTDB taxonomy): Bacteria > Actinomycetota > Actinomycetes > Mycobacteriales > Micromonosporaceae > Plantactinospora > Plantactinospora alkalitolerans. Next base: position 12,083 of record NZ_JADPUN010000099.1, on the reverse strand, counting down.
TACGCCCAGGTCGGTGGCCATGACGCCGACGACCTGGGGGCTGAACCCGTAGTACGCGTAGTGCAGCGAGTCGAAGAAGGCGTGGCCGACCTCGCTCCGCCGGAGGAACTGGTCCCGCAGACGGCGGAGTTCGGCCACCTCGACCGAGAGCGGCGAGCCGGACGAGACCGACGCGACGATGCAACAGTTCCCGTTGCCGCCGCCGCCACAACTCCGGCCGCAGTGGTTGCCGGGATCCCGGAGCACCACCGGTTCGCCGTTGATGGCCGCCAGTTGACTTCGCATGTCGTTCTCGTCCGTGATCGCCGCGCGTTCCTCCGGCGACGACGGATTGCAGGTGAAGGTCAGTTGGCGGACGGCACCGGTGACGATCCGGAACGCGTGCGACAACTCGTGGTACGCCATCACCGGCAACGACAGTCGTAGGTCCAGCGTGCCGCCACTACCGGCCCTGGCCAGGCAGTATCCCTCACCACCCTTGTCGCTGGTGTCGTAGATGACCAGGCACGAGGCGGTGCCGTTGAGCGGGGCGCCCGGTCCGGTCGTGCCGGCGGGTGCCAGGGCCGTGCCACCAACGGTGGTGATCAGCGTGCCGTCCCGGAGAGTGAAGTTGGGGCCGACGGCCAGGACGATGATGTCGATCCCCGCCGGGTTGACGGCGAAGTTCGTGTTGACCAGGGCGTCCAACCGGGTCGGCGGGATCCCCGGATCGGTTCGCGCGTACGTGACCTGTTGGAGGTTGCCGGCCGCGGGGGCGAGGCCGATGCCGGTGTCGAGGTTGGCGATCACCGTCAGGTTCGCCATCGCCAACTCCGGCTGTACGGTGCCGGCTCCGGCACCGACCGCGTCGTTCTGGATGAACAGCGTCACCGCGGTCCTCCGTCCGAGTCCGGCGGATCGGCCGGCGTCCAGTCCTGACCGTCCGGCTCGTACGCCTCCAGCGCTGGCACCGGGCACGCCTCGGGGCACGGCTCCGGCTCCTCGGGGTCCGGCGGGCAGCACCTGGCGAGGTCGGTCCTGACGTCCCGCAGCCGGTCGAAGTCACCGGCGGCGGCGGGCTCGGCCCGCTCGGCGATTCCCTCGACGCGTTCGGCGATCCTGGCCACGGCCTGCCCGATCCCGATCTGGGTGGTCATCTTGCGGGTGATTCCGCAGAGCAGTTCGTTGGTGTTCTCCAGCAGGCAGATGATGGTGTCGTGCTGCTGGCTGTGGTGTTCCGCCTGGACCAGCGCCGCCTTCTGGACCTCCCAGATCGCGAACAGCCCGCCGGCGAGGTTGACGAATCCCTCCTGGAGGTGATCGTCGAGTGTGGACACCCGGTCGTTCAGGGTGACCAGTTCGTTCCGGATCGCGCCGCAGGCGTTGGCCGTCGCGGCGGTGTTGACGTTGATCTCGTCGAGCTTGGCGTTGATCTGGTCGGCCACGTCCTGGAGTGACGGCACGGCGCCTCCTCGGGTAATGCCGGCCCGGTCGTGTCACGGGCGCGGCCTGTCCCCTCAGTAAAGGCCGACGAGCGGCGGTACAAAACGTGTGAACCATGACGGATCAACGACCCGAAACGGGTTCTCTTCGGGCGGTCGGGCCGAAACGGCTATCGGATCCGAGACAGGTCAGCGTCAGCGGCGGCGGCGCATGACGGCGTAGACATTCGAGGTGTTGAAGTTGGACATCGTCACCAACTCCCAGCCGGCTGCTTCGAGAGCCTCGGCTGCGGCCATCGCATACGTCGCCGGGTCGAAACGGAACCGGGGCTGGGCGACGATCGCGAGGTACCGGTGGGGATACGTCGTCAGGTCGACCCGGCCCTCGAAAACCGCGGCGGCCCGGACGGAACGCGTACTGGCGATCGTCTCGGGACTGTCGGGTGAGGCCACCCGGAAAGGATAGGTGAGGGTCTCCGGAAGCCCGCGCGCGAGCGCCGGAAGCGGTGACGAGGAGCGCCCGAACTGATCAGGAGGGGAGGCCGGGCGACGCCTCGGGCGGAAGGATCCGCTCGACGAGATCGGCGATCAGTTCCTCGCGCGGAAACGGTGCCAGTACCGCCGGCACGGTGAGGTCGTCGACCAGCAGACCGCTCATGGCGAGATAGAGCACGAGCACCGTGGTCTGGTCGCCGGGCAGTTCCGCGTCGAGATGGAACCGGATGCCGTCCTGGAGGTTCGCGCTGAACACGTCGGTGAGGGCGGCCTGGAGTTCGGGCCGCCGGGTGGCTTCGAGGCGCAGTTCCAGCATGGCGAGGTAGCTGCTCCGGTCCCGGAGCATGCGCCCGTGCAGTTCCCGCATCAGTCGGACGACCAGGTCGCGGTTCCGGGGCGCCCGCATGGTGGCGGCCACCTCCGCCTCGACCGGAGTGAGGCGTTCCCGGGTCCGCGCGGTCACCTGGCCGAGCAGGTCGTCCCGGTTGGTGAAGTAGTTCGACGCGGTGCCGCCCGGCACCGCCGCCTCCGCGTCGACGGCCCGGAAGGTCAGCCCGCGTGAGCCGTCGCGGGCGAGCACCTCGATGGCGGCGTCGAGTAACGCCCTACGCCGGGCCGGGTTCTGGCGCATGAAATCTCCTCGTCTCCGGTTGACACCACTCCAAGTGTAGTACTACGTTCAAACCACTCCAGTTGGAGTACTACAGAGTGAGTAGTTTAGAGGAACAGGGAACCAGATGCGCAAGCTCACCTATTACGTCGCCACCACGCTCGACGGGTTCATCGCCGGTCCCGACGGGGAGTTCGACTTCTTCCCGCTCGAGCCGGACGTCCTGGCCGCGATGAACGCCGAAGTGCCCGAGACCGTACCCACGCACATTCGGCCGGCGGCCGGGCTGACCGACGCCCCGAACCTGCGGTTCGACACGGTCCTGATGGGCCGTGGCACGTACGAACCCGCCCTGAAAGAGGGGATCACCAGTCCGTACGCCCACCTGCGGCAGTACGTCTTCTCCCGCACCCTGAACAGTGCCGACCCGGCGGTGGAGATCGTTTCCGCCGATCCGGTGCCCTTCGTCCGGCAACTCAAGCAGCAGGCCGGGCTGGACATCTGGCTCTCCGGTGGCGGCAACCTTGCCGGTCAACTGCGCACCGAGATCGACGACATGGTGATCAAGCGTTACCCGTTGGTCATCGGTGCGGGCATCCCGCTGTTCGACGGTCCGTTCGGCCCGACCGGCTTCACCGTCACCGGCACCCGGGCCTTCGAGTCCGGCACGTCCGTCACCACCTACATCCGGACGTGAACCGGCCCGGCCATCCGGACGTGAACCGGACCGGCCATCCGGACGTGAACCGGACTGGCCATCCGGACGTGAACCCGATCGGCCCGACGACGCGCCGCCGGGCCGATCGGGAAACGCTGTGGCCATGCCGTGGACGGTGCGAGGAAGATGGGCCGGTGCGGATTCGAACGGCTCGGCCGGCGGAACTTCCCGTGCTGCGCGACATCGAGCGGGCCGCCGGGCAGATGTTCCGGGATCTCGACATGCCGGAGATCGCCGATGACGAGCCGCTGCCCGTCGACGAACTGGCCAGTTACGAACGCGCCGGCCGGGCCTGGGTCGCGGTCGACGCCGCCGACACGCCCGTCGGATACCTGCTCGCCGATGTCGTCGACGGCAACCTGCACGTCGAGCAGGTGACGGTTCATCCCCGTTTCGCGCGTCGCGGAATCGGCCGACTGCTGCTCGAACACCTCGCGGCGTACGCGAGGACGGTCGGCGTACCGGCGCTGACCCTCACCACCTTCGCCGACGTGCCGTGGAACGCCCCGTACTACGTGCGGTGCGGGTTCGTGGCGTTGGACGACGACGACCTCACCCCCGGACTGCGCGCGATCCAGGCCCGGGAGGCCGCGCACGGGCTCCAGCGGTGGCCCCGGGTGTGCATGCGCCGGTGGCTGTAGCCGGGTCTGCCCGGCCGAACAGAGCGAGGCGGCACCGCCGTCCGGTGTCATCCCCGGCCGATCGATTGGCGAAGGGGTTGGGCTCGGACTGAAGGGGTACTAGCCGCCGTGGATTCGCGGCCAGATTCCGACTACGAACCACCGCTTCCTGCACTGGGCAGGCACCTGCGTAGGAAGGCGACCGGCGGGCGACAGCGGGGCAACCGGGCGGCGCATCTGCGGCTCCGTCAATTGGAGATCATCGCGGTGATCGCGCTCCAGGCGGGCCTCGCCGCCGCGCTGGCCGGGTGGCTGGCGCGTGATCTGTTGGGCAACCCCAACCCGGTCTTCGCTCCCACCGCCGCGGTCGGCACGATCGTCGCCGCCATCGGCCAACGAACCCGTCGCACCCTTGAGCTGTTGCTCGGCGTGGCGCTTGGACTTCTCATCGGCGACGGCCTGATCTTCCTGCTGGGAAGTGGGCCGTGGCAGACCGGCGTCATCGTGACGCTGGCCGTCGGCGCCGCCCTGGGCCTGGTAGGCCACGCCGGGACCGTCGTCAGCCAGGTGGGCGGTACGGCGGTGCTGATCGCGACGCTCTCCTCCAGCGAACGCAACCTGGAGATACCCCGGGTCGTGGACGCGGTGACGGGAAGCATCGTGGGCCTCGTCGTGGTCGCGCTGCTGCTGCCCCTCAACCCGATACGGATCGTGAATCGCGCGGCCGCGCCCGTCCTGCACATCCTGACGACGCAACTCCGCGAGACCGGAAGGGCGCTGCGCGATCAGGATCCGGACCGGGCGGGGCGCGCGCTGGCGGCGTTGCGATCGATGTCGCCGGACATGGAACGGTTGGAGGACGCGATCAGCGGCGCCGAGGAGGTCGTCACGATCGCACCCGCGCGTTGGCGCCGGCGGCGGGACTTCGAGTACTACGCCCGAGGGATCGAGCACCTACGCCATCTGATCAACGACTGCCGGGGAGTGGCGCGCCGGGTGGCGATCTCCCTGCAGTATCGGGAGCCGCTGCCCGATTGTCTGCCCGACGCCGTTGACGCGTTGGCCGATTCGGTGTGGTACCTGCACCGACATCCCGGAAGCGAACGTACCCAGGGGCTGACCCGGCGCCGGGCGTTGGACGCGGCGGAAGCCGTGGGTCGAGCCCGCCGAGCGGGGGTGGGAGCCTACGGCGACGCCATCGCCACGCAGGTCCGGATCGCGGCCAGCGACCTGATCCGGGTGACCGGCTATCCCGCCGACGAAGCTGGCTGGCTGGTGGGCGACGCTGCTCGACGAGGTGAATCGAACGGTCAGGCCGAGGAGGACCGCGATCGGTGAACGAGCCGGTTCCTCCGGTTCCTGATCCGAGACCGGCGCGGTCAGCCTGCCGGGATTGGAACCGGGACCGGGACCGGGACGGGGATCGGGCCCGGACCGGGCAGCCGGTTCGGCGCGGCGAACTCGTCGAGCACCAGCAGTTCGGTGCCGGGCCGTACCTCGGCGAGCAGGAGTTCCTGGCCCTTCCTGGTCAGCCGGATGCAGCCGTTGGTGGTGTTCCGGCCCAGTTCCCGGTCGTGGTACCAGGTGTGCAGCCCGATGTGGGCGCCGCGCAGGCTGGGCGGGACGGATCCCGCGTCGTCCGGTACGGCGCCGAGGGCGAAGACCTCGGTGTCGGCGTACACCTTGCCGGGCAGGACCGATCTGCCGAGGATGAAGGTGCGACCCAACGGGGTGGGGCTGACCGTCATGCCGAGGCTGACCGGCCACGACCGGACCAGTGTGTCGTCCCGGTACCAGTGCAGCCGGTGGGTCCGGCGGACGACGACGATCAGGTCCCGTAACGCCATGGTGGTCCACGGTCCGGGTGGTATCCAGGCAACGGTCCGGTTCGCGGAGGGGAGCAGTACGGCGACCCAACCCGCACGGCGGGCGACGATCGGCATCGTCAGTTCGACACCGCTGATCGTGGGGGCGAGGAAGGCCCGGGGGCGCCCGCCGGGTGCGTCGTACGCGGCGACCCGGCGGATCGGCCGCAGGCCCTCGCCGAGTCGTACGGCCGACATCGGGGCGGGGTCCCGGGGGAATCCGCGCGGCGCCGGTCCGTAGTCGATCACCGGCAGGTTGGCCGCCGGCGGCACCACGGTCAGCGGCGGTTCGGTCGTCGGTGCGGGAAGCCCGGTCGCCGTGGCGAACCCGGTCGGCCGGATCGGCTCCGCACCGGCGGGTGGCCGTTCGGCCGACCGCCGTGGCACGGGTGAGTCGCTGAGCACCACGGTCAGGACGAGGGCACCACCGAGTACGACGAGCGCGGCGCTGGTCCAGCGGCGTGCCCGTCGCCGGATGAACGGGTTTATGCGGACAAAGGCCACCCGCCTACTGTAGGTGACCGACTGCTCTCGACCCGTGACCCAAAGGTCTGCGTGTCCGGATGGCCGTGCTCGGCGCGGACCGCCGGGGCCGGTTCCCGTGCCAGACTGGCGCGATGACTGATCGCCCTCCGGTCCGCCAGCTCCGGCTGGTGGTCACCGCCGACGACTACGACGAGGCCCTCCGGTTCTACCGGGACGTGCTGGGCCTGCCGGAACGGGCCGCCTTCTCCTCACCGGACGGCCGGGTCAGCATCCTGGAGGCCGGTCTGGCCACGCTGGAGATCGCCGATCCCGGGCATGCCGAGTACGTCGACGAGGTCGAGGTCGGCCAACGGGTCGCCGGACACATCCGGGTCGCCTTCGAGGTCGACGACGCACCGACGGTCACCGCGACCCTGGCCGATGCCGGGGCGACGGTGATCGCCGAACCGCGTCGTACCCCGTGGAACTCGTTGAACTCCCGGTTGACGGCACCGGGCCATCTGCAACTGACCCTCTTCACCGAACTGGGAAGTGAGCCGGCCGGACCGTCGCCGGGGGAGTGAGCCGGGCGGGGCCGCGGCCGGGCGGATGAGCCGGCCGTCGAGCCGTCAGAGCCGGACCGGCATCAGGATCGAGAAGGCCCGGTCGTCGAGTCGGCGTACCGCCAGCGGGCTGATCGGGCCGTCGAGTTCCAGGACCAGTTGTCCCGGGCCGGCCGCGTCCAGCGCGTCGAGCAGGAACTCCCGGTTCACCCCGACCCGCACCACGTCCGGATCGTCCGGCACACCCGCACCGGAGACGGTCAACGCGTTCCCGGCGTCGACCGTGAGCACGCTGACCACGCACTGGGCGCCGTCCTGCTCGCGTACCACCGTCCGGGTCTCGGCGACCGCCAACCGCTCACGAAGCCCGGCCACGTCGACGGTCACCCGGCGCCGACCCGGGCCACCGGCCGTCTCCCGCAGCAGCCGGCGGTAGTCCGGAAAGTCGTGGTCCAACGGGATACCGGCGACCCGCCGGTCGCGGAACCGCAGGCTGATGTGATCGGCGCCGAGGACGAGCGCGGCTGTCCCGCCTCCGGTCAGCAGTGCGCGCGCCTCGTCGACGAATCCGACCGGAGCGAAGACGGCCGGGGCGGACCCGCCGGCCGCGCCCTCCGGGTCGACCAGGTCCTCCGGTCCGGGCGGGAGATCGCCGGTTCCGGACAGCTCGCCGCCGACCTCGGAGAAAGCCATCCGGTACCGGTCCGTCGCGACGAGCCGCAGGATGCTCCCGTCGACCTCGAACCGGATGCCGCCGAGCATCGGCAACTCGGGATCGGCCCCGACCGCGAAGCGGACGGCGTCGATCGCCGCCGCCAGGTCCCGAGCGGGTACGGTCACCCGCCCCCGAGCCCCGGTGGTCGGCCGCGCCGACGGGTCGAAGAGTGCCCGAAGCCGGTGGACCTCCCGTCGGGCGTCGCTGAGACCGTCCTCCAGTCGGCGCAGATGCGCGTCCAGCAGTTCGGGAACGGCGGCCGGATTCGACGCGCGGAGGTCGAGCAGACGGGTGATCTCGGTCAGTGGCATGCCGACGCGGCGCAGCCCGGCCACCAGTCGGGCGGCCGGAACCTGCTGCTGGGCGTACCGGCGGTAGCCGGTTCCGGGGTCCACCAGCGCGGGCGCCAGTACGCCGGCCCCGTCGTAGAACCGCAGCGCGCTGACGCTCAGCCCACTGGCCCGGGCCATCTCACCGATGCTGAGCAGCTCAGTTCGCACGTCCACGTCGGGGAATTCTGCCGCCTCGACCAGGTCGAGGGTCAACCCGCGTCGGCGTCCCGAGCGTCATCGTCCGAGAGCGGCGGGTGAACCTGGCTCGTCCGCAAGGGGTGAACCGCGACAGTCGGGGTATCCGCCTCGGACAATCGACCTGGTGGGCCCGAAGGGGGACCGTTGTCGACGGAACGGATCGAGGATGTCGCGACCGCGCCACCGCCAACCGGCGCCACCGTACTGACCCGCCCGGACGCCGGTCCGACGGCGCCGCTGCTCACCGCGAAACTGGCCGTTGTCGCGCAGCCCGGTGCGGTTCTGCTGCCCCGCCCCAGACTGTTCGACCTGCTCGACGCGGGCGTGGCCGGTCCGCTGACCCTGGTGTCGGCGTCCGCGGGATGGGGCAAGACCGTGCTGCTGAGTTCCTGGTACCGGGCTCGCAGCGCGACCGAGAACCGGACCCCGAAACCGGCCGATCCTCCTCGGCTCGGCTGGCTGTCGCTGGAACCGGGGGACGGCGGGGAGCGGCTCTGGTCGTACCTGGCCGCGGCGTTGGGATCGACCACGACCGGACAGGAACCGGATGCCGGGAACCAACGGGCTTCCGGGTACGGACTGGAGCAGCTCGCCGACGAACTGACCCGACGGGCCGAACCGGTCACCGTGGTCCTGGACGACCTGCACCAGGTGGACGATCCCGAGGTGTCGAGCGGGTTGGAGTTCCTGCTCCGGCACACGGCGGGCCGGCTTCGGCTGGTGATCGGCTGCCGCAGGGATCCGGGGCTCGCCCTGCACCGCTGGCGGCTCAGCGGCGAGCTGACCGAGATCCGCGCCGGTGACCTGGCCTTCCGCCCCGAGGAGGTCGCGGAGCTCTTCTTCGCGTACGCGGTTCCCCTGCCGGCGGAGCAGATCCGGGGACTGCACAGCCGCACCGAGGGCTGGCCCGCTGGCCTGCGGTTCGCGGCCCTCGCCATGCCGGGACACCCCGATCCGGCCCGGTTCGTCGACGAGTTCACCGGAGAACATCCGGCGGTCGCCGGCTACCTGACCGAGGAGGTGCTCGCCGGTCTCTCCGCGCAGGCCCGTGACGCGCTGTGCCGGGTGTCGGTGGTGGCGGGGTTCTCGGCGGACCTGCTCAACGCGTTGACCGACCGCACCGATGGCGATCGGCTGCTGACCGAACTCGACCAGCACGGCGGGTTCGTGGTTCCGCTCGGCGGCCGGCCGGCGGCGTACCGCTGTCATCCGATGCTCGGCGAACTACTTCGGGCCGATCTGACCCGACGGCCTGCGGAGCAGGTGGCCCGCCTGCACCGCAGAGCGGCGACCTGGTTCGCCGAGAACGACCTGCCGGGCGAGGCTCTCCGGCACGCGCTCGTCGCCGACGACCGGGCGTACGCGATCACCGTGCTGCTCCGGAACTGGCCGGACCTCGTTCCGTACGGCCAGTGCGGCCCGGTCCGGCCGGCTCCGCCCCCGTCGACCGCCGATGCGGCCCGGTCCGATCCCGAACTCGGCCTGGCCCGCGCGGCCGAGCGGCTTGATGGACAGGACCCGACCGCCGCGAGTGGTCACCTGGACCGGGCGTCCGGGTACGCGGAACTGCTCGACGACGCGCGGCGGGGCCGGTTCCGGCGAATCGTCGCGGCTCTGCGGTTGGGCATCGCCCACCTGGCGTCCGACGAACCGGCGGTCCGGGCCGGCGTCGCCGACCTGCTCCAGCCGACCGGGATCGAGCTTGCCGGGATCGAGCTTGCCGGGATCGAGCTTGCCGGGATCGAGCTTGCCGGGATCGAGCTTGCCGGGATCGAGCTTGCCGGGATCGAGCTTGCCGGGATCGAGCCGGATGGGACCGATCTGGAGCTGTGGGGGCGGACCGTGGCACGGATCGTCCCCGCCGCGCTGCGATTCGGCATCGGTCAGGTGGACGCCGCCGAGGTGGACATCGCCGACGGGATGGCCGAGGCCGCCCGTGCCGGGCTGTCCCGGACCGCGCGGCTGTGTCTCGGGCGACTGGCACTGGCCCGGGCGATCCGGGGCGAGTTGACCGCCGCCGAGCAGGCCGCCCGGGCGACGCTGGGCGCGACGCCGTTCGGTGGCCTGGTCCGGCCGGCCGACGGCGTACATGCCCATCTGGCCCAGGCTCTCGTCGCGTTGCAGCGGGACCGGCACGACGACGCCGAGTCCAACGTGGTGCGCGGCACGCAGGCAGCAGAGGACACCGACGAGCCGCTGGTCATCGGGCTGATCGGCATGCTCCAGGCAGAGTTGCTCCGCGATCGGGGCGACCTGACCGGGGCGCATCAGGCGTTGACGGAGAGCCGGCGCGGGCTGGGCGACCGGGCGGAGGCCGCACCGCTGGCGTACTGGCTGTTGACCGCCGAGGCCGAGCTACGGACCGCGCACGGTGATGTCGAACTGGCCCGTGAACTGCTGACCCCGGCCCTGGAACGGGGCGCCGTAGCGGTGGCCGTCGCGCTTGCCCGGACGTACCTGCGGGCCGGGGATCCGCGCGGCGCGGCGCGTACGCTCCCGGACTGGGATTCGCCGGACGGGGCAGACTGGCCGTTGCCGGTCCGGCTCGCGGCCGGTCTGCTCGATGCGGAGGCGGCCCGGCTGACCGGCGACCACCGTCGGGCCGCGCGGCTCCTCGAACGGGTACTCGGGCTGGCGGAGCCGGAAGGGTTCCGGCGGGTCTTCACCAGAGCCGATCCGCCGGTACGGGAGCTGCTCGCCGCCCAGCTCGACGCCGGAACGGCGTTCTGGCCCCTGGTCAACGAGCTGTTGGGTGCCATCGACGGTGCGGGCCGGCCGTCGCCGACGGTCGCGCCGCTGCTCGGCGAGCCGCTCACCGAGCGGGAACTGACAGTGCTCCGCTACCTGCAGAGCATCCTGTCGAATGTCGAGATAGCGGCGGAGATGTCGCTCTCGGTGAACACCATCAAGACGCACGTCCGCAACATCTACCGCAAGCTCGACGCGACCCGACGCCGGGACGCCGTACGCCGGGCCCGCGAGCTGAACCTGCTCTGAGGGCGGCCGGACGAGCCGTCACAGTCGTACGGTGATGTGGTTGTCCACGCTGGTCACACCGGGAGCGGACCAGGCGACCCGTTCGGCCTCCTCGCGTTCGAGCCACGATCGGACGGTGCCGGCCAGGATCACCGAGTCGCCCTGGATCCGGATGTCGATTCCGGCCGCATCGGTCTCCACGCTGCGCAGCAGGGCGACCCGGATCCGTTCGGAGATCTCGTCCCGCGCCGGCTCCTCGCTCGGCCGCACCGAAATGCCGTTGGTCAATCCGCGCACCCCGGAGAGCCTGCGTACGGCCTGCTCGGCGGCGCGCCGCTGGTACTCCCACTCGACCTCGCCCCGCAGGACGACCCAGCCGTTGGAGACGGTCACGTCGATGGCCGCCACCGGAACGAAGGCGTCCCACTCCAGCGCCCGGGTGGCGGCCGCCGCGATCTCCGGGTCGGTACGTTCGGCGGAGGTCGGCAGTCGTACCTCGATGTCGTTGGCGATCGCGCGGACCCGGTTGACCCGGTGCGCCGCGCGCTCCGCCGACCACTTCTTGGCGTAGTTGTCCACCCAGCCGCGTAGCGTCACCACGCCGTCCCGGACCGTCACGCCGATCTCGTTCGGCTGGACCCGGGGCTCCCAGCCCAGTTCCTCCAGCACATCGCGCTGGATCTCCTCGTCGCTGCGGATCGTCGTCCGGGTGGCCATGGTCGTTCCTCCCGCGGTCGAGATTCCAGGTGGTGGACGGTTCTCGGGCATGGTCGTGCGGGAGCGCGACCCCTCCGATCTCCGCGCCGGGTAGGCTGCGGCCCGCCGGTCGCACCCGTCGACTCGACCCTCGCTCGCGCTCGGGTGAGGTTTCCTCACTCTTTCCGGGTGAGCCGGGGCGGGCGGGAGTGACAGCCTGAACTACATCAGGAATCATCAATGCCGGTGTGCTGCGGGTGGACAGGCCCGAGCCGGAAGGACATGGCGGATGACGATCGAGCGGCAGACAGCGCCGGACGGGCTGGACGAGCGGACCGGTAGCGGGTCGGAGGCGTCGGCGGCGCCGGACGCGCCGGGCGGGGCTGCCGGGCAGGACGCGGCGGCCGGG
>NZ_JADPUN010000157.1 GCF_015690345.1 Plantactinospora alkalitolerans | reverse complement strand
CGCTCGGGGGTCGTGCCGGGGCGGTCGTGGTGGTGCTCCCCGGCGCCGGTGGCGTGACCAGGCCGCCGACGGTGGCGCCGCGTGGACCCCGGGCGGGTCCGCGACGCAGCGTCGCGTCGTACCGGTCCAGATTCTTCCGGGCGGTCGAGGCCAACTGCCACGGCACGCTGGTCACCATCACTCCCGGCTCGAAGAGCAACCGGCCCTTGATCCGCAGTGCGCTCTGGTTGTGCAGCAGGTTCTCCCACCAGTGTCCGACGACGTACTCGGGGATGAAGACGGTGACCACGTCGCGCGGCGATTCCCGGCGGGCGGAGGCGACGAAGTCGAGGATCGGCCGGGTGATCTCCCGGTACGGCGAGTCGATCACGGTCAGTGGCACCGTCATCCCGTGCCGCTCCCACTCGACCTGGACCGCCCGGGTGTCGGCCTCGTCCACGCTGACCGTCAACGCGGTCAGGGTGTCCGGCCGGGTGGCCTGGGCGTAGGCGACCGCTCGCAGGGTTGGCTGGTGCACCTTGCTGACCAGCACGATGGCGTGGTTGCGGGCGGGCAGTACCGGTCGGCCCTCGGCCGGGGTCAGTTCGGTGGCGATCCGGTCGTAGTGCCGGCGGATGCCGAGCATCATCAGGTAGATGACGGCCATCGCGGCGATCGCGATCCAGGCGCCGAGCAGGAACTTGGTGAGCAGGACGACCACCAGTACGGCCCCGGTCAGCCCCATCCCGAAGGCGTTGATCGCCCGGGAACGGACCATCCGGCGCCGGGCGACCGGGTCCCGCTCGGTACGCAGCAACCGGTTCCAGTGCCGGATCATGCCGGCCTGGGAGAGCGTGAACGAGACGAAGACGCCGACGATGTAGAGCTGGATCAGTCGGGTCACCTCGGCCTGGAAGGCGATGATCAGCAGGCACGCGGTGACCGCGAGGAAGACGATCCCGTTCGAGAACGCCAGCCGGTCGCCCCGGGTGTGCAGCTGGCGGGGCAGGTAACGGTCCTGCGCCAGGATCGAACCGAGCACCGGAAAGCCGTTGAACGCCGTGTTGGCGGCCAGGAAGAGGATCAGGGCGGTCGCTCCGGCGACCACGTAGAGGAGTGTCCCGTTGCCGAAGATGGCCTGGCCCAGCTGGACGGTCACGGTCTTCTGCACGTAGTCGACCGGCCCGTGTTGGAGCTGGCGGGCCGGATCCTCCATGAACTGGAGGCCGGTCAGCCGGGACAGCCAGATGATGCCGACGATCATCACGATCGCGACCGTGCCGAGCAGCAGCAGCGTGGTGGCGGCGTTCCTGCTCTTCGGCGGCTTGAAGGCGGGGACACCGTTGGAAATGGCCTCGACCCCGGTCAGTGCGGCGCAGCCGGAGGAGAACGCCCGGAGCAGCAGGAACGCCATCGCGGCGGCGGTCAGGTTGGCGTGCTCGGCGCTGACCACCAGGTCCGCGCTCGGCGCCCGGAGGTCGTGTCCGAGGACGAAGATCCGGACCAGCCCGGTGAGGATCATCCCGACGATGACGATGATGAAGCCGTAGGTCGGGATCGCGAACGCGGTGCCGGACTCGCGCAGCCCGCGCAGGTTGATCGAGGTGAGCACGACGACCGCGGTCACCGCGATCCCCACCCGGTGCTCGGAGACGAACGGCAGCACGGAGCCAAGGTTGGCCACGCCGGAGGAGACCGAGACCGCGACGGTCAGCACGTAGTCGACCAGCAGCGCACTGGCCACGCCGACGCCGAACTTGGGCCCCAGGTTGACCGTGGCCACCTCGTAGTCGCCGCCGCCGGAGGGGTAGGCGTGCACGGTCTGCCGGTAGCTCGCCACCACGGTGAGCATCACCACCACGACCGCCAGGGCCACCCACGGCGAGAAGAGGTACGCGGAGGTTCCGGCGATGGACAGCGTCAGCAGGATCTCGTCCGGCGCGTACGCCACGCTGGACAGCGCGTCGGACGCGAACACCGGCAGCGCGATGCGCTTCGGTAACAGGGTGTGCTGCAACTTGTCGGACCGGAAGGGTCTGCCCAGGAGCAGGCGCTTCAGCAGCGAGGCGGGTGTGGCCACAACCGCTAAGGGTACGGCTGCCGGATTTCCCGGACCGGCCGGTGCGGCGATCTTCACCGGTGCGGCGCCCGACCGGACGTCTTCCTCGGCGGGCGCGACGCCGAACGCCTCGGCTGCGGCCCCCGACCGGACTCCGCGGTGCCCCCCGACCGGACTACGCGGCGCCCCGACCGGACTCCGCGGTGCCGGACCTGACGGCCCGGACGAAGCCGACGGCACACCGCCGGGGAGGTCGGGCGCCACCGGGGACGGGTCGCATGGCACGCTTTCGGTGAACCCACCCACTCCGACGGGTCGGTCACGTGATCACCGGGAGGACGTACGTGCACGTCGTGATCATGGGCTGCGGACGGGTCGGATCGACCCTGGCCCACAACCTGGAGTCGCGCGGCCACTCGGTGGCCGTGATCGACCAGGACGCGGACGCCTTCCGCCGGCTCGGCTCGGACTTCGGCGGGATCACGGTCACCGGGGCCGGTTTCGACGGGGACGTGCTACGCCAGGCCGGCATCGAGCGGGCCGACGGGTTCGCCGCCGTGTCCAGTGGCGACAATTCCAACATCATCTCCGCCCGGCTGGCCCGCGAGACCTACGGCGTCTCCCGGGTGGTGGCCCGGATCTACGACTCGAAACGGGCGCAGGTCTACGAGCGGCTCGGCATCCCCACCGTGGCCACCGTCCGGTGGACCGCCGACCGGATCGTCCGGCACCTGGTCCCCGAGGGACACGTGGAGATCTTCCGCGATCCGACCAGCACCGTTTCCATCATCGAGGTGCCGATACACGACGGCTGGATCGGCCGGCCGGTACGCGGGCTGGAGGAGGCGACCGGGGCGCGTGTCGGGTACGTGACACGGTTCGGCATCGCCGCCCTGCCCATCGCCTCGAGTGTGCTCCAGGAGGGCGATCAGATCTCCATGCTGGTCACCGACGACATCGCCAACCAGGTGACGACGGTGGCGGGCTCACCGCCGGAAGGAGGTCGCTGACATGCGGGTAGCCATCGCCGGCGCGGGCAACGTGGGCCGCTCGATCGCCCAGGAGCTGATCGAGAACGGGCACCAGGTGATGCTGATCGAGCGGAAGCCGAAGATGCTCCGCCCGGAGCGGGTGCCGGCCGCCGAGTGGATCCTGGCCGACGCCTGCGAGCTGGCCAGCCTGGAGGAGGCCGACATCGCGACCTGCGACGTGGTGGTGGCGGCCACCGGCGACGACAAGGTCAACCTGGTGGTCTCGCTGCTCGCCAAGACCGAGTTCGCGGTGCCCCGGGTGGTCGCCCGGATCAACCGGGCCGAGAACGAGTGGCTCTTCACCGACCAGTGGGGCGTCGACGTGGCGGTCAGCAAGCCCCGGGTGATGGCGGCCCTGGTCGAGGAGGCGGTCACCGTCGGCGACCTGGTCCGGCTGATGACCTTCCGGCAGGGCGAGGCGAACCTGGTCGAGATCACGCTGCCGCCGACGGCGCCGTACGTGGGCCACCCCATTCACGCCGTACCGCTGCCTCGCGACTCCGCGCTGGTCGCCATCCTGCGGGGCAAGCGGGTGCTCGTGCCGAGCCCCGACGACCCGTTGGAGGCCGGCGACGAGCTGATCTTCGTCTGCACGGCCGAGGTCGAGGACGAGGTCCGCAAGGTCGTGCTCGGTCCGGACAGCGTCGAACGGACCCGCAACACCAAGTGAACCGGCGAAGCGGCGGTCAGCTTCCGACCGTGGCGGGTACGGCCGGCGTCCGGTTCACCCGGCGTACCGCCCAGACGGTGATCACCAGCAGCAGCGCGTACGGCGGGTAGCCCAGGGCCAGCCGGGCGATGCCCAGCGCGGTGTCCTTGTCGGCCAGGTACAGCCCGGCCTGCACGCCCACCTTGGCCAGCCACACCACGCCCCAGAGCACGGTGAGCCGGGTGAAGGTACGGACCAGCCGTGGATCGTCGCGCCATTCCGAGCGGCCGCCGCCGACGATGATCGACCAGATCCAGCCGACCAGTGGCTGGCGGATCACGGCCGAGCCGAGCAGGACGAGACCGTAGACGATGCCGTAGAGGATGCCGGGGAGGTAGAAGTCCCGCTCGTCACCGGTCCGCCAGGCGATCAACGCGCCGATGCCGATCCCGAACAGGCCGTTGACCGCGTGTCGGACCGGCCGGCGCTGAACCAGCCGGACGACGGCGATGGCCACCGCGACCCCCACCGAGGCGATCACCGCGGGCCGCAGCTCGGCGACGATGTTGATCACCACGAAGATGACCACCGGGATGCTGGACTCGACCATCCCCCGCCAGCCACCGAGCTGTTCGGCCATCTGCTCGGTCATGCTGGGGAGCTGTTCGTCGTCGGTCGACCGGCCGGCGTGCGGCCCGCCGTCCGTCTTGTCGATTCGGGGCTGTCCAGCGGTCATGTGGATTTCTTCCGGTCGCGGCCCTCGTCGCCCAGGCTCAACCTCACCGCGGCAACTCCAGCTCGTAGTACGGGTTGTAGATGACTTTACGGTCATCGCGTACCGCCATGCGACCACGAGCGGTCAATTGCCGGCCCGGTTCGATCCCGGAGATGTGCCGACGGCCCAGCCAGACCAGGGTCACGATGTCACTGCCGTCGTAGAGGTCGGCCTCCAACGTCGGAAGGTTCGTCCGGGGGGTGTAGACCACCGTGCGGAGCCGGCCGGAGACCGACACCACCTGACCCCGGGTGCACTGCCCGGCCGGAGTGCTGCCGCATTCGGCGCTCTCCCGGAGCAGCTCCTCCGCCTCGATCTCGGCCTCGCTCGCGGTCAGCCGCTGCAGGAACCCCCGCCACGAGATTCGGCCCTGGTCGGTCGCCATGACCCGGTGTCACCCTCCTCGACGCACCGAACCCGGCACGTCCTCGTCACGACCCGCGTGGAGCCGTCCCGCAAGCGTACGCCGGATCGGCCCGGCCCGGCCGGTCGAGCCGGCCCGGCCGGTGGGCGGTCAGGCGTTCCGGCGCCGGGGGTCGGTCCGGTGCGGTGTCTGGTGGCCCGAGACCACGCCGTTGACCGGCGGGCCGGTCGTCGCGGATCCCTCGGGCTGCTCCGTGGTCGCCCCGGCCTCGTCGGGATCGCGCGGCAGCCGCAGCGGCAGCGGCTCGCGGACCGGCCTGGCCTCCTGGCCACGGTCGACCACGAGCCCGTCCAGGCACTCGACCAGCGGTCCGGCCGCGGCCGGGTCACTGGCGGCCCGTCCCTGGAAGACCCCCTGGATCATCCACCGCGGGCCGTCGACGCCGACGAACCGCAGGTCGGCCAGGCCGCCGTCCGGGGTGCTGACCCGGGCCCGCAACTCGGTGCCGTAGTCGCCGGTCACCTCCTCGGCCACCACGCCGTCGGTCGCCAGCGACGTCCGGATCTCCTCCCGCCACTCGTCCCAGATGCCCTCCGTACGCGGCGCGGCGAACACCCCCAGTTGGAGGGCGCTCTCGCCGTACACCAGGACGACCTGCTGGATCGCGCCGTCGGGATTGGCCTGGACCCGTACCTCCACCTCCCCGATCGCCGGGATGTGCAGGCTGCCCAGGTCGAGCCGCTGCACTCCGGTCGGCGCCTCCGAGAGGTCGTACGGCCCGTGCTGCGGAACGTCGGGTTCGGCCGAGACGGTGAGGTCCTGCGTGTCAGCGGTCTGCCGACCGGACCGGTCGTCGCGGGCGTGACGCCCGCCGCCGCGTCCTCGAGAGAAGATCATCTTGCTTACCTGCTACCTTCCGCTCACGGCTGCGGGGTGGGCGCTCGCCCCCTCGGTCTTGCCACTCGGATCACGCGCGGCGACCAGGCCGGCGTGCCCGCCCGTCGAACCGTGTCCGCCCTCGCCACGCGAGGAGTCGGGCAGTTCGTCGACGGCCTGGAACTCCGCCCGCTCCACCCGCTGCACCACGAGTTGCGCGATCCGGTCACCCCGCGAGATCTTCGCCGGAGAGACCCGGTCGTGGTTGATCAGGTTGACCAGGATCTCACCGCGGTAACCGGCGTCGACCGTACCGGGCGCGTTGAGGACCGTCACACCGAGCCTGGCCGCGAGCCCGGACCGGGGGTGGACCAGGCCGACGTGGCCCTCGGGCAGCGCCACCGCGACGCCGGTACGGACCAGTCGCCGCTCGCCCGGAGCGATCTCGACCTCCTCGGCGGCCACCAGATCGGCCCCGGCGTCGCCGGGATGGGCGTACGCCGGCAGCGGCAGATCCGGGTCGAGCCGCCGAATCGGTACGGGCACCAGGTACGTCACGCTGTCACTCTCCTGCCAGGGTTCGCCGATCCATCGGTGCTGCCACCATCCTGCCGGGTCGACCGGTTCCGCCGCGCCGTACCCTCACACCGTGGCTCCGAGAACTTCCGATCCCGCCGTCGCCCCGGTCCGTGCCGGGTACGCCGAACGGCTGAGCCTGCCGTGGTGGCTCTGGTTGGCCGGTGCCGCCGTGGCCGGGCTGCTGGCCGCCGAACTCTGGCTGGGATCGACCGGCGTCCGGGCCTGGTTGCCGTTCGTGGTCCTGTTTCCGCTGACCGCCGTGGGGCTCGGTTGGCTCGGTCGGATCCGGGTCGCGGTCCGGGACGGGGAACTTCTGGTCGACGACGCCCGGCTGCCGGTGGGGTTCGTCGCCGACGCGATCCCCCTGGACGTGGCCGGCCGGCGCGAGGTGCTCGGCGTGGGCGCGGATCCGCTGGCCTTCGTGGTGCAGCGCCCCTGGGTGCCCGGGGCGGTGCAGGTGGTCCTGGCCGACCCGGCCGATCCCACCCCCTACTGGGTGGTCAGCTCCCGCCACCCAGTGCGCCTGGCCGAGGCGATCCTCGCCGCCCGCGACTCGGCCTGAGCCGCGCGCCGTCGCCGGCCGGCCCGAGTCGCACTCCCCGGGGTGCTCAGTCGCCGATCGCCGGGCGCGGCGGTCGCAGGTCCTCCCGGATCCGGTTGCCGAGTCCACGGGTGGCCCGGCCGTTCAGGAAACCCGCCACGGCGGCTCCGGTGAGGAACGGGCCGAGCGTGGTCAGGTTGCGTCCGAAGCGTCGTAGCAGCCGGTCCCGCAGTTCCTTGCGGGCCGCCGTGCCGAGCACCGCGCCCACACCCACTCCGGGCACGAGCGGGTTGACCCCGCGCTGGGCGGTCCAGGACCGGAGCAGCACCATCGCGCGCTGCCCGGCCGTGCCCGGCACCTGGACGCCGTACGCCTCGTGCAGTTCGCCGATCAGCTTCAGCTCGATGGCGACCACGGCGACGGTCTCGGCGGCCAGCAGGACCGGCGCCGAGAGCAGGGTCGGGGTGACCGCCCACTCCACCGCCGCCACACCGCCACCGGCGGCGCCCACCCCGGCCGTGGCCCGGACCGCGTTGCGGACCAGCCGTTCGGCGAGCGCGTCACCGTCCAGCCCGTCGAAGTGCCGGCGCAGCGTCTCCCGATCACGGATCGGTACGTGCGGCGCGATCTCCGCTACCGTGTCGGTCAGCCAGCGGACCGCCGCCTTCGGTTTGAAGAGGCTGCTGGTGCCACGGGCCCGCACCTGACCGACGAGCCGGCCCAACAGCCGCCGCCGGCTTTTCTGGCCGAGGTCGTCGTCGGTGAGCGCGGCAACCGTCTCGCCGAGTTCCCCGTCCTGGGGAACCAGTTCCGAGCCCGGCGTCGGGGCCGCTGCCCCACCGGTCGCGGTGGATGCCGGCGTCGGAGCATCCGGCGTCTGGTCGGAACGGCTCATCATGACCTCCAGGCGCGTGGCGGTCGGTTAGGCGTCGAGCCACGCGGATCGAGTCAAGCAGGTACCCACCACCGCGCATGCCGAATCACCCGCGGCGACCTCCAGCCGTGGAGGTCGCCGCTCCCCGGCCCCGGAGAACCCGAACCGGTCGACGAAGACCGGCTCCCCTGGCCGGGGAACCACTTCCCGTTCCAGGGAAGGTCAGGCGCACTCGCGGCAGATCAGGTCACCGTTGCGCTCCACCGCGAGCTGGCTGCGGTGGTGTACGAGGAAGCAGCGCGCGCAGCGGAACTCGTCCGACTGCATCGGCAGCACCTTCACGGTGAGCTCTTCGTCGGCCAGGTCGGCACCGGGCAACTCGAAGCTCTCGGCGACCTCGGCCTCGTCGACGTCCACTGCGGCCGACTGTGAGTCGACCCGCCGGGCCTTGAGCTCTTCCAGGCTGTCCTCGCCGAGGTCGACCTCGTCGCGACGCGGGGCGTCGTAGTCGGTGGCCATCGGTCTCACTCTCCCATATCGATATAGTCGCTTCCGGTTGTAACGCCGGAGGACGCTGTTTCGGTTCCCGCTGGCCGGCCTTCACTTCCGGTCGCCCGACCCGGCACACGTTCTCCGGGTCGCGGCCGCCGGGCGGAACTCCCCCGGCGAGCGGGGTACCTTACCCCCCTTCGGGCGAGGCATGTATACCGTCCCTGCGGCATGCATGTACGTCCGAGCGCCCGGAGTTGTTCCCAATGTGACTCAGGCGACACGAAGATAGGGGTAGTGGTCGGCCGATCGGTGTCGGCGCGCCGACAAATTCGGCGGTTTCCCCACCCGGTCGGACAACGGCTGGTGGCACCGGCATACTCGGTAGCCAACGGCGGCCGGCTCGCACCGGCGGCCGGCATCCGTCACAGACAAACCTCGGGGAGCCAACCAGATGAGTTTCGCGCGCGTCCGAGCCCTCATCGTCGTCGGCGTGCTCGCGGCAATCGCCCTGGTGTTCGTCGCCGTCACCCTGGTCCGGGACACTCAGGCGGGCAAGGACACCGCCGAGGCGTGCCCGCCCGGCTACAAGCTGGCCGACGCGCGGTTGCGGCTGCCGCAGGACATCAAAATCAACGTCTTCAACGCGACCTCGACCACGGGACTCGCCAAGGACGTGAAGGAGGACTTCCAGAACCGGAAGTTCCAGGTCCTCAAGGCGGGCGACGAGCCGAAGAACAAGGGCGTCGACGGCGTCGCCGTGCTGCGGTACGGGCCGAAGGGGGTCGGCTCCTACCACGTACTGAAGGCGTACTTCCTCAACGAGGCGACCCGGGAGTTCGATCTGGAACGCGACACCGACGTGGTGGACGTGGTGATCGGCTCCGACTTCAAGCAGTTGGCCACCATCACCGAGGTGAGCCAGGCACTGGCCCAGGGCGGCGGCGGGCCGCAGTTGCCGCCGCAGACCTGCGCCGACCCGAAGCTGACCTGAGCCGACCTGACCTGAGCTGACCTCGTCGGGTCCGGTCGGGCTACGGTTCGGCCGTCCGCCGGGCCGGGCGAGGACCGAAGGCTCCCCCGCCCTGCGCCGGGGAGCTACGGTCCGCCCGCGGCGTCGAGCCGGGCCAGGTGGTCGTGCAGCGGGCCGAACAACGCCGGCGGCGCGGCGATGACCAGGTCCGGCCCGGGACCGGCGCCGGCCAACCCGTCGACCAGGAGCCCGGACTCGATTGCGATCAGAGCGCCGGCCGCGTGGTCCCAGAGGTTGAGGCCCTTCTCGTAGTACACGTCGACCGATCCCTCGGCGGCCAGGCACAGGTCGATCGACGCGACGCCGAACCGCCGGATGTCCCGCACGTACGGGATCAGTCCGGTCAGCACGCCGGCCTGGTGGGCCCGGCGCGCCGGGTCGTAGCCGAAGCCGGTGGCCACCAGCGCCTTGCCGAGGTCCGTCTCGGTCGAGGACCGCAGCCGTTCGCCGGCCCGGTGGGCACCGCCGCCCCGGATCGCCGTCCACTCGTCGCCGGTGACCGCGTTGCGGACCACTCCGGCGACGACCTCGCCGTCGACCTCGGCCGCCAGCGACACGGCGTAGTGCGGCAGCCCGTACAGGTAGTTCACGGTGCCGTCGATCGGATCCAGGATCCACCGCACGCCGGCGGCACCGTCCGGCCCGGTGCCGTCGGCGCCGCCGTACTCCTCGCCCAGGACGGCGTCTCCGGGCCGCGCCGCCCGCAGGGTCGCGACCGCCTCGCGCTCGACCGCGCGGTCGGCCGCGGTGACCACGTCGGTCGCCGTGCTCTTGGTGCTGACCCCGGACACCCCGTCCGCGCGCATCCGTCGGGCGGTCTCGGCCGCCTGCCGCGCCACCTCGACCGCGATCTCCAGTAGTTCGTGCCGAGCCGGTCTCGTGCCGTCCATGACGTCCCCTTCCGCACGCCTGTGACGTCCCGTGCCCGGCGCGAGTATCATCCTTACAAAGTCCACACGCGCATCGAGTCGGCAGCCCCGGACCGGTCTCCGGCGTGCGGCGCGGGATGATCGCCGCAGACGGCGTTACAATTCACCCCTGCCCACGCGCCACGGACCGCCGAGCACCGGCCGGCCCGGGACACGGGGGTTCCTCAACCACATCGGCCCGGCACGACGCATCGCGCTGCGCCGGCCGACCCCGGCCGTGCCCGCTCATCGCCTCCGGAAGGTCATTCGTGACAGAACCCCGCCACATCGGCGCCGACGTACGCTCGCTCACCGACACCCTGATCGCCCACGCGCAGAACGCCGGCGGCCAGCTCACGTCGGCCGAGTTGGCGCGCACTGTCGAGACTGCCGAGGTGACTCCGGCCCAGGCCAAGAAGATCCTGCGTGCGCTCTCGGACGCCGGGGTGACCGTTGTGGTCGACGGCTCCGCGAGCACCCGCCGCCGGGTCGCCGCCGCCCGGTCCGCCACCCCCGCATCCCGGGCCACCACCGCCAAGGCGACCAAGAAGCCGGCTCCGCCCGCGCCGAAACAGGCGCCCGCCGCCGACGAGGCGGTCGGACCGCGGAAGGCCGCACCTCGCAAGCCCACGCTCGCCGCCGACGGCACTCCCGCCTCCCCCGGCGCCAAGGTGGCCGCAAAGGGCACTGAGACGGCCGCCAGGGGCCCAGCGAAGGCCGGCCGTACCGCTAAGCCCGGCGCGGCCGCCGGACCGGCCAAGGGCGCCAAGGGCGCCACCGGCAAACCCGGCGACCCGGACGTGCCCGGTGACTCGGACATCGATCCGGAGGCGCTCGCCGCCGAGATCGAGGACGTGGTGGTCGAGGAGCCGGTCGAGCTGACCAAGGCGGCCGAGGCCGACGCGGCCGAGGCGGCGACCGACAACGACTTCGAGTGGGACGACGAGGAGTCCGAGGCGCTGAAGCAGGCGCGCCGGGACGCCGAGCTGACCGCCTCGGCGGACTCGGTCCGGGCGTACCTCAAGCAGATCGGCAAGGTTCCGCTGCTCAACGCCGAGCAGGAGGTCGAGCTGGCCAAGCGGATCGAGGCCGGCCTCTACGCCGCCGAGCGGCTGCGCGCCGCCGAGGAGGGCGAGGAGAAGCTCATCCGGGAGATGGTGCGCGACCTCAGCTGGATCTCCCGGGACGGCGAGCGGGCGAAGAACCACCTGCTGGAGGCGAACCTGCGGCTGGTGGTCTCGCTGGCCAAGCGGTACACCGGGCGGGGCATGGCGTTCCTGGACCTGATCCAGGAGGGCAACCTCGGCCTGATCCGCGCGGTCGAGAAGTTCGACTACACCAAGGGCTACAAGTTCTCCACCTACGCCACCTGGTGGATCCGCCAGGCCATCACCCGCGCCATGGCCGACCAGGCCCGCACCATCCGTATCCCGGTGCACATGGTCGAAGTGATCAACAAGCTTGGCCGGATCCAGCGCGAGCTGCTTCAGGACCTGGGCCGCGAGCCCACGCCCGAGGAGCTGGCGAAGGAGATGGACATCACACCCGAGAAGGTACTGGAGATCCAGCAGTACGCCCGGGAGCCGATCTCGCTCGATCAGACCATCGGCGACGAGGGCGACAGCCAGCTCGGCGACTTCATCGAGGACTCCGAGGCGGTCGTCGCGGTCGACGCGGTCTCCTTCTCGCTGCTGCAGGACCAGCTCCAGCAGGTGCTCCAGACGCTCTCCGAGCGGGAAGCGGGCGTGGTACGGCTGCGCTTCGGGCTCACCGACGGACAGCCGCGGACGTTGGACGAGATCGGTCAGGTGTACGGCGTCACCCGCGAGCGGATCCGGCAGATCGAATCCAAGACCATGTCGAAGCTGCGCCATCCGTCCCGTTCTCAGGTCCTTCGGGACTATCTTGACTGATCAAAAAAGTCAACCGGTCGTGTCGGTCCCATCACCAGACGTACAACGGTGCATGGTGATCGGTCGGTTCCCCACGTGTGATCGTTGACGTGGCACCCTGGTGGCACGGCACACTGTCTCTACCACGTGTGACATCGGTCCCCCGGGGGCACACTGGGAAGGCCACGCCCCACAAGGGTGTTGCACGATAGGTGAGCAATGACCGAAGAGAGAGTTCATCGGTGACGACCGCAGGAGGACAGGCGATGACCCCGACCCTCACGCCGCCGCCCGAGACGGTGGCTCCCCCAGCCGCCGATGAACGGTGCGACCGCTGTAACGCAGCCGGCAAGCTCCGGATCACCCTCGCGGGTGGGAGCGAACTGGTGTTCTGTGGCCATCACGCGAACAAGTACGCCGAGGATCTCGTGAAGATCACGGTGCGGTACGCGGCTGACCCGGAATTTAGCTGGCGTGGCGCCGATTTGATGGCGAACTGACCAAGACAGGACATAGCCGGCCGGAGGTGCTCCGAAAGGACACCTCCGGCCGCCTATTCCGGATCGGCGTACCGGAGCGGGTGCGTCGGGTGGGTCCCGTACGGGCTCCACCGGCAGGGGTGCACCGTCGGCCCCGGCCGTCCTGGTCATTCCGCCGTGCGCCGTACGGTCGCGCCGTTCCGCCGGCCCACCCGATGTGCCGTTCGGCCCTCGGACGGGCCGTCCGTCACAGCGTCTGCACGGTGGCGATCCGCTCCTCGAGCTGCTCGATCGTGGCCTGTGCACTGGGTGGACCACCGCACCGGCGACGCAACTCCGCATGGATCTTGCCGTGCGGCAGCCCCGTACGATGATGGTGCGCCGCCACCAGCGCGTTGAGCTGGCGGCGCAACGAGACCCGACGTTCCGCCGCGCTGAGCGGCGCGCTGGCGGCCCGGGGTGCCGGCACCGGCTCATCGGTCTTCCGCCGCCGCTGGGCGGCCAGCTGTTCGGCCTGACGCTTGTTCAGCAGCACCGAGACCTGGTCGGCGGTGAGCAGGCCCGGCAGGCCGAGATACTCCTCCTCTTCCGGCGTACCGGCCTGGGCGGCAGTGCCGAAGGAGGCACCGTCGAAGATCACCTGGTCCAGCTCGGCGGTCGCGGACAACGCCTCGAACCGCTTTTCCAGCTCCCCGCTGGCCTGCTCGGACCGCTGGGCGCGCTCCAGCAGCTCGTCGTCCAGCCCGTCGCCCCGCTTCGGCGCGCCGAGCACGTGGTCCCGCTCGGCCTCCATCTCGCTGGCCAGCCCGAGCAGGTGCGGCACGCTCGGCAGGAAGACCGAGGCGGTCTCCCCCGGCCGCCGGGCCCGGACGAAGCGGCCGATCGCCTGGGCGAAGTACAGCGGGGTGGAGGCGCTCGTCGCGTAGACGCCGACCGCCAGCCGGGGAATGTCGACGCCCTCGGACACCATCCGCACCGCGACCATCCAGCGCTGGTCCGATCCGGCGAATGCCGCGATCCGGGCCGAGGCACCCTGATCATCGGAGAGCACCACCACCGCCCGCTCGCCGGTCACCCGCTCGATCAGTCGCGCGTACGCCCGGGCGGCCTGCTGGTCGCTGGCGATGACCAGGCCGGCGGCGTCGGACATCCCACCCGCCCGGAGCACCTGCAACCGCGCGTCGGCGGCCCGCAGCACCTGCGGCATCCAGTCGCCGGCCGGATCGAGGGCGGTACGCCAGGCCTGGGCGACGAGATCCTGGGTCATCGGCTCACCCAGCCGGGCGGCCAGTTCGTCTCCGGCGCTGGTGCGCCACCGGGTCTCCCCCGAGTAGGCCAGGAAGATCACCGGCCGGACCACGCCCTCGCCCAGCGCGTCGGAGTAGCCGTAGACGGAGTCGGCGCGGGACCGTTGGAGGCCGTCACCGCCCCGCTCGTACACCACGAAGGGGATCGGATTGTCGTCGGACCGGAACGGCGTACCGGTCAGCATCAGCCGGCGTACGGCGGGCTCGAAGGCCGCCTTCACCCCGTCGCCCCAGGAGCGGGAGTCCCCGGCGTGGTGGATCTCGTCCAGGATCACGAGCGTGCGCCGGGTCATGGTCCGGCGCCGGTGCACCTGTGGCGCGACTCCGACCTGGGCGTAGGTGACGACCGCACCGTGGAAGTCGGTCGACGAGTGCAGGTCGGCGTTCCGGAAGGCGGCATCGAGCTGGATGCCGACCCGGGCCGCGGCGACGGACCACTGGGTCTTCAGGTGCTCGGTCGGAGCGACGACGGTGACCGCCTCGACGGTACCGTCGGCCAGCAGTTCGGCGGCGATCCGCAGCGCGAACGTCGTCTTTCCGGCACCGGGCGTCGCGACCGCCAGGAAGTCGTCGGACCGGCGCCGTAGGTATTCGACCAGAGCCTTACGCTGCCACGCCCGCAGCGACGGGAACGATTCGATGGCCGGCGGCCGGGCTCCCACGCAGAACACTCCCCTCCGACGGCACGTATCCGACCACATGAAAACGCCTTCGCGGCCGGATCGAGTCGAGCTGGCGCGAAGGCCATGTCAGCATAACCAGCCGGCCCCGGCGGACCCAGCCGACACCGGCGCCGCAGCCGTCACATCTGGCCTCACCCTCATCCCCGGCCGCAGCGGTCACGCCCGCCGCGCCGGTCACGCCTCGTCCGGGCCCGACCGGTCGGGCATCGGTTCGCGGGCCGGCCGTTCGGCCGCGACCGGCGCGGACCACCGCCGGCGCAACGCCACCAGCCGGACCACGAAGACGAACAGCGCGGCGACGGTCAGCGGCCCCGGGCCGGCCAGCCCGGCACGGTCCAGGCCGACCACGGCGACCGCGCCGGCCAGCGCCGCCACCGCGTATATCTCGCGCCGCAGCACCACCGGGATCTCCCCGGTGAGCAGGTCCCGGCCGAGCCCGCCGCCGATTCCGGTGAGCATGCCGATCACACAGGCGCCGACCGGCGGCATGCCGGCGCGCAGCGCGGTGAGCGTACCGGTGACGGTGAACAGGCCGAGCCCGGCCGCGTCGAGGACCAGCACGGCGGTACGCAGCCGGGCGAGCTGGGGATGCAGCCAGAAGACCGCCACCGCGGTGACCGCAGCGGTCGCCGCGTACCGCCAGTCGGCGAAGGCCAGCGGCGGTGCCTCGTCGACCACCAGATCACGGAAGATCCCACCGCCGAGGGCGGCGACGAACCCGACGAAGACGACGCCGAACAGGTCGAGCCGCTTCGCCACCGCGGCGGACGCGCCGGAGGCGGCGAAGATCGCCACGCCGGTCAGGTCGGCGAGGAGCAGTGCGGCACCGGCGGTCACCGCAGGATGTTACGCGGCCGGCGGGACCCGCCGCACCGGCTCAGTCACGCATGGAGTCGTAGATCTCCTTGCAGCGGGGACAGACCGGCGAACCCGGCTTGGCCGCCTTGGTGACCGGAAACGTCTCGCCGCAGAGTGCGATCACGAAGGTCCCCATGACCGCGCTCTCGGCGATCTTTTCTTTCCGGACGTAGTGGAACATCTCCGGCCCGGTGTCCGCATCCTTCAGTTCCGGACGCTCGAGAACCTCTGTGCTCACGGCAGTAATTCCTCCCTAGGTGACCCCGCCAACGGTCAAGTCTGGCAGGTCACTGCCGAACGGTCCACCGGAACACCCCGCCGGCCGGACCCGTACGGTGGTCAGCCGTGACCGATTTTCAGATCCGGTACGGCGCCGAGGTGGCCGAGGCACTGCGCGCCGGACTTCCCGTCGTCGCCTGTGAGAGCACCATCGTCTCGCACGGCCTGCCCCGCCCGGACAACCTGCGGGTGGCCCGCGAGATCGAAACGGCGGTCCGGGCGAACGGGGCGGTGCCGGCGACCATCGGCATGGTGGGCGGCGAGCTGGTGGTGGGCCTCGACGACGCCCAGTTGACCCGGCTGGCCAGTACCGACGGGGTGGCCAAGCTCTCCGTACGCGACCTGGCGGTGGCCGCCGCGACCGGCGCCGACGGCGCGACGACGGTGGCCGCCACCAGCGCGGTCGCCGCCGCGGCCGGAATCGGGGTCTTCGCCACCGGCGGGCTCGGCGGGGTGCACCGGGAGGCGGCGCAGACCTTCGACGAGTCGGCCGACCTGGTCACCCTGGCCCGGACTCCGATCACGGTGGTCTGTGCCGGCGTCAAGTCGATCCTGGATGTCGGTGCGACCCTGGAGCGGCTGGAGACCCTGGGCGTGACGGTGGTCGGCTACCGCAGCCGCCGGTTCCCGGGCTTCTTCATCACCGACGGCGGTTTCGATCTCGACTGGTCGGTCGAGTCACCGGAGCAGGCCGCCGCCGTACTGGCGGCCCGGGCCGCGCACCGGGTCCAGCCGAGCGCCGTGATCGTGGCCAACCCGCTGCCGGTGGACGAGCAGCTCGATCCGGAGTTGCACGACCGGACCCTGGCCGACGGGCTGGCCCGGCTGACCCTCGACGGGGTCACCGGCAAGGCGGTCACTCCGTTCCTGCTGGCCTACTTCCACTCCGCCACCGAGGGCGCGAGTCTGGCGGTGAACGTCCGGATCATCCTGCGGAACGCGGCGCTGGCGGCACAGATCGCCGTCGCCGCCGCCGCAACCACGGCCCCTGCAACCACGGCCCCTGCAACCACTGCCGCCGGAACCACTGCCGCCGGAACCACTGCCGCTGCCGAGCGGGGATGACTTCGGCGCCAACCCGGATCGTCGTGGTCGGCGACATCGTCACCGACGTCGTCGCGATGCTCTCCGGCCCACTGGCGCCCGGCTCGGACACCCCGGCCGGGATCCGGGTCACCGGGGGCGGGCAGGCCGCCAACACCGCAGCCTGGCTGGCCTGGCGGGAACACCCGGTGACCCTGGTCGGTGCGGTCGGCGCCGACGACGCCGGCCGGTCCCGGCTCGACGAACTGACCGGGCTGGGTGTGCGCTGCGCGGTACGCCGGTACCCGGACACTCCGACCGGCACGGTGATAGTGCTCGCCGGCAACGGTGAACGGACCATGATCACGCAGCGGGGGGCGAACCTCCGGCTGGCCCCGGACGACGTCGCGGCCGCGCTGGCGGAGACATCCGACGCGGCGCATCTGCACCTGTCCGCGTACACCCTGTTGGACGCCGGGTCGCGGGAGGCCGGCCGGCGGGCGTTGGCCGCCGCGCGCGAACGCGGGCTGACCACCAGCGTCGACGCGGCCTCCGCCGAGCCGCTACGCCGGGTCGGCCCGGCGGCGTTCCTGGCCTGGGTACGGGATGCCGACCTGCTGCTCGCCAACGCGGACGAGGCGGCGGTGCTGGCCGGTCCAGGATCTCCGGCCGACCGGGCCCGCGCCCTGGCCGGTGGAACCCGGCATGCGGTGGTGAAGAACGGCGCCGACGGCGCGGTCTGGGCCGGCCCGGACGGCGGGGTGGTCGAGGCGGCCGCCCACCGGGTGCCGGTCCGGGACGTCACCGGCGCGGGGGACGCGTTCGCGGCCGGTCTGCTGGCGGCCTGGGTCGCCGGGGCGGGCCCGGCCGAGGCGCTGGACCGGGCGGCGGAATGTGGCGCGGAGGCGGTGGCCACCCTCGGTGCCCGGCCAGTGCCCGACGAGGCCGGACGACGAGGCCGGTCCGGAACCGGTCACTGACCGGTCGGGCGGTGCGCTGGCCGGTCAGAGGGCGTGTACGGTCTCGCGCCGGGACGCCTCGATCAGCCGGTCGAACGTCTCCACCAGTACGGCACGCCGACGCTCCTGGTGGTCCGCCGACGCGGCCGCTCGTGCGGAATCCACCCGGCTCACGGCTCGACGTCGATGACCCGGTGGGGCTTCTCCTCGGCCACCAGGGCGCGCGGCGGGGTGTGGTCGATGTGCGAGCGGCGCAACCGGGCGCCGATCCGGTGCTTCTCCTTGGGGGGCCGGTCGTTGGCGAGCAGTACCGCCAGCCACGGGATCAGGACCATGCCGACCGCGCAGAGCGGCAACCAGAGCCAGAGAAGTGGCGCCTTGGCGCCGACCAGGATGGCACCGAGGACGACGCAGAGCGCCCGGATGGACATCATCACGATGTACCGCCGTTGGCGACTGCGTAACTGGTCGTCCTGGCTGTGCGAGGCGTCGGTGATCAAGATCGGCTGGTACGCCTGACGCTTCACCATGGCCCTCCATCCGGATCTGGCCCATCGTCGCCGGACTTCCCCGTTCCGGGACGCCGCTCCCATCCTCGCACCTTGGCGCGGGTCGCCCCCGGCCAGCTTCCGCTGCTCGTCGTGTTACGTGCGTGGTACGCTCCCCGCGTGGGCAGCAGGTTCAGCTTCACCGACGAGGCACTGGGCAACCTGAGGGTCCACGACGTCACTCCCGGCGAGGTGTGGGAGGCGCTGCACAGCGCACGACGGGTCATCCGACACCTCGGCGACGACGTGATGATCGTGTACGCGACCGCACGACGCGGGCGACGGCTGGCCATCCTGCTCGCCGAGGCCGATCAAGTTGACAACGACTGGGACATCCTCTCCGCGCGCGACCTGACCGACGCCGAGTCCAAGCGTTACGAGGAGGCGGTCCAGGGGCGACGGCGATGAGCCGCCCCCGGGCCGGCGGCGCGCACCAGGACGCGGAAACCGGTCCCGAGATCGACCACGGAGACGAGGAGGAGGCGGTGACGATGAACCGACACGACGCGACGAAGCGGTTCCACTCCGGAGACGACCAGCTCGCGGATCTGATCGACGATGCGCAGCCGGTCGAGCTGCCCATCCCGGACACCGACGTGCCCATGGTCAGCCGGTCCGTACGGCTGCCGCTGGACACCTACGAACGGGTACGCTCCGCCGCCGATGCCCGGGGAATCGGGGTCACCACCCTGATGCGGCAGTGGATCGAGGCAGGGCTCGCCGATCTGGACGACTCGGCGACCGTGTCGCTGGCCGACGTACGCCGGGCGCTGGCCTCGCTCGCCCACCCGACCGCCGCCTGAGCGCGACCGCCCCCCGAACCCGACCCCATTGGCTGGACCGGCCCCGTTCGCGGGATTCGGTGGCCGACAGCGGCGGTCAGATCGGCGGCGCCGCCGGCTCCGGGGCCCGGCCCTGCGAGCGCCACAGGTCCGACAGCGCGACCCCGACCAGTAGCCCGGCGGCGGTGCCGGCGACGGCCAGCGCCGGCAGATCCAGCATCGGCGGTACCGCCGCGCCCAGCAGCACGAGGCCGGCCACCCGCGACCGGGACACCCGACCGAACACCTGGAACTCGAAACCCATCCGCCCGGCCAGGAACAGCGCGGGGCCGCCGAGAATGGCGAAGAGCCAGGCCGACGGCTTGGGCCCGAGCGGATGGGTGATGAACAGCTCGTACCCCACCCCGGTGAGCACGATGCCGGCGATCATGATCAGGTGGGTGTACGCGGCGGACAGGCCGAGCCGGGCCGGATCCCGGGCCTGGGTGATGGCGTCGGGCAGTACGTGCCCGGCCCGGTAGAAGTAGATCCGCCAGAGCAGCACGGTGGTCAGCAGCGCCAGCCCGAACCCGGCGGTCCGGTCGAGGTGGAAGGCTCCGCCGCCGCCGCTGAAGGTGATCCCGATGACGAAGATCGACTCGCCGAGCGCGATCAGCAGGAACTGCTGGTAGCGCTCGGCGAGATGCTCCCCGGCAATGGGCTCGTCGGCATGTCGCGCCCGGCCCAGCCAGGGCGTCGGCCAGCCCAGCGCCAGGGCGATATAGTCCACCGTCACGGCGAGACTCCACAGCACCCCCCGGACCGACCCCTCGCCGACCACTCCGCCGACGATCCACGGCACCGCGGTCAGCCCGGCCCAGAACAGCACCCGCAGCACCGCCGCCGGGTCCTTCGGGATCGGGCGCCCGCGCGTCGCGACCAGGAAGAACAGGCTACGGCCGATCTGTACCGTGACGTAGGCGACGGCGAAGACGAGGCCACGCTCGGCGAACCCCTTCGGCAGCGCCACGGCCATCACCATGCTGCCGACGACGGTCATCACCACCACGACCTGCACCGGCAGCGCCTCGGGCTCCAGCGTGCTGGTTATCCACGCCGTCGACGCCCAGATCAGCCAGAGCGCGAGGAAGAGCACCAGGGTCTGCCCGGCCTCGGCGAGCAGGATCCGCTGGTCCGTGGTGAAGTCGTTGATGAGTCGCTGGGAGACCCGGGTGAGCGCGAAGACGAAGACCAGGTCCAGGAAGAGTTCCAGAAAGGTCGCCCGCTGCGAACTGGCCTCGCTGCGCAGGATCAGGTTCGGACGCGTCTCACCCATCGGTCGCCAGCCGGGCCCGGCCCGCCGACATCCCGGCCGGGCGTACGCCAGCGGGCGCCGCCAGAACGACCACAGCGCCCCCCGGATGTCGACGATCTCAACACTCAACGAACCAGCGCCGGTCCGGGGCGCTGCCTTGACCAGATCCGAACCCGAACCCGGATGGCCGGAGCGCGGCGGCGCACCGGTCGCGGGTACGGCTCGTCCGCCGGGACGGTCAGGTCGAGCGGGTCAGCCCGCCGCGCCGGACTTGGCGGCCGCCTTCATCTGCTGCTTGTGCTCCCGTACCTTCGCCAGCGAGGTGTCGTCGACCACGTCCGCGACCGAGTGGTGCGCGCCGTCGATGCCGTAACCGCCGGCCGCCTCGCGCCAGCCGGGCGGCTGGACACCGAACCGCTTGCCGAGCAGGGCAAGGAAGATCTGCCCCTTCTGCTTGCCGAACCCCGGCAGCCCGGTGATCCGCTTCAGCAGTTCCCGGCCGTCCTCGGCCTCGGACCACAGCCGGCTCGGGTCGCCGTCGTACCGCTCGACGAGGGTCCGGCAGACCTCCTGCACCCGGGCCGCCATGGCCTTGGGAAACCGGTGCAGGGCGGGGCGCTCGGCGAAGATCGCCGTCAACGCCTCCGGGTCGTAGTCGGCCAACTCGGCCGCGTCCGGCTCGTGACCGAGCCGCTTCACCAACTCGTACGGGCCGGCGAAGGCCTTCTCCATGCTGACCTGCTGGTCCAGGACCATGCCGATCAGCAGCGCCAGCGGGTCGCGCCGGAGCAGTTCGTTGGCTTCGGCGGCGATGGGCAGCGAGAGCGTCATGCGCCCATCTTGCCTGCTCACCCGATGATCAGCGGACCGCCCCCGCCGGCCCGATTCCCGCTGAGGCGGCCGGCCGGCAAGGTACGCGGAGCCGCGGTGTCCTGTCCGGCGGGGAGCGAAAGTCATCCGATCGACGGTAATCTGACCGGACAGGCGGTAGCGGGGTGGACGTGTGCAGGTGCCGGTGGACCGGCCGGGCGATCCCCGTGGCGGACTCCATGCTCCCGACAGACTGGAGTGGTCATGACCGTAATCCTCGTCGCCACGCTGGGTGCCCTGGTCGCCGTGCTGGCGGTCGGCGTACTGGTGGCGATCCGGAAACCCGCCGACGGGCAACGGTTCGTCCGCTGGTCCGGGCTGGGAATCACCGCGCTGGTGGCCGCCACCCTCGCTCCGTTCACCATCGAGGACGCCGGGGCGGCAGCGTCCTATCTGCTCGGCGTACCCGTGATCGCCGCCGCCCTGCCGCTGCTGGCCCAGCGACTTCCCGGGCGGGCCGGGTTCGTCGACCTCGTCGCCGGAGCGGTGATCGGCGGTTGGGGCCTGCTGCTGGCGCTCGGCGGCATCGGCGTCGCATTCCTGCCGCCGGCGCTGCTGTTCGTGGCGGCCGCGGCCCAGGCCCTGGTCCCGGACCGACGCCCACCGGCGGACCCGACGTCCACCGCCTGACCCGGCCCGGCCAGGCGACGGCCCCCGGCACGATGTCGGCGCGCCGATGAAGGTCGTCGATGTTGCCGGAGTGGGGCGGGGCGTGCTGGAATGGTTCATATCGCCGCAGTGCGGGGGCAACCACACTGGGAACGGCCATCACCGGAGCAGCCGACCACTGGACGACCACCGTGCGGGCGAGCATCGATGTCGCTCACCGCGGGGCCAGCCACGCGAGTTCACAGCACCGGACGCGTAGGCGCCCCTGGCCCGACGTGTCCAACCGGGATCTGCCAACGCATCAACCGGCGACGAGGTGATACACGATCATGTTTACCCGTGACAGTTTCGCGGGGTGGTACCGCAACCGTTTCGTGTGGGTGGCGGTCATCCTGTTGGCGGCGTCGGCCACCGCGGTCGTCCTGGTCAACTCGGCTGGTACGGAGGCTGGCCCGGCGGACCTGAAGGGCCAGATCATGACCCGGATGCGGACGGTGCTCGAAACGGCCGATCCGGCGCAGCACCAGCATCAGGGCCACACCGCACAGACCAGTTCGGAGAGCGGCAAGAAGGCGGCGGTGGTCTGTGGGGTGCACGTCTACGGCTTCGAGCCGACCGACGTCACCGCGCTGGCCGACGTGGACCTGGTCTACGGCTTCCACCTCTGCGGCATCGCCGAGCCGGACACGCCGTGGGACTGGGCGGTCAAGCTGGTCGGCCCATTGATCATGGACATGTCCACCGAACCGCCGGGCATCCAGGTCGTCGAGGCGACGGAGGACACGAGGTTCATCGACCGGCTCCGCGAGATGTTCCCCGACCCCTACGAGGGGCAGGCGGAGAAGGAGGCACTGTCCGAGTCGGAGATGGCCGACCTTCGCCGCCGCTACGACGCCGCCGCCGGACTCTGAGCGGGGACTCCGACCAGGCCCACCCATCCGGAGCCGGCGGCCACCTCGGCGCGGACCGGCCGTCCGGCCCTCAGTGGCCGGATGGTCGGTCCGGGCGGCGCGGCCGGGTGATGGTGGCGCCGCCGGGTGATGGTGGCCCGGCCGGGTGATGGTGGCCCGGCCGGGTGATGGTGGCCCGGCCGGGTGATGGTGGCCCGGCCGGGTGATGGTGGCCCGGCCGGCTCAGCCGGCGGTGACCTGCCGTGGACGGTTTCGTTGGGGCGTGCCGGTTTCGATACGCTTCGGACGGACGAGGTGGGCGGGCCGAGGAGTCGACCGGCCGCCGGCCGTACCCGAGTGGAGGTCAAGCCGTGACGACGCCGAGCCGACCCGACCTGGCCGAGCGGCTCGACCTGGCTCCGCATCCCGAGGGCGGCTGGTTCCGGGAGACCTGGCGGTCGCCGCACACCTTCACCCCCGACGGGTACGCCGGGCCACGCCATGCGGCGACCGCGATCTACTTCCTGCTCCAGCCGGGCGAGCGTTCCCGCTGGCACGTGGTGCGCTCCACGGAGCTGTGGCTGTGGCACTCGGGCGGCCCGCTCCGGCTGTGGCTCGCCGGCTCGGCCGAGGTGCCCGGTGCCGAGCCGACGGAGATCCGGCTCGGCCCCGACGTGGCCGCCGGGGAGCATCCGCAGGCGGTCGTCCCGGGCGGCGTCTGGCAGGCCGCAGAGCCCGCCGGTGACCAGCCGGTCCTGGTCAGCTGCGTGGTAGCGCCCGGCTTCGACTTCGCCGACTTCCAGCTGGCCTGACCGGGACGCCCACCGGGCCGACCCGACGAATGGCCGACCGCGTGGGCGGCGCCGGCGGACAGCGTTCCGGCATGCCGGGCGTTTCCGGCCAGTACCGTATCGATAGGTACCTATTGATTACCTCGCCCACCCGTGCTGCAATGGTTCATATCGCCGCAGTACGGGGGCAACCGCACTGCGGGAAGCGGGACCGAGCCTGATTCCGACGCCGGTGACCGGGCGCGACAGACGCACACCCACGGCAGACGCCCCCTCCGGTGCCCACCCGACCGCGCCGCCCGACAACGCATCCGGCCGCGGTCGAACAGAAGGGATCCATCTCGTGAAACTGCTGCGCAAACTGACGGTCGTCGGCGTCGCCGCCGTACTGACCGCCGGGCTCCTGACCGTGATCTCGCCGAACGCGGCGTCCGCTCACGGTGCGTTGATGGTGCCGGCCAGCCGCACCTACGCGTGCTACCAGGATGGTCTGACCCCGCAGGGCAACATCGTCAACAAGAACGCCGGCTGCGTCGCCGCGGCCAACATCAGTGGGGTCAGCCCGCTCTACAACTGGTTCAGCGTGCTCCGCTCCGACGGCGCGGGCCGGACCCGGGGCTTCGTCCCGGACGGCCAACTGTGCAGCGGCGGCAACTCCACCTTCCGCGGTTGGGACCTGCCCCGGAGCGACTTCCCGAAGGTCCGGGTCAGCTCCGGCGCGACGGTCCAGTTCCGGTACAGCAACTGGGCCGCCCACCCGGGCCGGTTCGACCTGTACGTCACCCGGAACGGCTGGAGCCCGACCAGCCCGCTGACCTGGAACGACATCGAGTCGACGCCGTTCTCCTCGGTCACCAACCCGCCGCAGAGCGGCGGCGCGGGCAGCCAGGGCGGGCACTACTACTGGAGCGGAAGACTGCCCTCCGGCAAGAGCGGCCACCACATCATCTACTCCGTGTGGACCCGCTCCGACAGCCAGGAGACCTTCTACGGCTGCTCGGACGTGACCTTCTAGTCGGCGGGCCCGCCGTCGCAGCCACGTCGCCCGGCCCGCCCCCGCGCGGCGAACCGGAACGGTCTCGACGGGATACCACGGACAGCCCCAGTGGTATCCCGTCGAGAACGGCCGGCCACCCCGACCGGCTACTCCGATCTGCGCGAACGCGGCCGGGCCAGCCCCAGGTCGTACGCCAGAATCGTCGCCTGCACCCGGTCCCGCACCCCGAGCTTGGCCAGCAGTGCGTTGACGTGCGCCTTCACGGTGCCGGTGGCGACGCCCAACTCCGCGCCGATCTCCGCGTTGGAGAGGCCGGCGGCGACCCGCTCGAACACCTCCCGCTCCCGGCCGGTGAGGCCGGACACCGTGCCGCCCGCCGGAGGCGGGACCACCAGCCGGCCGGCGGCGAAGGAGTCGATCAGCCGTCGGGTCACCGCCGGTGCGAGCATCCCCTCCCCCGCTGCGACCACCCGGATCGCCGCCAGCAGGTCGGCGGGCTGGGCGTCCTTGAGCAGGAATCCGGAGGCACCGACCTGGAGCGCCTCGAAGACGTACGCGTCGAGGTCGAAGGTGGTGAGCACCAGCACCCGGGGGCCGTCTACGGCGGCGGTGAGTTCCCGGGTCGCGGCGAGCCCGTCCATCCCGGGCATCCGGATGTCCATCAGTACGACGTCCGGCCGGTTCTCCCCGGCCCGGCGCAACGCATCCGCGCCGTCGCCGGCCTCCGCGACCACCACCAGGTCGGGCTCGGCATCGACGATCGCGGCGAACCCGGCCCGGACCACGGGCTGGTCGTCCACCACCATTACCCGGACGACGATGTCGCCACCTCCTCGTTCCCGATCGACACCCGGCCGGGATCCGCCGAATCCCCGACGGGTCCTGCCGAATCCCCGGCAGGACCGGCCGAATCCGGCGGTACCGGGGCGGGCGTCGGCAGCCACACGT
This sequence comes from Plantactinospora alkalitolerans, assembly GCF_015690345.1. Lineage (GTDB taxonomy): Bacteria > Actinomycetota > Actinomycetes > Mycobacteriales > Micromonosporaceae > Plantactinospora > Plantactinospora alkalitolerans. The sequence continues at coordinate 1,760 of NZ_JADPUN010000157.1, read as the reverse complement.
CGAGCCGCCCGGCCGGTACGTCCACAGTCACCGTGCCGCCGAGCGCGCCCACCCGGGCACGCAACCCCGCCACGATCACCGGGTCGGTGGCGGACGGCACGCCGGCCACCACGATCCGCAGGCCGCCGTCACCGTACCGGAGATCGACGGCGATCGGACCGGGGTCCCCGGCGGCCAGTGCGAGTTCGACGACCCGGTACGCGGACACGTCCACATCCGCCGGCAGGGGTCCCGGCGCGACCGGCACCGACGCCTCGACAAGCCGCCCGGCCGTTCGCTGATCCGCGCAGAACCGCGCGATCGCCCCGACGGTCGGCTGCGGGGCCCGCCGCTCCGCTCCGGTGTCCGCGCGCAAGGTGTCGAGCAGGCCGCGCATCGCGGTGAGGGTGGACCGGGCCTGCTCCAGCACCACGTCCAGCCGGCCCTCGTCGGCCGCCGTCACCACCTGTCCCGCCCGGTCCAGGACGGCGGCGCGGAGACCTGCGGCGATCCGGGCCCGTTCCAGCCGGGCCTCCTCGACCGCCTCTGCGGTCGTCCGGGCGACCGCGTCCGCCTCCCGGGCCAGGACTCTGGCCCGGCGCCGCCGGAGCACGGTTCCGAGCAGCCAGACCGCGCCGAGCGGAAACGTCAACAGGCCCGTAATGGCCAGCCATCCGGGAAGCACGAACAGCAGGATGAACAGAAGACCGAGTTCCGGGGTCAGCGCGGTGTCGGGCTGGACCGGCTGTCCGGCCATGGAACCGTCGACCACGGCCGACGCCGTCAACGCGGCGGCGAGGGTCAGCGCCGTGATCGGCACCGCCAGTAGCGTGTTCGGGGCCGGGCGGGCGTGCCCGGCGACCGCGTAGACCACGACGAACTCGGCGATCACCCCGGCCACCAGCAGCTCGGCCGACTGCCCCGGCAACGGCACGAGGACGACGGCCACCGGCCACAACGCGGCGGTGCCCAGCACCCCGGCCAGCGCCGTCCAGGGCCGGCGACGCCGCCACAGCAGCGGTACGGCGTGCGCCGCCATCACCAGCCCCACCAGCAGCGCGGCGGAGCCGGATCCGACCCCGGCGAACCCGTCGATCGGCAGCACCGGAGAGACCCCGATCGCCAGCACGCCCACCATGACCAGGCCGTCCACCGCGTCCGACCAGCTCGGGCGACGCCACCGGGGTCGACCGGTCGCCCCGGTCGGGTTGGTCAGCGGAAGGATGGCCCGGACCCGCCACCCGGTCGATTCCGGCCCGGCGGTGAACGTCCCGCCCACTCCGGTGGCCCGGTCCCGCATCCCCGGTACGCCCCGCCCCGAGCCGAGTTCCGCCGCCTTCCCCGCTACGCCGCCACCCTCGTCGTCCACCACGATCTCCACCGATCCCGGATGGCGGACGATCCGCAACTGGACGGCGGAACCCGGCGCGTGCCGCAGGGCGTTGGTGAGCGCCTCCCGGGCGATCCCGTACACCACCTCGGCGATCGCCGGAGGAAGCTCCGGCTGTCCTGCCCGGTTCGGATCCGGCTCGACCCGAACCGGTTGTCCCAACCGCCGGAAGCCGTCGGCGAGTTCCGCGAGCCGTACCTCCAGCGGCCGGCGGTCCTGCTGCTCGGCGCTGCGGATCACCGCCACCAACCGGTGCAACGCGGTAAGCGTCTCCCGGCCGGTACGCGCCGAGAATGCGACCGCCTCCGCGACGAGTTCCGGACGACGGTCGACGAGCCGGAGCGCCGCTCCCGCCGTCACCACGATCGCGGTCAGGTGGTGGGCGCTGACG
>NZ_JADPUN010000238.1 GCF_015690345.1 Plantactinospora alkalitolerans | reverse complement strand
TGGCGAACCCCAAGATCGGCGAACGCGAGGTACTGGCCGCGATGCTGGAAGCCGACGCCGGGGTGATCGCCGAACACGACGGCATCCTGCTCATCTCGGACAAGGGCTTCGCCTCCAAACCGTTCGAGCGGCAACTCGCTGCCCAGGGCATCGAGCTGCTGCGACCGTCCCGCAAGCGGGAGAAGGCCCACTACGGCGAACCGATGCTCAAGAAGGTCCGCCAACTCATCGAGTCGGTCAACGACACCCTCAAAGGCCAACTCGACCTGGAAGAACACGGCGGACGGACCTTCGAGGGCGTCGCGGTCCGAGTCGCCCAACGCCTGCTGGCCATGGCCGCCGCGATCTGGCACAACAACAAGACCGGCGCACCCGTCACCCGGTCACTGATCGCCTACGACCACTGATCCATTCGGAACTACTCGTCTAGCTAGGAGACCCCGAAGTCGACCCGGTCGGCGAGGGCGGGATAGGGATCGTGGTAGACCGCCACGGGCCGGACGGCTCTGCTCCGCAGTCGGAGGATCGCGTCGTGCAGCACCCCCGGCACTCCATCCAGGCTGACGTATTCGAGTTCCGGCAGGGCGTGCAACGCGGAGATGTCGGACAACGACCGGCATCGGTCCAGCCGCAGGTGCCGTAGCCTGCGCAGCTTCGACAGCGTGGAGAGATTTTCGACGCCACTGCCGCTGAGATCCAGGTGCGAGATCTCGGGGCAGTTCGCCAACCCCGATATTTCCACCAGGCCGGTGGAGTCGACCACGGCCAGCCGGGCGAGTTCGGGAAAGGCCTCGAGGAAGTCGAGGTTGCGGCCGCCTTCGACCGCCGACGTCGACAACACACTCAGTTGTGGGCAGCCGAGCAGCGCTCTGACGTCGTACTGGGTGACGTGTCCAGCCAGTTCCACGTGTCGCAGCGTGGGTGCGACCTTCGGCAGACCGACGGTGCGCCCCGGTGCCAGTTTCAGACTGAGTCGGCGCAGTTCGTGGCAGCCCGCGACCCCGCCGGCATCCTCGACGCCCTCGCCGACCGGCCGGGCCCGGAGCGTACGCAGGGCGGACAGCGGGCGGCAGAATTCGAGACCGCCGAAGGAGCAGCCGTCGACGGAGAGCGTCTGTAGCCGGTGGAGCTGCCCGACCGGCCCGAGGTCGGCGATCCCGAGACAACCGTCGAGTACCAGCACCCGTAGGTCGCTCAGCGCGGCGACCAGGTCCAGCGAGCTGACGCTCACGCAGTCACCGAGGTAGAGCTCCCTGATCCGGGTGGCGCGACCCAGCTCCGAGACGTCGGCCAGGAGCTTGTTGCCGCTCAGATTGAGGCGACCGAGCCTCGGCAGGGCCGACAGCCCGGCCAACGACCTCAGGGTGGCAACCTGTCCGCAGTCGAGTTCGCGAAGCTCGACGGCACTACCCACCGCCCTCAGATCCTCGATCCCCACAGCTGCGTCGAGGCGTACGGAGGTGATCGTGGGCGCGGAGGGCAGGGCACGCAACTGTGCCGTGCCGTGAATGGTGACCTGAGTCTGGCCGAGCGGCAGCGACGCCAGGACCCGATCGGCGTACTCCTCGGGGTCGAACCATTCCCAGGCGTCCACCAGTTCGGCGGCGAGGGCCTGGGCGAGTGGCGAGTTGGCGTAGTCGACCAGGATCTCCAGTGCGGTCGGGCCGCCGATTCTCGAGGCGGTCCAGATACAGGCCTGGGCGACGTCGATGCCGGTGCCCGGCTGGTACCGCAGCCAGTTGAGCGTCTCCTCGCCGAGGCCGACCAGCAGCCGTGCCTCCCCGAGGTTGCGCGGTGGCAGCACCTCGCGGATGACCTCCCGGGCCTTCTCCGCCACCGCCAACTCGACCTGACGGGCCGCCCCCATACATTCGGCCGCCAGCAGCAGCATCACCCGACGTTGGTCCCGGTGTTTCTCTGCCCTGGTGAGAAGGCCCTTGATGATCGCCGTCGCGGTTTTCCTGTTGCGGGCCGTGCCCGACGCGAAGACCAGCACCCTGTGCCATTCCGCGGAGGTGGCTCGGGCGAGGAGTTCCGTGACGTCCCCGTCGTAGGCGTACGCGCTGCCGGTCAGGAACTCCTGGAGCGACCGGTGCGCGAACTGCGCCTCGTTGCTGGCAACCTGCCGGAAGACCACGCTTCGGCGAAGCAGGTAGTCCAACGCGTGCGACGCTTCGAGCTTGGGCGCGAGCATCGCCCGCAGCTGGTCGGCGACGATGTCCAGCGCGGACGCGTCGTGCAGTCGTTCCGGTACCGTGCCGGCGATGTCCAGGGCGTGGCTGGACGGCTCCTGGGAGAGCGAGATCAGTTCCCCCAGCGGCTGGATCCGGATCGAACTGGCCGAGGCGTCCGACATGTGCCGGGCGATGGCTTGCAGCAGCAGTTTCTTGTCGTTGTAGTCCAGCAACGATCCTGCTGAGTGCCGCAGGTTCCGGTCGCGGTCCCGTAGATCGATCAACGCGGCGACCACTCGCCGATAGAGGTCTATCCGCGTCCTGGGAACCGACTCCTTGATCCGGTTGGCGTAGAAGGCGCAGAGCATCGCGCACATCAACGGCGTCTCGCTCAGGTCGCGGACCGCCGGCCGGGTATGGAAATCGTGCAGTAACTGGTCGCGCCGCCGCTTGTATTCCAGGCGCTCCTGCACCGGCGTCGACGTGAGCAGTGCGTGGAACCAGCGGTGGATGCATTCCAGAGCCTCCTCCGGATTCATCGGCAGCAGGGAAAGGTGCCGGAAGTGGTGCCGGAGAAACCAACGCCGGTCGAGATGATCCGGCCGGGAGGTCATCACGAAGTGTGCCTTCGGATGTCGGACGATGAGTTTGCCTATCCAGTCCGCCGCCACAAGCCGATCATGGTCCGGTACCTCATCGAAGCCGTCGAATATCACCACCGCGTCGCCCGTGTCGAGCCTGGTGGTCGCCCAGGACACCAGGGACGCCTGTCCCCGGTCCGCCGAGGGGATGACCAGACTCTCGTACGTCGGTTGCTCGCGATGAAGGAACAGCCGACGCAGCGGCACCATGAACGGCACGCAGTCCTTCCACGGTGCGATCGTCGCCGGCGGATTCCGGGCCGCGAGGGTGATTGCGAGCCACTGGGCGATCGTCGTCTTGCCGGATCCGGCGGCGCCGGTGATGAGAATTCGACTGCCGTGCCCACCCACCCGGGTCGAGTCCCGCAGTATCCGGCCGAGTACCACGTCGACCTGCCGGCTGGGCTCCGGGCGTTCGGGCTCGTACCGATCGGTTCCGTTGGTGGGCTCCGTGGAGCGCAGCCGGATGTAGGCCACCTCCACCGGGTGCTGCCGCAGTTCCGGCGGCAGCGCAACGCCGAAGAGATCGGTGTACTGGTGGGTCGAGGTGATGTCGGTGCGGTAGTCGGCCTCCAGCCGGCCGGTCTCGACCGTGGCGCCCGGCGGAAAGAGCGGCGGGATGACGCTGGTGATCGCCCGGTCCAGCACTTCGTCGATCTTGCGAGTCAGAATGTACGTTTCCCAGGCCACCTTGCTGTCGAAGCCGGGCAGGTCCCGCACCAGGGCGTGCAGGTAGGAACAGGACTCGTGGAGGAAGAGGCGGCCGTAGGCCTGGCCCTGGTCGCTCAGTTGCTGCTTCTGCCACCGCTGCCTGGCGACCGGAGTCAACCGCCGCCGTATCTCGGGTACCGTCAGGGCTTCCTGAAGCACCGTCTCCGGGTCGACGTTGATGACGTCGAGCGCCTCGATGACACCCTCGATCGCCTGGGACCGCTCGTTCTCGTCGAGCTTGCCGAATTCCCGTAACTCCATCCGCCGGAGCCGGTCGGTGATCCGCTCCGCGGCGTCCTCCAATCGGAACGGAAGTGCCCGAGCGGCGTACTCGCCCTCTTTGATCTTGGTCATTGCCGACGCGATGTCGCGTAGGCCGTCAATCCGGGGGGCCAGGGTCGGAAATAGAACCTTGAACGCGCCACCGACAATGCTCTGGGCCATCCTCTTGAAGCCCTCTGCCTCTGCCACGGAGCGTCCCCTCCCAGTGGGTCGTCATCGCGGCCTACGCTGTGGGAACCCTGTCGGCCGTCGAAGCTTGCGCCGGTCACGTCAGCGATTGAGGCGACAGTATCGACAGTTGGCCAACATCACATCGGGCCGGAAGCCGGCCCGCAGGCGTCCTTTCATCGAATGCCCATGTCCCTTTCGTCAGGTCCGGTGTCCCTCCGTTGTCCGGGCGACAGGCTCTGAGCGGCAGGCTCCGGCGGGCTCCGGACGGCACAGCCGACCGGGCGGGGATCCCGACAGGCCCCGCGCCCACCCGGCATAGGATTGGGTCAGATACGTCGGGTGGGAGGACGGACGACAGGGATGATGCGCCGCTGTGACGTCCTCGCCCGATCTGGCATGTCTGCTCGCGGTGGCCGCCCGACCCCGCCCGGTGGTCATTGCCCGGCGATGGCATGACGCCGCGCGCCTGGGCGGGCCTGACGTTCGTGGTCCTCGTACTTCTCCTGGTCGCCGCCACCGCCCTGCTGGTGCCGTGGCACCGCCCGCCAGCGCCCCGGGTGGACCAGTTGGCCGCCCTCGACGAACTACGGCCCGAGGACGTGGCCCGGGGGCGTGCCTTCAAGTCCGCCCTTCGGCCGGGCAGTTACGGCGGGATGGCGGTCGGACTGCTCGTCGCCCTGCTGCTCGGCCTGACCCCGCTGGGCGCGAAGCTGGTCGGTCTGGTCGGTCGCCCGTTCGGGAACAACTGGATCGCCCAGGCGGTGCTCGGTGGGCTCGCCGTGGTGCTGGTGGCGGACCTGCTGACCCTGCCGTTCGCCGCCTGGCGACACTCGGTGGTGACCCGCTACGGACTTGCCACCCAGGGCTGGGGCGGGTGGACGATCGACCTGCTCAAGTCGTACGCGGTAAGTGCCGTGATCGGCGCGGTGGCCCTGCTCGGCTTCTACACCGTGATCCGGTTGGCGCCCCGCTGGTGGTGGGCGTTCGGTGCGGCCGGCGCGGCGGTACTGGTCACGCTGCTCTCCTTCGTACTGCCCGTGCTGGTGGAGCCGATCTTCAACCGGTTCACCCCGATGGAGTCGGGGCCACTGCGTACCGAGCTGATGGCGCTCGCCGAGCGGGACGACGTACCGGTCCGGGACGTGCTGGTCGCCGACGCGTCCCGGCGGACCCGGGCGGTCAACGCGTACGTCTCCGGATTCGGGCCGACCCGTCGGATCGTCGTCTACGACACGCTGCTCCGCGAGGCGCCACCGGCCGAGGTGACCAGCGTGGTCGCGCACGAGTTGGGGCATGCGAAGGATCGGGACGTGCTGACCGGCACCTTGACCGGTGCGCTGGGTGCCGCCGTGGCGGTGGTGGCGCTCTACCTGCTCGGCTCGTGGGGCGCGCTGCTCCGGGCCGCGGGTGTCGACTCGGTGGCCGATCCGAGGGCGTTTCCACTGCTGATCGCACTGGTCACCGTGGCCGGGCTGGTGGCCGCGCCAGCCCAGGCGTGGGTGTCCCGGCAGGTCGAGGCGCGGGCGGACGCACACGCGTTGGCCCTCACCGGTGACCCGGCCGCCTTCGACGCGATGCAGCGCCGGCTCTCCAGCATCAACCTCGCCGACCCGGATCCGCCGCGTTGGGAGTACCTCTACTCGGCCAGCCACCCTTCCACGGTGGAGCGGATGGCGGCGGCCCGCGCCTACGCCCGAGGAGCCGGCGGTTGACCAGGACACTGCTCGTCACCAACGATTTTCCCCCGCGTCCCGGCGGGATCCAGTCCTTCGTGCACGGCCTGGCGGTGCGACAGCCGCCCGGCTCGCTCGTCGTCTACGCCTCGACCTGGCGCGGTGCCGACAAGTTCGACGCCGACCAGCCGTTCGAGGTGGTGCGGGAGCCGACCAAGGTACTGCTCCCGACCCGGCACGTCGCGCGCCGGGCCGCCGAACTCGCCCGGGCGTACGACTGCGACACGGTCTGGTTCGGCGCCGCCGCGCCGCTGGGACTGCTCGCCGGAGGGCTGCGCCGCCGGGCGGGGATTCGGCGGGCCGTGGCCCAGACCCATGGTCACGAGGTCGGTTGGGCGGCGTTACCCGGTGCGCGGTCGGCGCTGCGCCGGATCGGCGACGGCGTCGACGTGACGACCTACCTCGGCGAGTACACCCGGGTACGGCTGGACCGCGTGCTGCGGGGCCGTACCGAACTCCGCCGGCTGGCGCCCGGAGTGGACGTCGACGTCTACCACCCGGACGTCGACGGTGCGCAGGTCCGGGCCCGGCACGGTCTCACCGACCGGCCCGTCGTGGTCTGCGTGTCCCGGCTGGTGCCGCGCAAGGGCCAGGACGCACTGATCCGGGCGCTACCGGAGATCCGGCGTCGGGTGCCCGGCGCGACGCTGCTGGTGGTCGGTGGCGGGCCCTACCGGGCAACGTTGGAGAAGCTGGCCCGGCGGGTCGGCGTCGCCGCCGACGTGGTGTTCACCGGCTCGGTTCCGACCGCCGAGCTGCCGGCGCACTACGCGGCCGGAGACGTCTACGCGATGCCGTGCCGGACGCGTAACCGTGGGCTGGACGTCGAGGGGCTGGGCATCGTCTACCTGGAGGCGTCGGCGACCGGGCTGCCGGTGGTGGCGGGCAACTCCGGTGGCGCCCCGGACGCGGTACGGGAGGGCGAGACCGGCCACGTCGTCGACGGGCGGGACGGGCGTCAACTCGCCGACCGGGTCGCCGCTCTGCTCGCCGACCCCGAACTGGCCCGCCGGATGGGTGCCGCCGGACGGGCCTGGGTGGAGCGCGAATGGCGCTGGGAGAACCAGGCGGGGCGGATGACGGAACTGCTCGACGGCTGACCGGGCGGCGGAACCGACAGGTGTGCCGGCGGGGCCTGTCCGGCCACGAAGGTGACAATATAGAGCTGGTTATCGATGGTCCGCCGTGACACGATGATCACGTGCGGGACTCCGTACTTCCCGGGCTGGTGGCGGTGGCGGGCGTGCTGGTGCTCACCACCGGCGTCGGGCTGTGGCGGCGTCGGCGGGACGGCGTGCTGCGTCCGGTCGCGCCGCTCGATGGCCCGTCGCCCCGGTCCAGCACGAGGGTAGGGCCAGGGCTGCCGGTCAGTCCGGGTCTGCTGGTGGCGCTCGGCGTCGAGCCGGGTGTTCCGGTCACGCTGTTGCAGTTCTCCTCGGAGTTCTGTGCGCCGTGTCGGGCGACCCGTCGGATACTCGCCGAGGTCGCCGAGACGCTTCCCGGGGTACGCCACGTCGAGATCGACGCGGCGAGTTCACCGACCGGGGTCAGGGCGCTGAGCATCTGGCGTACGCCCACGGTGCTGGTGGTCGACGCCGACGGCCGGGTGCTGCACCGCGTCTCCGGTGTGCCGGAAAGGACCGAGGTCGTCGCGGCCGTCACGCCCCTGCTCACGCCCCTGCTTCCCGAGACGCCGTCATGATCCGCAGATTGTCACCCGCCTGGACCCAACCGGGCCCCCGCCCCTGCCGACCGAGGTGACCGTGATGCTCGACCCTCGTGGACCGCGCTTCGCCGCAGGTCTCACCGCACTCGTCGTGATCGTCGTGATGATCACCGGCTCGGGCTGGTTGGCGCTCGCCCAGGCGCTGGTGTTCGGCCTCACCGCTATTGATCCACGCCGGGGTCCGTACGCGTGGCTGTTCCGGGCCGTCGTCGCGCCCCGGCTGGGTCGACCGGCCGAGTTGGAGCCGGTGGCGCCGGTCCGGTTCACCCAGGTCGTCGGGTTCGTCTTCCTGGTCGGTTGCGCTGCCGGCTATCTGGCGGGGCTGCCGGTCCTGGGCCTGGTCATGGCCAGCCTGGCGCTCGCCGCCGCGTTCCTCAACGCCGCCTTCGGACTCTGCCTGGGATGCGAGGCGTATCTGCTGTTCCGGCGGCTGACCGGGCGGGCGATCCCGGCCCGGGTGCCCAACCCGGCACCCTGACCGCGACGAGGGGCACCGCCGGAAGTACGAACCGCCGCCCGGCCATCGGGGGCCGGGCGGCGGTCACGGGGTCGATCAGAACTTCGGTGCGTCCGGTGCCTCGAGGAGACCCAGCCGGAGCGCGGTCATCAACGCCTGGGCCCGGTTGGCCGCGCCCAGCTTCTCGTAGAGCTTGGAGATGTGCGTCTTCGCCGTCGACTCGCTGACGAACAGTTGCTTGGCGATGCCGGCGACACTCATTCCGTCGGCGAGCAGGCGCAGCACCTGGCCCTCCCGTGGCGACAGTTGCGGGCCGGACGGAGCCAGCCGACGCTTCATCGCCTCGGCGAGATCGGCGGCGGTGAACGCACTCGGCGACGAGGCGGCGTGCCGCGCGGCGGCCACCACCTCGTCGGCGGGGGCGGTCTTCGGCACGAAGGCACTCGCGCCGGCTTCGAGAGCGCCGAACAACTGGTCGTCACCCGCGTACATGGTGAGGACCACGATTCCCATGGTCGCGCTGGACTTGCGGAGGGCTCGGGTAGCTTCGAGCCCGCTGCCGTCCGGAAGGCGGAGATCCATGATTACGACGTCGGGCTGTAGGGCGCCCGCCTGTCGGACCCCCTCCGCGGCAGTGGCGGCCTCGCCGACGACCTCGAACTGCCGGTCCCGCTCGAAGGCGTGCCGCAGGCCCTTGCGGATCAGGTCATGATCGTCGACGAGCAGAACCTTGGTCCGAGTGGTCGGCGTGGGGCTGGTGGTCATGCTCGGGTTACTCCCCTTCTGATGCAGTGACGCTATCGCGCACGTTATCGCGCCGGGGAGAGGTTCCGAGCACCACTGCCACCGTCGTGCCGCTGGGGTGTCGCGGACTGATCTCTAGCCGGCCTCGGATACGTTCCGCCCTCTCCGCCATGATCGCAAGACCATACCTGCCATCAGGGCGCTGGTCAGCAATGCCCTGACCATCATCCGACACTTCAATCTGGGCAAATGGGGGATCTATGGCACAGGTGACCCAAAGGTTCGCCGCCCCGGCGTGCTTGCGTGCGTTCGTGATCGCCTCCTGGGCGATCCGGAGCAACTCCGCCTCGGTCGCGGCCGGAAGCCTGGCGGTCGACTCGTCGAGCGTGTAGTGCACCCGCAGCCCGGCGGAGGCGCCGACCGTGCGGGCGTACTCGGCGATCGCGGCGGCGAGCCCACCGTGCCGGTCGACCTCGCTGCGCAGCTCGAACAGGCTCAGCCGCAACTCGGTGATCACCCGGGTCACCTCGCCCCGGAGGACCCGCAGCTCCTCGGCCGTCTCCTTGGCGCTGTTGGGGAGGCTGGCCAGGGCGTTGTCGATGCCGTACCCGACCATCACCAGTTCCTGGGCGACCCCGTCGTGGATCTCCCGGGCCAGTCGCTGGCGCTCCTCGTTGGTGGCCAGCGACCGTACCTCGTCGAAGAGCAGCGCGGCCTCCAGCCGCAGCGCCGCCGGTCGGGTCAGCGCGGTCACCTGGGACACCACCGCCGGCGGGTACGCGCCCGCGACGTCGGCCTCCAGGGTGACCAGGCCGACCGTCCGGACCCCGGCGACCAGGGGTACGACCAGCGCGGAGACGTCCCCGCCGGAGTGTGAGCGGGCCTGTGACCGGTGCGCGGTCTGCGGTTGCTGGCTGGCCCAGGCGTCGGCGATGGCCGAGTCGGCGTCGAGCGTCGTCTCCCAGTCGACCCGGTCCACGCCGGCCTGGGCGAGCACCACCAGCCGGCCACCGCCGCTGGCGGAGAGCACCGCCGCCCGGTCGGCCCGGGCCACGCCGCGCAGTTCCTCCACCAGGTGCTCGGAGATGCTGCCCGGATCGAGAGTCGCTCCGGGAAGCTGTCTGGCGACGCTGCGCAACTGGGTCAGCAGGCGGGTCGCCTCGGCGTACGGCTGTGGCCGGCCCTCGCCGCGGGCCTGCATGATCCGTTGCAGGGTGCCGGCCGCGGACAGCCCCAGGGCGGCCAGGATCAACCACTGGGCCGCCACCGCCAGGTAACCGGGCTGGCCGATCAGCCGCCCGCCGTCGGCGCTGGTGAAGGCGCCGTTCACCACCAGGGTCGCCGCCGTGACCGCGATCAGGGCGATGCCCTCCCGCGAGCGGCGTTGCAGGGCCGCGACGGTGAGCGGCACGGCGAGGTAGGGGAGGATCGCCGACGCGCCGAGACCGGGCATCGGGGTGCCGATGTTCGCCGCCGCGGCGACCTGACCGGCGGCCAGCCCGACGATCACGACCTCGGCGAACCTGCCGAGCGGGGCCAGCGGCCGATGTCCGGGGGCGATCACCGCGGGAATACCCGCGACGGCGAGCAGGGCGACCCAGCGGAGTTGGCCGGGGTCCCGGGTGGCGATCAGGGTGAGGACCGCGACGAGCGCGAGCATGACGACGCGCGCCGCCGCCGCGAGAGGATGCGGGCGGGGAAGACCGGAGGTCGAGGCGGGCACCTGACGGATGGTAGTCAGTTGCCGTATATCTCGGCGATTTCCGTCGAGTATGTCTTCTCTACGACGTTCCGCTTGACCTTCATCGACGGCGTCAATTCACCGGTGCCCTCGGTGAAGTCCCGGGGAAGGATCCGGAACTGCTTGATGGCTTCGGCCCGGGAGACGCCCCTGTTGGCCTCGTCCACGGCGGTCTGGATCTCGGCCCGCAGCTCCGGATCGTTCCGCAGCGCCTCGACCTCGGTGTCCTCCGGCCGGCCGTGCTCCCGTAGCCAGCTCGGCAGGGCCTCCGCGTCGATGGTGACCAGCGCGGCGACGAAGGGCCGCCGGTCACCGACCGCCATGCACTGGCTGACCAGCCGGTGCGCCCGGACCGCGTCCTCCAGTACGGCGGGTGCGACGTTCTTGCCGTTGGCCGTAACGATGATCTCCTTCTTCCGCCCGGTGATGCACAGGTAGCCGTCCCGGTCGAGTTCGCCCAGGTCGCCGCTGTGGAACCAGCCGTCGGAGGTGAGCACCTCGGCGGTCGCCTCCGGGTTGTTCCAGTAGCCCTGGAACACCACGTCGCCCTTGATCAGGATCTCGCCGTCGTCCGCGATCCGGATGGTGACTCCGGGCAGTGGCCGGCCGACGGTGCCGATCCGGGTGGCGCCGGGCAGGTTCACCGCGACCGCCGGTGAGGTCTCGGTCAGGCCGTACCCCTCGTAGACCAGCACCCCCACGCCCCGGAAGAAGTGGCCGAGCCGGGCGCCCAGTGGGGCGCCGCCGGAGATGGCGTTCTGGCAGCGGCCGCCGAGCGCGGCCCGGAGTTTGCGGTAGACCAGCCGGTCGAAGACCTGGTGCCGCAGCCGCAGGCCCATGCCCGGCCCGGAGGGTGTGTCCAGCGCCTGGCTGTACGCGATCGCCACCCGCTCGGCGTTGGCGAAGATCTTGGCCTTGCCCTCGTCGCTCGCCTTCTGGACGGCGCCGGTGTAGACCTTCTCGAAGACCCGGGGTACCGACAGCACGAAACTGGGCTGGAACTCCTTCAGTTCGCTGACCAGGTTCCGGGTGTCGGCGCTGTGTGCCACGGTGGCCCGGGCCCGTACCGTGCCGATCTGGATCAGTCGGGCGAACGAGTGGGCCAGCGGCAGGAAGAGCAGCGTCGACGCCCCCTCGTTGAAGAGGTTGGACAGCACCGGGATGGCGTTGCAGATGTCGGAGAGCATGTTCCGGTGGGTCAGCACGCAGCCCTTGGGGCGGCCGGTGGTGCCGCTGGTGTAGATGATGGTGGCGATGTCCGCCGCCTTCACCGCCTTGCGGCGTACGTCGACCTCGGCCGGGTCGACCTGGTCACCGAGGCCCACCAGTTCGTCGAGTCCGCCGAGTTCGATCTGCCAGACCTGCTCCAGGTTGGGTAGCCGGTCCCGGATGCCGGAGAGCGCGACGGCGTGCGCGTTCGTCTCCAGCACGCAGGCCACCGCGCCGGAGTCCGACAGGATCCAGGCCACCTGTTCGGGGCTGGAGGTGTCGTAGATCGGCACGGTGACGGCGCCGGCAGCCCAGATCGCGTAGTCGGTCAGGGTCCACTCGTACCGGGTCCGGCACATCAGGCCGACCCGCGCTCCCGGGGTGATCCCGGCGGCGACCAGGCCGCGGGCCAGCGCGACCACCTCGTCCCGGAACTGCCGGCAGGTGATGTCGGTCCACTCGCCGTCGGTGCCGGAGGTGCCCGGGGCGCGGCGGACGAACTGCACGCTGTCCGGCGCCTGCTCGGCGTTGTCCCAGACCGGGTCGGTGAGGTTGGCCGCGTCGCCGACCGTGACCGCTGGCGGGACCGAGAACTCGCGCACCTGCACTCCCTCGTGCTCGTATCGGACCGGCCTGCCTCCGACCGCTCCGGCTACCCCGCAACCTACCTGTCGTCCGGGTCACCTCGCCCGATGAGGTACGCCCACCGGCACACGAATGGGGCGAGGTGGTGGGCCGGAGCCACCCCCTTGCGAGGTAGCCTGCCGGGCATGGCGGATTCCTCCACCCAGTCGATCGTCATCGCCGCGCCCCCGAGCCGGGTGACGGAAGTGATCTGCGATTTTCCGCGCTACACCGAGTGGGCCGAAGCGGTGAAGCGGGTCGAGGTGGCCGAGGAATACGAGGACGGTTACGCCGCCCAGGTCCGGTTCGTGCTTGATGCCGCTGTGATGACCGACGAGTACACCTTGGCGTACGAGTACTCCGAGGACATCTCGCGGATCGAGTGGCACCTGGTGGAGCCCTCACGGATGCAGCGGACCCAGAACGGGTCGTACGACATCGAGGACAACGGGGACGGCACCTCGACCGTGACCTACACGCTCGAGGTCGAGTTGTCGGTGGGCATGTTGGGCATGTTCCGCCGCAAGGCCGAGAAAATGATCATGGATGCCGCACTGACCCAGCTCAAGCGGCGGGTGGAGACGACGGACGGGGCGCGTTGACGCGTTCGCCCGGTGCGCGTCGAGCGTAAAGGAGCCGATCATGGGAGCAGACGGTTCGTCCGGCGGACCGACCGATCCGGGATCCGCACGCGAGGAGGCCGAGCGGCTGGTCGCCGCCGCGCTCGCGATGGCCCGTTCGGCCGCTTCCGGGGCCCGGGACCGGGCGGGAACCTTCGGTCCGCTCAGCCAGGTGATCTCCGACGTACTGGACCAGGTGGTCCCGTCCCCGCAGCGGACCGAGTCGCCGCCCCGGCAGGCGGAACCGTGGTCGACGACCACCGATCCCTGGTCGGCCGCGACGACCGAGCGCGCTCCGGCAGCGACGGATCCGGCGGCGACGGATCCGGACAGCGGACCGTTGGCCGAGCCCGCTCCGGCGGCGACGGATCCGGACAGCGGACCCTCGGCCGAGGTCCCTCCGCGGGCCGGGCACTCGGACGCGGGCTCTCCGTCGGCCGAGCCCCCTCCGCAGGCCAAGCGCTCGGGTGCGGGCTCTCCGCTGGGCGAGGGCTCTCCGCTGGGCGCCGGTTTCGCCACCGGTGGACCCGAATGCTGCGTCTGTCCCGTCTGCCGGTCCATCGCCGCCCTGCGCGATCCGAGTCCGGAATTCGCCGAACGGCTCGCCACCGGCGCCGGTGACTTCGCGGCCGGGGTGGCCAGCCTGCTCCGCGCGTTCTCCGCCGTCGCCGGGAACACGGGCAACAGCACCGCCGCCGACACCGGCGGCCGGCGCGATGCCGACGCCGCGGACACCCCCGCTGCCAGGTCAGCCGCCCCCACAAGTGACCGGGAAGACGCGGTGTGGCGCGAAGCCACTCGTACCAGGCATGATTCGTGGCCGGCGGACGAGCAGGACGTCTGGGCGGACGCCACCCGCGCGGAGGTTGGAGCCCAGGAAACCGGGATGACCGCCGATCCGGACCGGTCGACCTCGGCCGGGACGGGCGGGGCCCGGTCCGACGGCTCGTCGGCCGCCGGGCGACCACCGGTGCCCGCCTCGCGGACCCCGGAGGGACCGGTCACCGCCGGCCCGGGCGAGCAGGCGACCCCCGACCAGGGACCCTGACTGCCGGAACCGTCCGACCGGGCGGACCGGAGGCCACGGCGGTGGTGACGGGCACGGTAGGGCGGCAGGGGCGGGGAAG
This sequence comes from Plantactinospora alkalitolerans, assembly GCF_015690345.1. Taxonomy (GTDB): domain Bacteria; phylum Actinomycetota; class Actinomycetes; order Mycobacteriales; family Micromonosporaceae; genus Plantactinospora; species Plantactinospora alkalitolerans. Next base: position 13,314 of record NZ_JADPUN010000238.1, on the reverse strand, counting down.
CGACCGCGAGGGCGGTACGGCAGAGGGGAGCGGCAGCGGTGACGCTGACCATCGGAGTCGATGTCGGGGGTACGAAGGTGGCCGCCGGCGTCGTCGACATGGCGGGTGAGGTGCAGGCGTCTATTCGCCGCGACACCCCCGCCGACGACGTCGCCAAGACCCGCGACGTGATCGTCGAGGTGGTCAAGGAACTGGCGGCCGAGCACGAGGTGGACGCGGTGGGCATCGGTGCCGCCGGCTGGATCGACGCCGCCCGGTCAACCGTGCTGTTCGCCCCGAACATCGCATGGCGGAACGAACCGATACGCGACTACGTCAGCAACGCCGTCGGACTGCCGGTGATCGTGGAGAACGACGCCAACGTCGCGGCCTGGGCCGAGTTCCGCTACGGCGCGGGCCGGGAGGCGGACGACTCGATGGTGCTGTTCACCATCGGCACCGGCGTCGGCGGCGGGATCGTGCTCGGCGGGGAACTGCTGCGCGGCGCGCACGGCATCGCGGCGGAACTCGGGCACATGCTCTCGGTGCCGGACGGCCACCTGTGCGGCTGCGGTCGGCTCGGCTGCATCGAGCAGTACGCCAGCGGCAACGCCCTGGTCAGGTTCGCCCGCGCGGGTGCCCGGCAGGAGCCGGACCGGGCGAAGATCCTGCTCGAACTGGCCGGCGGCTACGTCGACGCGGTGACCGGGCCGATGGTGACCGCGGCGGCCAGATCCGGTGACCCGGTCTCCGGTGACGCGTTCGCGCAGATCGGCCGGTGGCTCGGCATCGGCCTGGCCGACATGGCACAGATTCTCGATCCGCAGCTTCTGGTCGTCGGCGGTGGCGTGGTCGAGGCGGGTGAGCTGTTGCTCGGCCCGACCCGGCGGTCCTATCTGGACGCCCTCTCGGCGCGTGCCACAATCCCGGTGGCGGAGATCCGTCCGGCGGAACTGGGCAACACCGCCGGGCTGGTCGGCGCGGCGGACCTGGCTCGGCGGCGGTAGCCGGGAACAGCTCGGCGGCGGTAGCCGGGAACAGATTGGCGGCGGTAGCCGGGAACAGATTGGCGGCGGCCGAGAACCTCCGGCGGCGGCCGAGAACAGCAGAGCAAGGGGTACGGCGTGGGGCAGGTGCAGTCCCCCGGAGACGGGGATTCGTCGGTGCGCCTGCGGGTGCTGTCGTACAACGTGCACGGCCAGCGGGACGACGTCGACGCGCTGGCCGAGGCGGTCCGTGACCTGGACCCCGACGTGGTGATCGTGCAGGAGGCGCCGCGCCGGTTCCGATGGCGACACAAGTGCGCGGCCCTGGCCGACCGCCTCGGTCTGGTGGTCGCCGCAGGCGGCCTGCCGGCACTGGGCAACCTGCTGCTGACCAGCCTGCGGGTCCGGGTCTACCACACCTGGTGCCAGCAGTACCCGCTGACGCCGGGCCGGCACCTGCGCGGAGCGGTCTTCGCCGAGTGCGGGATCGGCTCCGCCCGGTTCGCCCTCGCCGGCTCGCATCTGTCCACCGACCCGACCGAACGCCCCGGACAGGCCGCACTCCTGAAAGAGGCGCTCGCCGCGCTGCGGCTGCCGGTGGTGGTCGGAGCGGACCTCAACGAGAACTCGGGCGGCGGCGCCTGGCGGACCGTCGCCGACGGCCTCACCGACGCCGCAGCCGTGGTGCCAGACGGCGCGTCCCGATTCACCTTCCCGTGCCTCGAACCCCGGGACCGGATAGACGCCCTCTTCGTCGACCCCCGGATCGGCGTACTCGACTACGACGTCGTCGACACCCCGCAAACCCGGCGGGCCAGCGACCACTTCCCCATCCGCGCCGACCTCCTCCTTCCGTCTGAGGTGTAAGGAAGGGCCCCTTGTTATCGCTTTCTGTAGAAGAAGGGCCCCTTCCTAACACCCCTGACAGCTAGCCTTCAGCGGTGCCGCTGACGTTCCCCTCGCATGCCGCGCTGCCGTTGCCGCTCAAGCTCTGGCGGCCCCGCTGGTTCGACGGAGTGGCACTCGTCGTCGGCGCCGCCGCACCCGATCTGGCGTACGCGCTCGACGGGTCGGGCCTACCGGTGTTTCCGCTGTCGCACCAGCCGGCCGGACTGATCCTGTTCTGCCTGCCGGTTACTGTGCTCTGCGGAGCACTCGTGCGCTGGGCCGCGCCGACGGTCGCCGTACACCTGCCGTGCCGGCCTGCCTCGCTCGCCCTGCGCGATTACGGCGTGCTCGGCGTCTCCCGGCCCGCCCTCGCGGTCAGCGCCGGTTCGGCCGTACTCGCCGCCGCCAGTCATCAGGGGTGGGACCGGGTGACCCAGGACGCGCCCCTGTTCGACGCCGCCTCGACGGTGCTCGGCGCGCTGGCCGCGCTGGCTCTCGCCGTACACCTCGGGCGCCGGCGGCTGCTGCGGACCTGGCACGGTGGGCCGCCCGCCGTGCCGGCCCGACCGGGTCTGTTCTGGTCGGTCGCGGTGGCGGTCACCGCCGCCGGGGTCCTGGTCGCGTCGCAGCTGCCGGGCGCGTTCCTGCCACACACCACCGGGGTACGACTGATCGGCGCGCTGGCGCTCGGACTGCTTGCCGGCGCGGGCGCGACGATCCTGCTGCGCCGGTCCGCAGGCGTCACCCCGCCCGATGACCACGAGGTTGCCGAAGCCCCGTCAGTGCCGTGACCGGTCCGGCGGCTTGCTGCGCGCCGTACCGGGAGATGGTTACGGGCGTCGGGCGGTCTCGGCCACGAAGGCCCGCCAGGCGGCCGGGTCGAAGGCCAGGGCCGGGCCGGTCGGGTCCTTGCCGCCATCGCCGACGAGTAGCCGGCGCACCATCCAGCGTCCGAAGTGGATCGCACCACCCGCTCGCACCTGGTCGACCGTGACGCACCGGTCGAGCCTCTGAAAGAGGTGCTCGTCGTTCAGGGCGACATCAACGGCTGACCTACCTGGCTGTGACGACCCTCCGTCCGTCCCGGGGGGACGGTGTTCTGGGGTCGGAACGGGACCATGCCGATCGAGGATCACTGATACCGTGACGCATGGCGATCGGTTGCTGTCAATCAGTGACACGGGAGATCCGTCTTCTGAACTACGGGGGAGAGAGATGTCGAGAAGGGTATGCGGATGGTCACGTCCGTGGACGGTGATCGCTGCCTTCATGGCGGCGACAGTCGCCGGTGCGGCGGCCGTTCCGGCCGGTGCGATCGCGAGCCCACCGGCGCTCGCGCGGGTAGCGGAGACCACGAACGCGCGGGCTGTCGAGACCACGATCGATGAAAAATACCGGGCAGCCGCCGTTCTGGGTTGGGTGCCACGGGAAGAGGTCACGCTTTCCGACCGCGACTTCGTCTCGGTCCTCTGGGAGAAGGCCTCGGAGAAGCACAACGCCGAGGTGAAGGCCGCCGCGCTGGCCGCCTTCAGCGACGCGACCGACGCTGACGCCGCGTCCGCCGAGTTCATCCGAACTGGCATCTTCGCGGCGAACAATCGGGACGCGGCCGCGAAGGCGCGCAAGGCCGAGCTGGACACGATCCGGCTGCGCGCGGCTCAGGAGATCAACTGGGTGCCGGCGAACAACACCGAGCGGACCACGATGCTGGACCAGACGCTGCAGAACTATCTGCTGGCGTTCTGGCGCAAGGCGGCGACCTGGCCGGAGGTCAAGGCGGCCGCCGAGCCGCTGACCGCGGCCGACGCCACCGACGAGCAGCGTCTGGACTTCCTCCAGCACGCGCTGTTCGAGAAGGCCGAGGCCGACCGGCAGAACGAGATCGCCAACGGCAACGCCGAGGAGGTGGCTGCCCGGCAGGCCGCAGCGCTGCGGTCGGCGAAGGAGAAGGCGGTCGCGACCGCGTTGAAGCGGTCGGCGACGTCGTACGAACTTGACGACCTGGAGATGCGTGAGCTGATCTACCTGTTCGCGTCGCAGAGCACGGGCCGCAAGGTCAAGTTGGACGCGACGGTTGCCTACGCCAACTCCTCGGAGGAGGTGTGGGTCGCGTTCATCTTCACCGGCGTGCACCTCGCCAACAAGGTCGACCTCGATGAGCGTGACCTCGCCGAGGCGCGGGCGAACGAGGTCAGGGTCCGCGACATCATGTACGCAGCCGAGGCGGACGGCTTCCAGCCCGAGACGGTGACGGCGGCCAAGAGGGCGCTGGAGGGTCCGGCCCTGGACCGCAGCCTGTTCCTGTTGGGTGGCCACGACACCGCTCGTCAGGCCGATTACGTCCGGCCGTCGGCCAACAAGACCGTGATGATCCAGGCGGCCGGTTACAACGGCTGCATCGCCGAACCGATCACGTGGGTGGCCGACTACTTTCTCGCCGGTGTCGAGCTCAACGCTCGCGTGGAGCCGTGCAACGAGGGCAACGTGTCGCAGCGGTGGACCTTGGTGCCGGACACCACCACCGGGCGCTACAAGCTCCTGAACGAGCACGAGTCTGCGTGCCTCTTCCCGCCGCCCTCGAAGATCTCGCAGGACGGTGCTCCGATCACCGCCTTTCCGTGCGCCAACGCCCCCGCCACCACGGCTGCCACCATCTGGGAGCTGCTCGACGGCGGGCAGGGCAATGTGGAGATCCGCAACGTCACCAACAACAAGGTGATCACGGCGGTGGCGGGCAGCTCGGCCGGTTCGCTGAACATTGTGCAGAACCCCAACGGTCACCTTGCCGCACAGCAGTGGCGGCTGATCGACCCGTCGCACCAGGCGGCCGCCAGTAGGTCGCCGGCCGGCTCCTTCCGCATCAAGGGCGTGCAGTCCGGCCGCTGCGTCCGGCCGATCGGCGCGCTCGGCACGGCAGGTTCTGGCGCTCTCGCGAACGGGGCCGACATGGAGCTGCGCGACTGCGGGAGCGGCACCGAGCAGATCTGGGACGTGACCCGGCTGTCCGATACCCGGTTCGAGGTGCGCAACCGGGCCTCCGGGTACTGCATCTACGGCAGCGCGGGCTGGGCCGATGTGGTCAACGGGGGATCCGTCGAGCAGGTGAACTGCGGCTCCCATTACACCTCGTGGTCGGTCATGTTCCAGAAGTCCGCCGGGTCCTATCTACGGCACACGATAAGCGGCGCCTACCTGGGTGCGCGGGACAACGGCACGGCCAATGGGACCTTGGTGAAAGCCACGGATTACTCGGCCGCGACCGATCAGCAGTGGATTCTGGAGCCGGTGTCGGAGGGAGCGACCGCGCCGGCGCCGATCTGGGCCTCGTCTGGCAAACCCCTGACCAGTTTCTCCGGCACCGCGGTCACCTTCCAACCAGCGTGCACCAGCACCGACTGGGCCATTTCCTTCTGGAACCCGACAACTTCCGCCCACTGGCGGTCCGACGCGGCGAACGCCAAGAAGGGCCTGATCCGGGCGGATGTGACGGCGCCACCGACCACCCAGACTCCATTCCAGTACTGCGTCGTCGGGATGCCGACCAGCACCCAGATGGAAGTGACGCTGCGAAACATCGGAAGGAACGCCTACGTGCGGGAGGCGATGGATGTCAGCCCCGCCGGGATGCTTATCGCCGACCAGACGTCGGCGGCGAACGCGGAACGGTTCATCCTGCAACAGCGCCGGTCCACCCAGATCAGCGGCAACATGACGATCCTGGTGCTGCAGTCGAAGGCGACGAAGAAGTACGCGCAGATCGACACGACCGCGACGGGCACGAATAGCAAGGTCGTCCGGTTCATCAATGCCACCCCGGGGCCGGCCAACGAGCTGCAGAGCTACGACTGGTGACCGTACCGGGGCGGGCGCGCCTGATGGCGCCGCCCGCCCCGGGCACCCTCGTCCATTTCCTCGAACTCACCGACACCGTCGGGAGGCGCTTCATGCCGAAAATCAATCGCCAGGGACGGGCGTCGGCAGCACTGCTGGCCGCCGTACTCGCCTTAGGAGTCATGCAGTTCGCGCCGGTCACCCCGGCGATCGCGGCGGCCAGTCAGGCCGACCGGGAACGGGTCCAGTGGCGGGCCATGTCCGACGGTCGCTGGGAGGTCCGGACGGCCGCGGTCGTGGCGCTGAACAGCTCCGATCCCAATGCCGTCACCAGGTTTCTGCAGACCGGGCTGACGTCCGCCATCAACCGGGCCGTCAGCTTCGAGCGCGCCGACGTCGCGGAGATCAACTATTGGTTGCGGATATCGCCCACCGACTCGGCCGTACATCTCGGCTGCGAACGTGCGTTGTTGGCGACGCACGACGAGAAGCACGACTTCGTCGAGACCGGACTGGCCATCGCGCAGGAGCTGGACGCGTCCGGTCAGCACCAGCACGAGGAGGAGGTGGCGGAGCAGGCCCAGGCCGACCGCGACTTCGTGGCGTCGCTCGCGCAGTCCGACCCGGGACCGCAGGTTCGGGCGGCGGCGGTCGCGGCGCTCGCCGGCGGCGAGGACCGGGACATCGCCGACTTCTTCAAGTACTACTGGGCTGCCGGGGCGCGGCTCGACGACGAGGCGTACCGGCTCGCGATCAGCGACCTGGATCTGCGGGGTAACGCGGCGCTGGCGCGACTGCGGCAGGCGGCCCTCGACGCGGAGGCTGCCGAGGCAGCGGCCAGCGGTGAAGCTGCCGAGAAGCTGCACGCGGAGACCGTTGCCGCCTGGCGCGCCGTGGCCACGGCGGCCACCGGCACCAGCGTGAACTGGGCCGCCGAGCGGGACCGGGCCGCCGAGCAGGCGGCGAAGTGGAGTTCGGTGGCCGAGTACGCCCAGGGGGCCACCACCGAGCAGGACTGGGCTGCCGTGGTGGCCCGCGCCGGCACCAACGCCGCTGCCTGGCAGGACGCGGTCCGCTGGGCCGAGGAACAGGCCCAGATGTGGGCGCGGCTGGCCGAGGAGGCGGACGACCGATGAACCGGCGACTGATGGACGTGGTCCTGCGCTTTGTCATGACGGTGGTCCTCGGCTTCTCGCTCGGCGGGGCGGTCGTGACCTCGCCTGCGCAGGCCGAGCCAAAGCCCGCCGCCACCGTGAGCAGCGTGGACTGGACCGACGAGGAGGCGGACTGGTACCGCGACAGTGTCGCTGACATCGCCGTCTACGCGGCCGAGCCCGAGGTCCGGGACGCGGCCAACGCGGCGCTGGCGGTCGGAACCACCCAGGCCATCGCCGACTTCGTGAACACCGGCTGGGCGCAGGCCCGGCTCGCCGCGAGCCAGCGCAAGACCCGGGAGAAGAACCAGGTCAAGGCGTGGTCCACCAGCGGCGGAACGAATGTGAAGCGGGCCGCCAGCCTGGCGCTGCTGGGCGGCGACTACGCCATCAGCGAGTTCGTGGCCTGGGGCTACGAGGTTGCCGATCGGCTGGACCACCCGGTCACCGACACCGACGCCGAGCGTGAGCGGATCTACGCCCGCGTCGAGCAGATGATCGCGATGGGTGGGCCGACCGTCGTGGCCGAGGGCGGCCAGGCGCTCGCGTCCGCGGATCCGGCGACGATCGCCGACTTCTACACCACCGGCTATGCCGTGGCCAACCGGGTCGACTGGGACAATCGCGAACGGGTTCGGCTGGCCATCGAGCAGCGTAACCAGGCTCTGGACGCGCTCACTGCCGGCGCTGCCGCTGCGGAAGCCGGTGCTCGGGCGCGGGCGGAGATCATCGCCGCGAACATCGAGGGCCTGCGGTATCTCGAGGACGCACTGCTTGCCATGCGGCAGGCGGCTGGTGCGGCCAACGCCGCAGAGCAGGTCTTCGAGCAGGACCGGGTGAACCGTCCCCGCCAGCCGGGCCGGACCGCTCTGCTGGAGGCGCACAAAGCCGACGCCCTCACCCAGGCGAACCGGGCGCAGCAGACGGCGTTGCAGATGAACGCCGTCCTCGCCCGGGTGCAGGTGGCCGCGAGGGACCTGATCGAGTCGGGCCAGGACCACGGTCAGGACTGGGCGCAGGTCACCATCGCGGTCGGACTGTCCGCGCAGGCGGCGGCGCACGCCGCCGGGACGGCTGGCGAGGCCGCCACGGCCACGCTCGCCGACAGCCTGGCGCTGGACGCCGACCAGAACGCCACGCTGCACGCGAACAACGCGGCCCGGTGGCTGGCCGAGACCAAGTATCAGGAGAAGGTGGCCGCAGACCAGGCGGTCGTGGCCAAGGCACAGCAGAAGATCGCCGAGGACGCTGCCAAGCGGGCCAAGGACCAGCGCGGCATCGCGGAGCAGGCCGCCACCGACGCCCGTCAGCACGCGGGCAGGGCGAAGTCGTTGCGGGCCGACGCCGAGCGGGCGTCCGCGAACGCGATCGCCCAGGCTCAGGTCGCCGCGTCGGCTCAGATGGAGGCGAACGGCGCTGTCCAGCGAGAGTCGGCGGCGATCAACCGGGTCAACCGGGCCGGTGCGGAACTCCAGGCTGCCACCTCCCGCTGCTTCGCCGCCGAGGAGGAGTACAACGCCATCACCGCGGCCTTGCAGAAGGCCCGGGACGAGGCCATCGCGGCCGGGCAGGATGCCGACGAGGCAACTCGCGACCTGCAGATCCAGGCCGACCGCGCCCGTGACGCCTTCCACTCCGCGCAGGCCTGGGCGGGCCGGGCGAGGGCGGCAGCCGATGCGGCCCGTGGCGAGGCCGAGAGGGCCAGTGCCGCGGCCAAGACGGCGCGGGACGCCGCCAAGATCGCGCAGCAGAGCGCACTGACCGCCCGGCGGGCGTCCGACAGCGCCGGGCAGGCGGCCGTCGCCAGCGTGCGCGCGGCGGAGAACGCCCGGGTGAGCGCGGAGAACACGCAGGCCGAGGCGGCGGCCGCGGTCCGGGAGGCAGGACACGCTGTCGTCCAGGCGGACATCGCGGGCAACGCGGCCGGCAGTGCCGCATTGCTGGCGGAGCTGACCATCGATCGGGCCGGCACCGCAAGCTACATCGCGGCGCGGTTCGCCGCGGTCAACGCCGATGCCCGGAACGCGCTTGCGGTCGCCAGCGAGGCGATCGTGGTAGCCCAGGAGCAGGCCGCGGCGGCGCAGGAGCGGGCCGACGAGGCCAACGCGGCGGCGGAGCACGCTTCCCAGGAGGCTACCGACGCGGTAGGCGACATCAAGCCGGCGTACGAGGCGGCGGCCCGCGCGGTCGGCTCAGCGAGCACGGCGATCGGTGCGGCCAACAAGGCGTACCAGGCTGCGGTGGCGGCCACCGCCGACGCGAACGGGGCCACCACGGCCGCCAACGTCGCGACCCAGTGGGAGTCGGCGGCGTGGCGGGACGCCAGCATCGCGGACTACGCGGCGCAGAACGCCAGCCTGGCGGCGGCCAGCGCGGGCCGGGCCTCGGCCAGCATCGACAAGGCGTACGCGTGGGCCAAGTCGGCCACCGCGAACATCCACGCCCAGGCCAAGAAGCTCTCCGACACCCTCAAGGGACTGCAGGACGAGCAGGCGAAGCAGGAGGCGATCGCCCGGGAGCAGCAGGCGTTCGAGGACAAGGTCAAGGACGGGATCCTCTCCTTCATCGTGTGCCGCGTCACGATGGTGATCGCCTGCAATCACCTCTGGGACCTGGCGCAGCCGGGCCTGCGGACGGCTCTGGACGCGAGCAAGGACCACATCGCCCTGCTGGCCAAGTGCTATACCGGCGACGATGCCGCCTGCGACGAAGGACAGGCAACCGGCGACCAGGTGATCGATTTCTTCGTCCAGGTCGGTGCCGGTCTGGTCGAGGGTGCCAAGGGCTTCGTCCTGGGGCTCAAGGCTCTCGCGGACTGTGGCAGCTGGGTCGTGGTCGGCCTGGACGGTGACTACTTCCAGAACAACTGCGGCAAGACCATCGAGGGCTTCCGGCAGATGCCGGCGATGCTCCGCGACCATCCGCTTGAGCTGATCCACATCACCGAGTGGCGGGAGAACCCGGGGAAGGCACTCGGGCTGACCCTGTTCGACGTCGCCTCGTTCGCCATCCCCGGCGTCGGTGAGGTCGGCGGGGCGCTGAACAAGACGCTCGGTGAGATCAGCAACCTGCTGCGTCTCGGGCTGACCAAGATCTCCGGTGGCATCGGGCGGATCGAGCGGTTCGGGGTCCGGGTCGCCGGGGTGCCGGACGAGATCGCCAGGATCACCGGCATCGGACTGCGGCTGGAGAACGGCGTCGCCAAGTTCGACGAGGCATTCGCCCTCATCGACAAGAAGCTGTACAAGGTCGATGGCGCCACGGCCCGGCTCGACGGGACGGTCGCCGATCTCGAGGGCGCCGTCGTGCACCTCGACGGCGGGCTCCTCAGCATCGAGAACGGGATCGTCACGATCAGGGATCTCGTGCTCAAGGTCGGGCACGACGTCGACTTCCCGGACACACCTCCCGCCTGCAGGATCCCGGCAGCGGCGCCACAGGCGGCGGCAGCGGCGCAACAGGCAGCGGCAGCGGCCAAACAGGCGGCGGCTGCGGCGGCATCGATCTGCAACGGCACTCAGCCTGACGGGAGCTGGCAGTACAAAGAGAACGAGGTCACGCTCAGCCTCAGCAAGCAGGACAACGAGCTGGCGGACGCGGCGATCGACGCCGCCAAGATCGCCGAAAGGGATCTGTCCCCGCGGATCGAGGATCTGATCAACTCGATTCCGGGTGCGGTCCCGGAGGGCTGGGCCCAACGGCTGAAGAAGCCGAACTCGCTGAAGCGCAAGCTTGCCACCGATCTCGACGGGAACACTCCGGCGAGCCAGCTACTTGCAGGCATCGGGGACAATATTCGCTACACCGCAACGTTCGAGATGAATCGGTATGTGCGTGGTGTGGAGGAGATGGTCGCTGCGTTGAAGCTGCAGCAGTACGAGCTGATCAAGGTAAAGAACGGGTGGGTCGCCGGGTCGATGGGCAACTACAAGGGCATCAACGTGACGTGGCGGGACCCGCGGACCGGTCACCTGTTCGAGCTGCAGTTCCACACGCCGGACAGTTTCTGGGTCAACAGGGCCGAGCACCCGTTCTACGAGATCGGCCGGCTCGAGCCGGAACCGGGTGCACCATCACCGTCCGCTTGGGGCATAACGAAAAAGGAAGCCGAAAAGATCTCGGAGGCGATGTGGGCGACCGTTTTGGACCCGAAGGGTGCCGATAAGCTCAACTTCCCGCTGGGGTGGTGATCGGATGGACCACTACTTCGCCGTCGTCGACGACGAGCACGACGTCAAGGATCCGCTCACCGTCGTCCGGGTGTCCGGGCGCACCGGCGTCACCGAGCTCCACGACGACGCCGCCTGGGTGCGGTCGACGCTGCTCGATCGGATCGAGGCGGGCGAGGTCGCGTACCAGGTCCGGCGCATCAGCGAGAAGGCCGCCGCCCGCATCCAGCAACAGCGGGAGAAGAAGGTTGCCTATCGCTACTCGATCATCGTGATCGACGACGACCCGACCGACCAGCCGACGGGTGTGCTGCGCGAATGGGATGCCTCCGACGGCAGTGGGACGTACGGCCAGAGGTACACCCGTGCCGACGGATGGAGGCACAGCAACATACGGAAGGACATCGAGCGGGCGAGCAACATCCGCGACCGGCTCGTGCCCTCCGACGCGGCGACCGTGCACCAGTTCATCGAGTCGATGCGGCGACGATTCGGGTGACCTCGATACGGCGGCGATAGGAACCGAGTGCGGCCCCTCGACCTCAGCGAGCGAGGTCGAGGGGCCGCACTCGGCCCCGCCGGGGCGGGACCGTTGCCGTTGCGACTGGTGTCGATCACGGAGCGCCTGCCGTCCAGCAGGCGCGACAGCGCGGTGCCGTGGCGCACGTTGGCCGACGTGGTCGCGAAGTTGGCCGCGTTCAGGGCGAGGCCGTGCGATCGGGCGCTCCCGGCCCGGTGCGGCGCGCTCGATGGTGTCGGTCAGCCGGCTATGGCCGCCGAGCGGTCTCGGCCACGAATGCCTGCCAGGCGGTGGGGTGGAAGGTCAGGGCGGGACCGGTCGGGTCCTTGCTGTCCCGGACTCCGACGATGCCGGGCAGGTTGTCGGCGACCTCGACGCAGTTGCCGCCGGTACTGTTGCTGCGGCTGCTCTTGCGCCACCGCGCGCCGGTCAGGTCCATGTCTCCGCCACCTCCGCTATCAGCTCGATCGACTGCTGGTGGGGCAGCGCCTCGCCCCGGACAGAGTCCCAGACATCGAGCATATGTTGCACCTGATCCGGACGGTCGACCATCTGCCCGTGGATGTGTCCCTCGAAGTAGACGACCTGCTCACCGACCGGGGGAGTGGCGATCACGAAGGGACCGTCCAGGCCGGCGTAGGCACCGGCCGAGGCCGGCACGACGTGGACCCGGACCCGGGGCAGGGTGGTGCCGACCTTGACCAGGTGCAGGAGTTGCTCGCGCATCACCGCTGGTCCGCCGATCGCGCGGCGCAACGCGCTCTCGTCCATCACGAAGGTGAGCAGCGGAGGACTGGCGCGGGTCAGGATCTCCTGCCGATTCAGCCGGGTGACGACCTGCTGCTCGGTCTCCTCCGGGGTGAGCAGCCCGCTGCTGGCGAGCACGGCGCGGGCGTACGCCTCGGTTTGCAACAACCCCGGCACGTACGTCGGCTCGAAGCCGCGCAGCGCCTTGGCCTCCTGCTCGACGGCGGCCCACTCCCGGAAGTAGCCGACCACGGTCTCCCGGCCGATTTTGCGCTGGATCCGCTCGAAAAGGCCCTCGGTGCCGAAGATGGTGTCGCAGCGGCGGGCGAGGTCCAGACTGGGGCGCCGTTCACACGCCTCCACTTTCGCGATCATCGCGGCGGAATAGTTCGACGTCTCGGCCAGTTCGGCCTGGGACATCTCGCGCTTCGTACGGGCAAGCCGTAACTCCTCGGCGAAGTGTTCGAGCATGGCCGGTCGCTCCACGGACAACCTCCGGACAGATGTGGCGCTGGCTTGGGACAGGTCCCGGACGGGCACGACGAGGCGCTGTACGCCCTGGTGGTATGCGCGTCTCCCCTCCTCAGCGTAGTGGTGTCCATAGCAGAGTGTCAGCAGCGGAACCGTTCGGCGGGCGGCAGACACCCGGGCGGAACCGAGCGGGGAACCGCCCGTCCCGACTCCCCGAGGGGCGTTTCCCCGCATCCAACCGTTCTGTCGAAGAACGGTGTCGCACCATTCGAGGAAGGACAGGACAATGCGACTCTTCCTGCGTACGCCGAAAGGGTTTCGCTTCGCGCCCCTGCACCGCCGCGACTGGCGCCGGCTCTGGCGCTACTGCCGCTGTGGGCTGCGTTGGCCCTGCCCGGGCCGCTTGACCCCGGACCCGCCAGCGCTGGGGGTACTGCCGCCACCAGCGACCATCCCGCAACCTCCGCCGCCCGAGCGCATCCCGGCCCGGTCGGTGGTCACTCCGGACCCGCCACCGCCACCTGCCGGCGTCCGCCCATCCGATCGGCTTCCAGCCCGCCCGACCAACC
>NZ_JADPUN010000211.1 GCF_015690345.1 Plantactinospora alkalitolerans | reverse complement strand
GCTGGGGGTCGCCGGCGTCGGTGGCTCCGGTTCCTCCACCACGTGCCGCTCCAGGTTGACCTGCGCCTCGCCGGTCCCGCCGAGCTGGATGTCGTCGTACGCCTGCAGGGCCCGTTGCTGGTCGAAGTAGAGCACCGACATCGCCAGCGGGGTCGGCTTGTCACCCTCCAGCCCGCGCAGCCCCGCCCCACCGGTCGAGCCCTGGACCTGTAGCTGGGTCGCCATGGCGCCGGGCACCTGCGGCAGCTCGCGTACCTCGCGGTTGTGGGTGTGCCCGGTCAGCACCAGCGGTACGAGGCCGGAGAGCGCCCCGGCCGAGGCGGGGTCGTGCACCAGCGCGATGTCGACCGGTCGGCCCGCCGCCCGGATCGTGCTGGCCAGTTTCTCGCCGGCCCCGGTGACCTGGCTCAGGGTCTGCGGCGAGCTGCCGGACCCGCTCGGCGAGGTCTCCTTGTCCGGGGTGAAGCGCGGATCCCCGATGCCCGCGATGGTCAGCCCCGCCACGGTCAGGACCTGGTTGTCGAGCACGACCGCGTTGGGCTGCCGGCCCACGGCGGTCGCGGTGGCCGCCGAGTCGTGGTTCCCGCGGATGAAGACGTACGGCACCTTGAGCAGCCCGATGGAGCCGACGAAGGACGCCTCCGGTTCACTGCCCCAGTCGGTGATGTCACCGGTGTCGATCACCATGTCGATCTTGAACTGCTCGACCAGCGTCCGGACCACCGGCCACACCGTCGGATTCAGGTGCAGGTCGGAGACGTGCAGCACCCGTACAGTGCCCTGCTCCTGGTCGAATACCGGAAGGGTGGAGACGGTGGTGTAGAGCTGGCTGACGTTGCCGACCATCCGCTGGAGCTGGTCGGCGTACCGGCCGTAGTCGTCGGCGATCCGCCGGGCGTCGCCGACGATGGCCGGGGCGTTGACGAGGAGTCCCTCGTACCGGGGCTCCTCGATCGAGTCCGGTCGGAAGGTGAGCGCCGCGATCCCCAGGCTGCCGCCGGTGATCGCCAGGGCGAGTGTGCCGGCCCAGGCGACCCGGCGGGCCCGCCGGAACACCAGCGCCGCCAGGATCAGGGTGGCCAGTACGGAGACCGCGACGGTCCGTACGCCGACCCGGATCACCCCGTTGGTCACGTCGGTGACGGCGGACTCGCTGGCCCGGCTGATGCTGGCCGGGTCGTCGATCAGCGCCTCGGTACGCCGTTGGTCCAGCGACCCGAGCCGGACCGACAGGTGCGCGGGCCCGGCGTGGCTGTCCAGTTGCAGCGCCCCGAGCGGCGGAATGGTGACCGTGGTGCCCCCGCCCACGGACGGGGTGATCGCCATTTCGGCCCGGAACGGCCCGATGTCGGTCTGCATCCGACCGCCGAGCAGTACGCCGACGACGATTCCGGTGACGGTCACGGACATGATCGCCACCGCCACCCCGGTCCGCCGGACGCCGACCGAGGTGAGGACGGCGTGACCGACCCGTACGCCGGTACGGAGTGCCCCCAGCACACGCCGAACCGCCGGGGGCGACTCGCCCCCGGCGGTCCGGATGTCGTTCCTCCGCCTGTCCATGCTCAATCATGACCTGCCCAGCGGGACATCATCAAAACCCGCCGCAGGTCACACCCCATTTCGGCCATCCGGACGGTCAGGTCAGCTCTTTCCGGCGACCCCGCCGGAGAAGACCAGTCGGATGATCCGGTCGTCCTCGGGGGCCGGCTTGCGCTTGCCGTCGTGGTTGGAGGTGGAGATCCAGAGCGAGCCGTCCGGCGCCGCGGCCACGGCCCGGAGCCGGCCGAACTCGCCGGTCAGCAGCGGCCGGGGCTGGCCGAGCACGGTGCCGGCGGCGGTGAGTTCCACCAGCCAGAGCCGTTCGGCACGCAGGCACGCCGCCACGAACACCCGCTCGATGAAGGCCGCCCCGGAACAGGACGCCTCGGCGGTGCTCCAGACGACGAGGGGTTCGGTGAACTTGTCGCTCTTCGCGCCGCCCTCGGCCTCACCCTCGACGTCGGGCCAGCCGTAGTTCTTGCCCGGCTGGATCAGGTTGACCTCGTCCCAGCGGTTCTGCCCGAACTCGGTGGCGTAGAGCCGCTTGTTGGCGTCCCAGGCGATGCCCTGGACGTTGCGGTGCCCCAGCGACCAGACCAGGGAGTTGGGGAACGGGTTGCCCGGTGCGGGCTTGCCGGCGGGGGTCATCCGGAGGATCTTGCCGCCGAGGCTGCCGAGCTGCTGGGCCAGCCCGCGCTCGGAGGCGTCTCCGGTGGTGGCGTAGAGGTAGCCGTCCGGGCCGAAGCCGAGCCGCCCTCCGTTGTGGATGCCGGAGAGCGGGATTCCGGTGACGATCGGCGTCGGCCTGGCCCCGAGGGTGAGCTTGGCGATCCGGTTGTCCTCGCTGGTGGAGTAGTAGACGAAGACCGTCTTGTCGCGCTGGTAGTCCGGTGACACGGCGATGCCGAGCAGACCGCCCTCGCCCGCGGCGTCGACCTCGTCGACGGTCTGCACCGTGGTGACCTTGAGTCCGTCCGGGTCGGACTCCGGGCCGACCTTCAGGATCTTGGCAGTGTCCCGCTCGGTCACCAGCGCTCCGCCGTCGGGCAGGAACGCGATCCCCCATGGCACCCGGAGCTGCTTGGCCAGCACCGTCGCGGCGACCTGCTGTTCGGTTCCGCTTCCGGTCGGCGACGCGGTCGGGGTGGGGAAGGTCGGCGGCTCGCCGGCCGGGTCCGGTTCAGGTTCGCCGAACGAACAACCACTCATCACCATCACGGCTGCCGCACAGAGCGCGACGGCCGTGCGCCGACGGTCGATCCTGGGGTACGGGCGAACGCTCACCCGGCCCAGGGTAGTCGGGTCCACGGACATGTCGTTGGCCCGCTCGATCATTGATTGCACCGGTCTTTCCGATCCGTCTCCACCCGGTCCGGCGGGTCAGCGCGCTCGTAGCGCCTCGCCGGTGCCGGTCGGTCGTCATCGCCGGACGACCCGTCAGCGGGGTGAGCCGTGGACCGCCGGACAGGTTCCCGGGTTGGCCGCTCCGGTCCTGCGAAACGGCGCGCACCCGCGGCCGCGCCCAGGGGCCGCATCTGCGTCCGGTCGAGCTGCCGCTGTGCTTCAGGGGCCGGATCTGCGTCCGGTCGACCTGCCGCTGTGCTTCAGGGGCCGCATCGAGGCCAGCGCTCCGGGCGGCGGTGTTGACGGCTATCGTCGGCGTCCGTGAAGGCATGGATTCCGCACCCCGAGGGCCGCGAACTGCTCGGCGACATTCCCGAAGGCGTCACCGTGGAGGTCGCCCCGACGCCGGACCGGCTGCCCTCGGACCCGGCCGGAGTGCGCCTCTGGGTGCCACCGTTCCTCGCCCAGGCGGCTGCGGTGCCGGCCGCGGCGAAACTACCGGACCTGCGGGTGGTGCAACTGCTCTCGGCCGGGGCCGACACCTGGGCCGGACGGCTGCCCGAACACGTCACCCTCTGCGACGCGCGCGGCGTGCACGACTCGTCGACCGCGGAATGGGTGGTCGCGGCGACCCTGGCCCACCTGCGGTCGTTCCCGACCTTCGCCCTGGCCCAGGCCCGCCAGGAATGGGCGTACGCCGGGGTCGCCCCCACCGACGAGTTGGCCGGCAAGCGGGTGCTGATCGTCGGCGCGGGTTCGATCGGGGCGGCCACCCGGGCCCGACTGGCGCCGTTCGAGGTCGAGTTGACCATGGTCGCCCGGACGGCCCGCCCCGCCGAGCGGGTGTACGGCGTCGCCGACCTGCCGGAGCTGCTGCCGGCGGCCGATGTGGTGGTGCTGCTGCTGCCGCTCACCGAGCAGACCCGAGGGCTGGTCGACGCCCGGTTCCTCGCCGCGATGTCGGACGGGGCCCTGCTGGTCAACGCCGCCCGGGGACCGGTGGCCGACACCGACGCCCTCGTCGCGGAGCTGTCCACCGGCCGGATCTCGGCGGCGCTGGACGTCACCGAGCCGGAGCCGCTGCCGCCTGGCCACCCCCTCTGGGATCTGCCGAACGTCCTGCTCACCCCGCACGTCGCCGGCTCGGTACGGGGGTTGCTGCCCCGTGCCTACCGCCTCGTCGGCCAGCAGCTTCGCCGGCTCGCCGCCGGTGAGCCGCTGGTGAACGAGGTACGTGACGGCTACTGACCGGCCGGGTCGGTCCGGCCCGGGACCCCGTCGTGCGCCTGCGCGGGGGTCCGGTTCGGGCGGGAGTCGTCGAGCGACTGGCCGCTCGCGCTGATCAGCGCCGGCAGGTCGACGGAACGGACCGCGGGCAGTGCTGTCGTCCGGCCGTCGCGGAGCCGGACCATCGCCCGGCCACGCGGGTCGGCGGCCAGCTCGAGGATGTCGGACCAGGGGATGCGGTGCTGTCCCAGGAGTGCCCGGATCCGTACGCCGTCGGTGTCGGCGTCGGTGCCGGCCCGTAGGGCCCATGCCCCGATCGCCACCGGGACGAGCAGCAGTGGGGCGAGGTACCAGCGGGCGGTCGCGAGGGGGAGGGCGCCCAGGAACGCGATGACGGCGGCCACCGAGATCGCCTGGTTGTGCCGGAAACGGAGCGTGCTGGTCTTGCTCACCCTGCGATTTTCGCACCTCGGCCCGGCAGGCCCGGCACGGGCCCTCCGGCGGACCCGCGGTGCGGTCCGACCGTTCGGAGGTGCGGAAGACTTGCCAGGGTGAGGGAGGATTCTCCCTGACACCCGGGTGGGAGATCCCTACCAGCACGTAACCGCGCCCCCTTCCGATCGTTGGGGGTTGATAGGAATGGTTTGGCCCTTCATCCGAACCAGGCCCGCTTCACGCCCGTGCCCCCTCTGCGAAGGCATCCGCCATGTTCGTGGCGCACTCTGCGGATGGTCGAGCCCGTCGCCGGCTCGCCACCCGGGTCAGTGAGACCGCCGTTCCGCTGCTCGCCGTGGGTATTTTGGCCCTCGGCCACTTCGGAGCACTGTCTCCGTACACCGCCGTCGGCCTTGCCGTTGGCGCCACCGCCGCGGTGGCCGCCAGCCGGCTGGGACGCCTCGCCCTGCGGCTGCACCGTACCCACACCGGCTTCGGACCGTGCCGGGGTGCCGGTTTCCTCGGCTTCGGGCTGATCGCGAGCGGCCTCGGTTCGCTCGCCATCTGGCTCGTTCCCGCCGACGCCCGCCCGATGGTGGCACTCGGTGGCCTGGGCTTGGCCGTCGCGCTCTACCTGCCGGGCATGATGCTGCTGCCGGGCGCCGCGAGCACGGTGGGAGTGCGGTTGCGGCGCGGCTTCGACGGGCTGAGCCTGGGGATCAGCCTGGCGTTCTCGGCGATGGTGATTCCGCCGGAGGGTGGGCTGCCGCCGCTCGGGCTGACCGCCGCCCTGATCGCCACCGGTGGTCTGCCGATCATCACGATCACCACCCTGCGCGCGTACGGGCACCGGCGGTCCGCCGCGCTCTGCGGAACCGGTGCCGGGCTGGCGGTGTTCGGGCACTCGCTGCTGGCGGTGCTGATCGACTACGGCGCCCCGGTCACCACGTTGCCGGTGGTCGCCGTCGCTCTGGTCGCCGGCCCGGTGTTGATCGCCGCCGGTGCCCGTCGAGCCAACCCGGTGGCCCAGCCGACGTCGATGGGCGAGCCGCAGACGAACCTCAGCGCCTACCCGCTGCTCACCATTCCGGCGATCCTCGCGACGCTCTCCGCGCTGTACCACCTGGTCACCGTCGGCACCTTCGACCACACGTCGATCCTGCTGGGGCTGGCGATCATTCCGACCCTGGTGGTCCGCGAGGTGCTCGTCATGCTCGACATCCGGCGGTTCGCGCGGCAGCTGGCCAACCAGGAGGCGCACTTCCGCTCCCTGGTGTCCGGGGCCAACGACCTGACCCTGGTGGTCGGCGAGGACCTGCTGATCAGTTGGCAGTCACCGACGGCGGCGCGGCTGTTCGGACTCTCCGACTCCGACGTACTGGGCCGGGCCTTTCCCGAGCTGATGCATCCGGAGGACGCGGCGGACGTCACCCAGGTCCTGACCGACGTGCTCGCCGGGCGTGAGGTGCCGACCGGCCGTCCCCAACTGGTCACCGCCCGGCTGCGGGACGGGCACGGTGCCTGGCGGGACACCGAGTCGACGATCAGTGACCAGCGGAACGTGCCCGAGGTGGCCGCGCTGGTGGTGCACGTCCGGGACGTCAGCGAGCGGCGGCGGCTGGAACGGACCCTGCACGAACTCGCCTTCCGCGACCAGTTGACCGGGTTGGCCAACCGGCGGGAGCTGATGCGCACCATCGTCACCCATCGGGCGGTGCCGGGCCACACGGGTGCGCTGCTGGTGATCGACCTGCACGGGATGTCGGACGTCAACGACGTGCACGGACGACAGATGGGTGACGCCGTACTGGCCGAGGCCGGGCGGCGGCTCCGGACCGGGGCAGGCACCGACGACGTGGTGGCCCGGCTGGGCGGCGACGAGTTCGCGGTGGTCACGGTGGACCGCCCGGTGCTCGCGTACGCGATGGGGACCCGGCTGCTGACCGCGATGACAGAGCCGTACGAGGTGGTCGACGTGCTGGTGCAGTTGGGCGGCGCCAGCATCGGGCTGGCGGACCTCTCCGGCGGGGACAACGTCGACGACGTGCTGCGGCGGGCGGACCTGGCCCGGCTGCGGGCCCGACAGCTCGGCCGTAACCGGGTCGAGTGGTACGACGACGAGTTGGAGGAGCAGTTCACCCGGCGGCTCGATCTGGAGCGGGAGCTGCCCGGCGCGGCGCAGCGGGGTGAACTGGACCTCGTCTACCAACCGGTCCTCGACCTCGCCACCACGCAGCCGGTGGGCACCGAGGCGCTGCTGCGCTGGCGGAGTCCGGCGCTGGGCACGGTGCTGCCGAGCGAACTGTTGCCGGTGGCCGAGGACCTGTCGCTGCTCGAGGAGCTGGGCCGCTGGGTGCTGGACGCCGCCTGTCGGCAGATCTCCGCCTGGTCGCAACGCCCCCGGCGACTGTGGATGTCGGTAAACATCTCGCCGAAGGAGCTGGCCGCGCCCGACTTCATCGACTGGGTGGCGATGGCGCTGGCCGAGCACAAGGTGGCTCCGGAGTGGCTGGTGTTGGAGATCGGCGAGCCACGGGGCGGCGTCGACGTGTCGGCGGTGATCACCCAGCTTGCCGCGCTGCGTGCGATGGGTGTGCGTACCGCGCTGGACGATTTCGGCAGCGGGCAGGCGTCCCTGGCCCAGCTCCGCCGGCTGCCGGTCGACTTCCTCAAGGTGGATCGGACGCTGGTGACCGAGGGCGGCAGCCGCAACGGTGAGAGCCAGCCGTTCATCGACGTGGTGGTCGGGCTGGGCAAACGATTCGGCCTGGAGATCATCGCCGAGGGGCTGGAGTCTCCGGTGCACGTCGAGCAGGCCCGGTCGGCCGGCTGCCGGCTCGGTCAGGGGTACGCGCTGTCCCGGCCCGGTCCGGCCGAGCGGGTGGAGGCGTACCTGGAGGAGTTCCCCAGCCCGTCCCGGTGAGCGGGCTGGGTACGGGGCGGGGTCAGCCGGCGGAGTAGCCCGGCATCGGGTACGCCGCGAGCAGGTCCCGGACCTCGCCCGCGATCCGGTCGAGGGTCGCCTCGTCGTCCTTGATCGCCGCCGTGATCGCCTCGTCCATCCAGGCCGCGACCTGGGGCATCTGCTCCTCGGTCAGGCCCCGGGTGGCCAGCGCGGCGGTGCCGAGCCGGATCCCGGACGGGTCGAACGGCTTGCGCGGGTCGTACGGCACGGTGTTGTAGTTCAGTTCGATGCCGGCCCGGTCCAGCGCCTGTGCCGCCGGCTTGCCGGCGATGCCCTTGCCGGTCAGGTCGGCGAGGATCAGGTGGTTGTCGGTACCGCCCGAGGAGAGGGTGAAGCCCCGCTCGATCAGGGCTGAGGCCAGCGCCTTGGCGTTGGTCACGATCTGCTGGGCGTACCGCCGGAAGTCGGCCGTGCCCGCCTCGCGCAGTGCCACCGCGATGCCGGCGGTGGTGTGGTTGTGCGGGCCGCCCTGTAGGCCGGGGAAGACCGCCTTGTCGATGGCGCTGGCGTGCTCCGCGGTGGTCATGATCATGGCGCCGCGCGGGCCGCGCAGGGTCTTGTGCGTCGTGGTGGTGATCACGTCCACGTGCCCCACCGGTGAGGGGTGGGCGCCGCCCGCGACCAGACCGGCGATGTGCGCGATGTCGGCCACCAGCACCGCACCGACCTCGCGGGCGATCTCGGCGAAGCCGGCGAAGTCGATGGTCCGGGGTACGGCGGTGCCTCCGCAGAAGATCACCTTGGGGCGTTCCCGGCGGGCCAGGTCGCGTACCTCGTCGAGGTCGATCCGGCCGGTCTGGGCCGAGACGCCGTAGCGGACCGGGTTGAACCACTTGCCGGTCGCCGAGACCGACCAGCCGTGGGTGAGGTGCCCGCCCATCGGCAGGGCCATTCCCAGCACGGTGTCGCCGGGAGACAGGAACGCCAGGTAGACGGCCAGGTTGGCCGGCGATCCCGAGTACGGCTGCACGTTGGCGTGCGCGACGCCGAAGAGTTCCCGGGCCCGGGTGACCGCGAGCGTCTCGATCGGGTCGATGTACTGCTGACCCTCGTAGTAGCGGCGGCCGGGGTAGCCCTCCGAGTACTTGTTGGTCAGTACCGTGCCACTGGCCTCGAGGACCGCGGTCGAGACGTAGTTCTCGGAGGCGATCATCCGCAGCTTGTCGTGCTGCCGGCCCGCCTCGGCCTCGATCAGCGCCCCCAGTTCCGGGTCGGCTGCGGTCAGGCTGGGAATCGGTGGTACATGCACGATCGTCGTCCTCCTGGCTGGTCCACGCCTACGGCCGATGCTATCGGTCGTCGCCGGACCGGCCGGCGCCGGCCGGCGGATCGACCTACTGGTGAACCGGCCGGCCGGTGGATCGGTCAGGGGTGTCGGGGTGGGGCGGTGCTGCCGCGCGGGATCAGGTGGGCTGTGTCGTCCTGGTAGTTCCCGAGCGGCTTGCCGGCGATGGCGGCGAGCAGCCGGCCGGCGGCGTGTGCCCCGTACGCCGGGATGTCCCGGCTGAGCGCGGTCAGCGACGGATGTACGAGTTGGCACAGCGGCGAGTCGTCCCAGGCGACGATGGAGACGTCATTCGGCACGCTCAGGCCCATCTCCTGGGCCACCGAGAGCCCGGCGATCGCCATCACGTCGTTGTCGTAGACGATCGCGGTCGGCCGGTCGGCGGAGCTGAGCAGCCGACGGGTGGCCCGGGCGCCCTCCTCGCCGCTGTAGTCGGACGACACCGTGACCGTACGTTCCAGTCCGAGTTGCCGGCAGACGGTGCCGAACGCCTCGGAACGGATCTCGGTGTGCAGCAGGCCCGGCAGGCCACCGACCCGGGCGATCCGCCGGTGTCCCAGCGCCACCAGGTACTCGATCGCCTCGGTCAGCGCCGCCGCGTCGTCGGACCAGACGTGGGCCAGTCCACCGCCGTGCCCCGGCCCGCCGATCACCACGGCCGGCAGGTGCAGTTCCTCCAGGACCGGCACCCGGCGGTCGTCGAGCCGGAGGTCGCAGACGAGGACGCCGTCCACCCGCCGCTCGCCCCACCAGCGCCGGTAGA
Organism: Plantactinospora alkalitolerans; assembly: GCF_015690345.1. GTDB lineage: Bacteria > Actinomycetota > Actinomycetes > Mycobacteriales > Micromonosporaceae > Plantactinospora > Plantactinospora alkalitolerans. Next base: position 62,173 of record NZ_JADPUN010000211.1, on the reverse strand, counting down.
CCGCGATCTCGGCCTCCGGGTTCGCCACCACCTGGAGGGTCAGCGCGTACGACCGGGCGGAGAGTTCCGCCTCGACGCCGCTGATCAGTTCCATGAAGAACGGCTCGATGCCGAGGATCCGGGCGGGTCGGCAGAGGGCCAGCCCGACGGCGTTGGCGCTGGCGCCGGAGAGCGCCCGGGCGGCGCTGTTGGGATTGAAGCCGATTTCCTGGGCGATGGCGAGAATGCGTTGGCGGGTGGCGTCGGAGACGCCGGGCTGCCCGTTCAGGGCGTACGAGACGGCGCCCTTGGAAACGCCGGCCCGGCGGGCCACATCCGCGATTGTCGGCCGCTTCACCCGGTGCTCCTATCTGGGTCGACCCGGTCACCGGTGGGGCCGGTCCGGCCCCTCGCCCGCTGCCTGGAGGTGCCCGGCGAGCTGGAGGTGCCCGGCGAGCTCCAGGCGCCCGGCAAGCTCCAGGTGTCCGGCAAGTGGGGAAGTGCGGGTAAGCCACCCGGGATGAACTTTTCCGGTTAAGCATACCGATCGGGAAATCTTGCCGGAACACCCCGGGCGGCCCGGCCCCGCGCCGCTGCGGAACCGAATGTCCGGGCGTGGGGATGCTCCGTCAACCGGTGCCCTGGATAGCGCTTTCTTGTTGCTTCTCCGGCATTCGAGTCCTGGTTTGCGGGGATTGACAGGGCGGAGGGGCGCCCGTACGGTGACTCTACTTATCCGGTTCAGTCGACGTCTCTCGATGTCTCGAGTTCGCCGCCCGGCCCCGCGAACTCCGGTGGCGGCGCCCTCCACCTGGGAAGGTGCGGTGAGGTCATGACAGGTCGCGATCTCCAGTGAACTGAGGTGCCCGTGACGTCCTGGCAGACCCTGCACGACGGTTGGTTCCTGACGGCGGTGGCCGGTCCGGAGATCCCGGACGCGGTCGCGACGGCCCGGATCCCGGCCACGGTTCCCGGCTGCGTGCACACCGACCTGCTCGCCGCCGGCCTGATCCCGGACCCGTACCTCGACGACAACGAACTCCGGCTGAGCTGGATCGGCCACACCGACTGGTGCTACGAGACCACCTTCGGATGGGCCGGTGACGACGCGGCGGACCGGATCGACCTGGTCTGCGCCGGCCTGGACACGGTCGCGACGATCACGCTCAACGACGTCGAGATCGGCCGTACCGCCAACATGCACCGGGGATACCGGTTCGACGTGGGTGACCTGCTCCGGGTCGGCGACAACATCCTGCGGATCAGGTTCGAGTCGGCCCACCGCTACGCCCGGGAGCAGCAGCAACGGCTCGGTGACCGGCCGAAGGCGTACCCCGATCCGTACAACTTCATCCGCAAGATGGCCTGCAACTTCGGCTGGGACTGGGGCCCGTCGCTGGTCACCGCCGGTATCTGGCAGGAGATCGGGCTGCGGACCTGGCGGACCGCCCGGCTCGCCGAGGTCCGTCCGCTGGTCACCGTGACCGACCGCGAGGGCCGGGTGGAGGTTCGGGTCGAGATCGACCGGGCCGCCGACGCCGACGCCGAGCCGCTCACGGTCCGGGCCACGGTCGCCGGGGTCGCCGTCGAGACGGTGCTGCCGGCCCAGCAACGCATCGCCGAACTGACCCTCACCGTCGCCGACCCCGAGCTGTGGTGGCCCCGGGGGTACGGTGCGCAGCCGCGCTATCCGCTGGACGTGACCCTGCACGCCGGGGAACGCGAAGACGCCGGAGAACGCGAAGACGCCGGAGAATGCGAAGGCGCCGGAGAACGGGAAGGCGCCGGAGAACGGGAACTGGACCGCTGGCAGCGACGGATCGGCTTCCGCTCGGTACGCCTGGACACCGCCCCCGACGAGCACGGCTCGGCCTTCACCATCGTCGTCAACGACCTGCCGGTGTTCGCCCGGGGCGTCAACTGGATCCCCGACGACTGCTTCCCGCACCGGGTCACCCGGGAACGCTACGCACAGCGGCTCACCCAGGCCGCCGAGGCGAACGTCAACTTCCTGCGGATCTGGGGCGGCGGGCGGTACGAGTCGGAGGACTTCTACGACCTCGCCGACGAGCTGGGCCTGCTGGTCGGGCAGGACTTCCTCTTCTCCTGCGCCGCGTACCCGGAGGAGGAGCCGATCCTCGGCGAGGTCCGGGCGGAGGCCGCCGAACAGGTCGTCCGGCTGGCCAGCCATCCGAGCCTGGTGCTCTGGTTCGGCAACAACGAGAACATCTGGGGCTGGCACGACTGGGGCTGGCAGGAGCAGCTCGCCGGCCGGACCTGGGGCGCCGGTTACTACTTCGAACTGCTGCCCGGAATCGTGGCCGACCTCGACCCGACCCGGCCGTACTGGCCGGGCAGTCCGTGGTCGGGGCGGCACGACGTGCACCCGAACGAGTCCGGGCACGGCAGCATGCACATCTGGACGGTGTGGAACCAGCTCGACTACGTCCACTACCGCGACTACCTGCCCCGGTTCGTCGCCGAGTTCGGCTACCAGGGCCCGGCCGCGTACGCGACGATCCGCCGGGCGATCTCCGACGAGCGGCTGGTCGTGGACTCGCCCGCGATGGCGCACCGACAGAAGGCCGAAGGCGGCGACCTGAAACTGGCCCGGGGATTGGCGGCGCACCTGCCGGCCCCGCGTAACTTCGACGACTGGCACTACCTGACCCAGGTCAACCAGGCCCGGGCGGTCAGCCTGGGAGTCGAGCACATGCGCTCGTACCGGCCGATCTGCATGGGCAGCGTGGTCTGGCAGCTCAACGACTGCTGGCCGGTCACCTCCTGGGCGGCAGTCGACGGCGACGGGCGACGCAAACCCCTCTGGTACGCGCTGCGCCGGGCGTACGCCGACCGGCTGCTGACCATCCAGCCGAGGAACGGCGGGCTGGCACTGGTCGCGGTGAACGACGGTGGCGCCCCGTGGACGGGCCGGGTGGACGTGACCCGGCTGACCCTGACCGGTGAGCCCAGGGCCAGGACGTCGATCGAGGTGGCGGTGCCGCCGTACTCGTCGATGACCTGGCCGTTGCCGGCGGACGTCGGCGCCTCGGACGAGCCGCGCTCCGAGCTGCTGCTCGCCGATCCCGGTGGTGCCGGCGACCGGACCTTCTGGTTCTTCGCGCCCGACCACGAGCTGTCCTACCCGCCGGCCGAGTACGACGCCACGGTCGAGCCGTTGCCAGTCGGCGCGCGGGTCCGGGTGACCGCCCGGACGGTCCTGCGCGACCTGGTCCTCGCCCCGGATCGGCTCGATCCGGCGGCGGAGGTCGACGAGGCACTGGTCACGTTGCTGCCGGGGGAGTCGACCACGTTCACCGTACGGTCCGCGGCGCCGCTGGACCCGGCGGCGCTCACCAGCCGTCCCGTCCTGCGCTGCGTCAACGACATGGTTCCGCACCCCTGATCCGCACCCCTGATCCGCACCCCTGATCCGCACCCCTGATCCCGGACATCCGCTCCTGGACATCCGCTCCTGGAAGGATCACCACCACCATGAAGCGCCGTGCCACCTTCGCGCTGGCCCTGGCCGGGCTGCTGCTCGCGGCCCAGCCGACCCCGTCCCTCGCCGCGCCCCCCGAATCGAGCGGGCAGGCGAACACGTCCACCGGTTTCGTGGTCCGCAAGGGCGACCAGTTGCTGCTCGACGGCAAGAAGTTCCGGTTCGCCGGAACCAACAACTACTACCTGATGTACAAGTCCCGGACGATGGTCGACGACGTCTTCGCCGACGCCAGGAACGCCGGGTTCACCGTGCTGCGGCACTGGGGTTTCCTGGACATCGGCAACGAAGACGGCACCGACTCGGTCGCCGGCAAGGCCGACGGCGCCTACTTCCAGTACTGGGACGGCGCGAAGCCGGCCTACAACGACGGCCCGGACGGCCTGGAGCGGCTCGACTACGTGCTGTACGCCGCCCGGCGGGCCGGAATCAAGCTCGTCATCCCGCTGACCAACAACTGGCGGGACTTCGGCGGGATGGACCAGTACGTCCGCTGGCGGGGCGGGCAGCACCACGACGACTTCTACACCGATCCGGTGATCCGGGGCTGGTACAGGGACTGGATCTCGCACGTACTGGACCGGACCAACTCGCTGACCGGGGTGCGGTACGCCGACGACCCGACGGTGATGACCTGGGAACTGGGCAACGAGCCGAGGTGCAAGGGCTCCGGTGTCTATCCGACGTCGCCGGCCTGTACGCCCGAGGTGCTGACCGGCTGGGCCGACGAGATGACCCGGCACATCAAGTCGGTCGACAGCAGGCATCTGGCGAGCGTTGGTGACGAGGGCTTCTACTGCGACGATCCGGCCAGCTCGGACTGGACCGTGAACTGTGGTGAGGGCGTCGACAGCCTCGCCCTGACCCGGCTGCCGGCGGTCGACGTGGTGTCGTACCACCTCTACCCGGACCACTGGGGCAAGGACGCGGCCTGGGGCGTCGAGTGGATCAAGCGGCACAACCGGGACGCCCGGCGGCTCGGCAAGCCCGTGATGCTCGGCGAGTTCGGCTTCCTCGACAAGGCGACCCGGAACCCGGTCTACCAACAGTGGACGGACGCGTTCATCGGAACCGGCGGCACCGGGTTCCTCTACTGGATCCTCTCCGGTATCCAGGACGACGGCACGGCGTATCCGGACTACGACGGATACACCGTCTACTGCCCGAGCCCGGTCTGCACGACGCTGAGCAATGCCGGTGAGGAACTGGTCCGGGGGCAGCGCTCCCGACCGCCGGTCGCCGACCACGACAACGCGGTCACCGAGTCGGGTACGCCGGTGACGGTGACGCCGGCCGCGAACGACATCGCGTACCGGACGGCGGTCCGGGCGGCCAGCATCGATCTCGATCCGGCGACCACCGGTCAGCAGCGGGCGGTGACCGTTCCGGGTGGCGGGTACGCCCTCGACCCGGCTACCGGGGCGGTCACCTTCACCCCGGCAGACGGCTTCCAGGGCCGGGTGGTCGCGCATTACACCATCCGCGACCAGGCCGGGCGTACGTCGAACGCGGCCGACCTGACGGTGACGGTCAAGCCAGCGCCGGGCGATCCGATCCTGATCGCCTCCTGGGAGACCGGGGTCGAGGGTTGGGCGCCGGGCAACTGGCAGCCAGATGCCGGCACGGTGGCCCAGACCACCGACTTCCACACCCACGGCTCGGCCGGGCTGCGGGTCGCCGCGACCGGCGGCGGCTGGTTCGGGGTGACCCTGCCCAGCCCGGTGGACCTGTCCGGCAAGGCGACCCTCAGGTACGACCTGCGGACCGATCCGACGGCCAGCACCTCCACCGCGATCGCGCTCCAGACCGGCCCGGAGTACGCCTGGTGCCAGTCCACCTTCGGCTGGGTGTCGCAGGGCCGGGAGACGACCGTGGTGGCCGACCTGCTCACCGAGATGTCCTGCGACGCGGCGGCGCTTGCCGACGTACGCGGGATTCTGGTCTGGGTCAGCCCCGGCAACGTCGACCTGGACCACCTGCGCGCCGAGTAGCGGCCTCACCTTGCCGCATCCCTACGGGGAGGGCAGTTGGGGAGTCGGTCGATCGGCGGATGCGGCCCTACGAACCGTCCTGCGAGGATCGTTCGGTGAAAGGGTGGGGCTGGATGAACGAGCGGGTCGGGACGGCTCAGCGAACGCAGGTCGTCGGGCTGCTCAGCGAGGCCCTCGGGCAAGGCTATTTGGACCTCACTGAGTACGACCAGCGGATGAGCGCGGCAACCTCCGCGAAGACCGTGGCCGAACTTTCGGGTCAGGTTGCAGATCTTCCGCCGCAGTTCCAATGGGATCCCAGACGGGTGCCCCCGCCGGCGGCGCCGCGCAGTGCGAGCCCATCGAACACGTCCACCGCATCGGTCGCCTCACTGGTACTCGGGATAACATCCATCCCGCTGGCCATCTGTCTCGGCGTGGGAGGCTTGTTCGGGCTTGCCGCGGTCGTCCTGGGCAGGTCCGGGATGCGTGGCACGGGCGACCACGGCAAGGCGCTTACGGGACTTATCCTGGGCTGTCTCGGGATCCTCTCGTCCATTTTCGTAGTCCTCGTCTATTTCTTTGCCCCGGATACACCCCCCGCGCAGTAACGCTTCCGCCCGTTCGCCACCGCGTCACTCGTACATGACGATGAGCCACATGCTCGGCGGTGTCACCACCGGGACGTCGGTGGTGACCGACCTGTGTGTCGAGATTTCCAGGCGCGGAATCGTTCAGTGGTGCGGCGTGATAACTTCGGTCCCAGCGTCGCGTGCCGGTGGCAGACCGTGTCAGGCATGGAGGCGCCGGACCGAAGGGAATACGACGATCACTGTCGTCCCTTCGCCCGTCACCTGTGGGTGAGGGCGAGAAGACCAGGCTGGTGGCCTGGAGTCGAGAGTTGCGCCGCGTTCACGAACGACTTCGCGAGGCGCTGCGCGTCACCCAGCAGGCCGTGGCCGATGGCGAGCCGGCGGAGCCGGCAACCAGAGACCTGTTGTTGTTCTGCCACGGGTTCTGCACCGCACTGACCGCACACCACGAGGGTGAGGACCGGGACCTGTTCCCGGCGATCGCCGAGCAGCATCCCGAGCTGCGGGAGACGTTGCGCTACCTGCGGCAGGACCACTCGATGATCGAGCATCTGCTGGGCGGTCTCCAGGCCGCCGTGACCCGGGCCGCCTCGCCGGCGGAGCTGGATCGGCACCTGGAGGGCGTGGCGGCAATCATGGAGTCGCATTTCAGGTACGAGGAACGCCAGCTCCTGGCGGTGCTGGAGACCCTGGCGCTGGACGCGGATCCGGACGCCGTGCTGGGACCGCTGTGACCGTCAGACGTTTGCGACTTCGGTCGAGTCGACTGCCGCGGGTCAGCAGTTCTACTCCCTGGGTTGTGTCCCGCGGTGGTCGCGCCACTGCCGCTGCAGGCGTGTGATCCGCTGTAGCGCCGCCTTGAAACTGGTGTATTCCTCTGCGCCGAACGCCTGCTCGTGGCGGCGTTCGATCGCGGCAAGGATGGCGCGGGCTCGGCTGATCTCGTCGAGGCCGTGGGCGGTGGGGACGACGAGTTTGGCTCGGCGGTCGCGGGGATCGGGTTCACGTGTGACGTAGGCGAGTTGGACGAGTTCGTCGACGATCGTGCCGATGATCTGCTTGTGCTGGCCCGATCGCTGGGACAACTCGGTCGCCCGAGTCCCATCGCGATCCAGGAACGCCAGCACCGAGCCGTGGCGCGGCCGTACGTCCGGATGTCCCTGCTCGGCCAGGGTCTCGAACAGCTCGTCCTGAACGGCACGCATGAACGTGCCCGTCAGCATGCCCACGTCCGGTTCCGGCCGGTCGTCACCCATCAGCCCTCCAAATTAGTCACGAAGCTTGACTATCACGGATCTTGACTATACAGTTCGTCTCAGTTGATCGCCACGGCCACGAAGACGGGGAAGCCCAACATGCGCAAGATCATCGCTTCGACATACGCCACCCTCGACGGGTTCATCGACAACCCGCACCTGTGGTCCATGCAGCACAACAGCGAGGACGCCATGGCGTACGCCCTGAACCTCACGCTCGGCTGCGACGCGCTTCTGCTCGGCCGCGTCACCTACGAAGGCATGGCCCAGGCGTGGCCGACCATGGGTGGCAACCCCTACGCCGACCACGTCAACAGCATCGCCAAGTACGCCGTGTCCTCGACCCTCGAAAAGCCGGCCGCGTGGGACAACTCCCACATCATCCCGGGCGACAAACTCGTCGAGGCCGTGGCCGCGCTGAAGTCCGAAGACGGCAAGGACATTCTCATCTGGGGCAACGGCCGACTCACCGACGGTCTGGCCGAGCACGGGCTCCTGGACGAGTACAAGGTCTGGATCTACCCCGTCATCAAGGGCGGCGGCGAGCCCCTCTTCCGCCCCGAGAACGCCGGCACCGTCGAACTCGTCGACAGCACCACCTTCACCTCGGGCGTCGTCGTCCTGACCTACCGCCCCACGCGCCCCTGAGACGAGACCCGGCTGCCTGGACATAGGCCGTTCCCACTAATGAGGACGTGGAGGAGAACATCATGAGTGACGATGTCACCCAGTACATCAACAAGGCACAGCCGTGGCAGATCGATGTGTGCGAGAAACTACGTGCCATGGTCGGCCAGACCATTCCAGATGTCGAGGAGCGGCTTCAGTACGGCAAGCCGCACTACCTCAAGAACGGGGCCTACGCGGCTGTCATCGCGGTGGCCAAGGACAAGGTCTCGTTCATGGTGTTCAACGCATCGGACATTCCGGTGGTCAAGGGGTTCCTTCGGGCCTTGGGGAACGGTGAACGTAAAGCCGTTGACATCAGAGAAGGGCAAACCGTCGACTACGGCGCACTTGCCAGCATCCTGGAAAAGACCGCGACCGCCCTGTAGCTGCCGACCGTCGATCCCCTTCTTCCCCTTATCCCGGCATCGGGATAAGGGGAATTACGGCACCCGGGTCACACGCTCACCCGGACCGGTGCACTGCCGAGGCGGGTGAGGAAACCACACCGACGGCCCGACCTCCCGCTCAGCCGCCCGATCGCTCCCGTGCGACTCTCAACTCCCTGACTGCCGTGGTCAAGTCTGTCGACGCCGGCTCCTGCGTGCCCAGGACGTTTCTCGGATCGCTCATGAACGTCTCGAATCCGGTGAGCATCCCGTCGACCACGCCGGTCAGCGACTCCGAACCGATGGCCACCTCGGCTGACCGCACCTCGATCAACTTTGCCGCGCGGCGGTGGAATTCGATGGTGAACGACGAATTGACGGCCGCGAAGTGGTGATGCGACTCCTTCTTTTCGGTCAGCAAACGCATCCCGTCGGCCAGGTCCACAAGAGAAAGATAGATGAACATGGACTGGCTGGGGATCTTTCCGGCCGAGGTCGCCTCGCCACGGGCGCCGATGACCCGGATGTCGCCCAGCTCGAACGACGTTCCGTGCTGGTCGGGATTGTCCCGCGAGAACACGAACTTCACCGAGACCTCCTTGCCCTGTTAGGCGAGGTGCTCACGATCATGTCCTCCGTCTACTGGAACTACGGGGAGGCCCTGCGTCCTGAATACGGAGCGCCTCAACGCGGCCGTCGGCTGGATCGCGCGGCACCAGCAAGTCTGGGCCGATCGCCATGACCGCCTCGACGAGCTACCACAAGCGACACCGGCGTTAACGAGGTACTACCAGTTGCCGGTCAACGGTTCAGCTAAGGGACAACCTTTCGACATCGAGATTGTTAGCCCGGACCGCGGCGATGATCTCCTCTTCCACCGCACGCAGGGCCGCAGCGGTCGGCTCACCCTCGGAGAGCACCCGGAAGGACCATGGGCCATGGGTGTCGTCGCGGTACAGTCCGATCCTCAGCCGGCCGCCCTCCACATCGTCGGTGCGGCGCCCAAGCCTCTGGTCGTAGTCGTCGTCGAACCGGCCCTCCCTTTGAAGGCTTAACGACGAGCGCAGAGCGTCCACTCGTTCCCGGTCAATGTTGCCAGCCAAGTGGATTGTCATCGCCCTTCCGAACATCTCAGTGTCTCCTTCGTCATGCCGCTGCTGCGGTGCACGATATTGGCAGCCCTCCGGCCCCACTCCCCGTCTCGTTGGTGATCCTCGACGGAGCTCGCGACGGACGACCATTCCCGCACGTTCGAAGGCACGCAGGCATTCGGCACGATAGTCGTCGATCAACGCCTCAGGCGGCCGCGTGTCCCCGTCATAGGACATCCGCAGAGTCCAGACCGTCGCACCGCTACGCCACAGCGACAGCAGGACCTTCGTCTCCTCGCCATCACCGACAGACTCCCCGCGGGATCCGAACTCCTCGTCCTCAGCGTCAGTCAGACGGCCGCCTCCCCGCAATCCGAGGTCCGCCCGCAGTTGCTGCAGCAATGGCTGCTCGACCTCTCCAAACGCGCTAACCAGGTAGACAACCTTGCTGGCCATGTGAGCTTCACTCCGCCTTCCGAAGTGCGGTCCTTCCTTGAGCTGCGAGCGCGTGGCGGCGATCAGGCTGAGCAGGAACTCGCCGAGAGCCTCCGGCCGTACCGGTTCGGGTAGCCGGCGAACAAGTCCGTCCAACGCCGGACCCAGCAACTCACGGCTGCCGGACTCGGTGTCGCAGGGTCCATGGGGCGCGGCGAAGAGGCCATCGGCGTCGGTCCCGATCTCGATCGAGATAGCCTGCGCGCGGTAATCCTCAATGGACGTGAGGATTCCCCCGGCCAGCACGCTGAGGATCGACTCACTCTCGTCAGCCGCTCGGCCCGGCCTCGTACGCTGCGCGTGGCTGAGCATCAGCGCGATCTCGCGCGGCTGCGCCGTGATCGGGGTCGAGGAGCGCGGCGTGCCCCAGTACCAGTCTGCGCCGTCCCATACCCTCGGCACGAACTGCAGCACCTTGCTCGTGACGAAGACCGTCACCGGGTTCGACGGTGGGACCGACAGCGGTGCGACGTCGACGGACCAGGGCTCAAGTGGTTGGCCATGCAGCCGCGGTTCAAACCACCAGGCCTGGCCCGGTTCCTCGACGTCCGTGTCCGGCGGGAACTCGCGGACACCTCGCCCGGGCAGGAAGTCAGCGTAGATCAAGCCACCCGCGCCGTACGCCAACGGTAGGCCGAGCGTCGTCAGTTGGTCGAACACCACCCGACCGAAACGCTCCAGCACCTCCGCCGGATCGTCCGGTGGACCGACTCGAAATGACAGTGAGAACACCCACTCGTACGGGGCCAGGGCGGTGTCCTCGGCTGAGCCCGGCTCGCCATACAGGGTCAGATCGGTCGGTTCGAGGTCCAGGTGGGCCCAGCCCTCAATACCGATCCATGGTTGTGCCTGGATCGGAACAGCACTGCTTCCGTCGGTTGAAAAGTACGTCAAAGCGCCAAAGTCCTCCGCCGCCCGGTGAGCCAGCCCCGATCCATCGCCTGAGTACCGCACATAGATCTCAACGCTGCTGCTCATGTCTCCCGCTCTTTCCGGGCCGCCACGCCTCGGCGATCTTGCGTCGCGTCACCGCGAGCACCCCTCAAGATACGACCAGCCAACCGCGGCCGGGGAGGCTTGCAACGCTCGACCGATGGCCGGAAGCGATCGGCCCATCACCGTCAGCCGATCCGCTGTCGCCCGCACACCGTCCAGGTCGGAAGAATCCGATTCAATGGCCGCCGCCGGACCCAGCCCGAGGCCGACCCGCTGACCGAATACCTGTGCTGGGCCGCCCGGGGCCGACCCGGTGGCTGTTCGTGCTGGCCCGCCGACCCGACGTGCCGCCCCTGGCCGAGCTGCTCCGGCTCGTCCTCGGGCTGCGCCTGGCCGTCACGATCACCCTCGTCGACCACGTCCGCAATGCCGGCGACCTGCGCCTCATCCAGGGCGAGAGCTGGGACGTCACCGTCAGCGTCCTCGGCCGACTGCCCGCCCCGGCCGATCCGCCCACCCATTCCACCCCGGAATCCGCGACCGCGCACTGCCTCGAATATCTCGAACTCGCCATCGCCGGCAACGTCCCCGACAACCCCGACGAGCCGATCCCGGTGCCGCAGACTCCGACCCCGATCGTGGTCGACGACCCTGTACCCCTGCTGCGCCGGCTCGCCCGCCACCACCCCGGGCAACCCGTCGCCGTTCACTACGACGGCGTGACCTGCCAGGTGTGGCTTCGCGAGCGCGACGACGTACGCCAGCTCGCCACCGCCCCGACCCTTCCGGCCGCCATCGGTGCCCTCGGCCTCTGAGGGCCACCTGCCGTGGCGGAAGATTGATAACATTCGTGCTTTCGGGGATCGGCGCATGGAGTGACATGAGCCAGTTTGAAGTCGACCCACCTGAGCTGCGGAATCTGGGAACTCGGGTCGGGCAACAGGGCGACACGTTGACACGTACGGTGTCCGAGGCGGTGCCGCAGTTGGCTCCGACGGGAGCGAAAGGCTCACCCTGGGCACTGCTGGCCCAGGCGGACCGGTCCGCCACCGGATGGTCGGATTATCTGCGGGGCCTGGCCAAGCGGGTCAACGAGACGGGCCAGTCGCTGGTGACGGCGGCTGCCCAGTACCAGGCGGCGGACGAGCGGGTCTCGGGCCGGCTCGGTGGCCGATGAGCGTCACCTGGCAGGCGCTCCTCGCCGTCGACGTCGGGCCGGTCCGGCAGGCGGCGCCGGCCTGGGACAAGCTCGCCGCCACCCTTGAGGACCAGGCCGACGCGATGGCCGCCAGTTCCAGGAAGCTGCCGGAGGTGTGGCCGTCCGGGCCGGCCTCGGAGTCCGCCGCGAAGCACCTGAACGGGATGCGCGGCGAGCTGGACAACGCGTACGTGCCGATGTTGACCATCGCGCAGGCGCTGGCCGAGTGGGCCGACGGCATCTCGGAGCTGAAGGGGCAGGCGCAGGAACTGGTCGCGGACGCGCAACGGCTGAGCATCACGATCGCCGCAGACGGCACGGTCAGCATGAACCCGGGCTCCGCCAACGCCTCCACCGCGCAGAGCATGAACTCGGTCGTGCACGTCCGCGACGGCATCCTGCAACGCGCGGCGGAGCTGGACGGCCGGCTGGCCGGCGTCCTCGCCCAGAACACCGCGACGGCCGCGGGCACGCCGGCGGCCTTCGTGGACCCGAAGAGTATCCCCGGCCGGGGCACCGACCCGGCCGCCGTCAAACGTTGGTGGGACTCCCTCACACCGGAACAACAGCGTTATCTGATTATGAACAACTTCGAGCAGATCGGCTGGCTCGACGGTGTGCCGGCCGCCAGCCGCGATATCGCCAACCGGCTCGCGCTCGACCATGCGCAGGAAACCACCCAGGCCAGCCTCGACCAGACGAAGAGCCGGGAAGAACTCATCCGCAGCATGCACGAGCAGGGTCGCATCTGGGAGCTGTATCCCGATGCCAGCGACCCGGTGACCGCCGCCGAGACCGAGCTGATGCGCCTGGCCGATCAGCGGTCCGAACTGGAGGGCAAGCTCAAGGGTCTGGACGCGATCAACGGCCGGCTGGAGGATCCGAACCAGCCTCGGGCGTACCTGCTGGGGGTGTCCACCGAGGGCGACGGTAAGGCGATCGTGTCGGTCGGCAACCCCGACCTGGCCGACAACGTCCTGACGTACGTGCCCGGCACCGGCAGCGACCTGTCCAAGGTCGGCGGCGACATCGACCGAGCCAACCGGATGGCTCTGGACGCGAACGCCACCGACCGCTCGGCGACAACCGCAACGGTGTTCTGGCTCGGCTACGACGCCCCGAACAGCATTCCGCAGGCTGGCCAGAGCGGATTCGCCGAGGACGGTGGCAAGGACCTCGGGGGATTCCAGACCGGCCTGCGCGTCACCCACGAGGGCGACACCCCGGCCCGCAACACCGTGCTCGGACACAGCTACGGCTCCACGGTGATCGGACACGGTGCGATGAGCAGCGGCATCAACGCGGACGCGCTGGTCTTCGTCGGATCGCCGGGCGTCGACGTCAACCATGCCAACGAGCTGACCGGCGTGCATCCCAGCCAGGTGTACGCCACCCGCGCCGAACACGACATGATCGCCCGCATTCCCGACTGGGACATCGTCCACGGCAACGATCCCACCCGGGACGACTTCGGCGCCAATGTCTTCGCCAGCGACCCCGGCGACCCCGACGACGAGGCCGCGACCCACTCCAAGTACTGGGACGAGGGGAACGTCTCGCGCGACAACATCGCGTTCATTGCCACCGGTCAGACCGAGAAGTTGATATGAACATGAGACGAGTGGTAGCGACCGTGTCGGTTATGGCGCTGAGCCTGGCTCTCGCCGCATGTGTGGGGAAGGAAAAAGGCTTGCAGCCCACGGAAACCCAGACCACCGCCATCGAGCGGGTGGAGGAGCTGATCCAGGACGCGCTCGCGCAACTGCCCGCCGGCACCACCCTCAAGGACGACTACCGCAGCAACGAGGCTGCCTGCGACGATCCCACCGACAACGGCCCCGCGGGCCGGATCATCGTCGAGCACCGCCACTGGATCGTCTCGTCCGAGAGCTTCGGCGCGTGGAAGACCGACATGGTCATACCGCCGCTGGTCGCGTACTGGCAGCAGCAGGGCTTCGAGGTCAGACACGACCTGCGGGACCGGCCCGACCCCCGCTACACCGTCGAGAACGCCGACGGATACCTCGTCTCCGTCCGACGCTACGACCGGGGCGCCTCCTACGAGTTCACCCTGTCCGCCACCTCACCCTGCATCTGGCAGAACGGCACGCCGAACCCGCAGTAAGGGAGGCTGGACGGCGCGGCATCGGAGCCTGGAGAGCATCCAGGGGTGGTCTGGGTGCGGCCTCCGCATTTCCCTGCTCCTGCCTCAACCATTACCCAGGGCCGACGGGACCATGCATCTGGCCGCCGCTCGCGTTCGCAGGTCAGGCGGCGGTGTGGCGCCGTGCGTAGTGGTCGCGGAGCGGGTCGGTGCCCCAGTCGTCGCGCAGGTGCCGCCACACGGAGTGGGCGTGGTTGGCGCTGTCCTGGGTGTTGTCGTACTCGATGAGGAAGTCGGGTGCCTGGATGCAGTAGTAGTGGCCCTCGCCCACGGTGGTCGGGCCCGCCCACGCGAACCGGATCCGGTGCAGGCCCGCCGCCTCGGCGTCGCGCCAGCAGGCTTGGGCGTACGGCGCCGGCGCGCGGTGGAGATAGCGCTGGACCAACTGGTCGAGGACTTCCCGCTGCGCCGGCCGCAGCAGGTCGCGGCCGATACCTTCGGGCAGCAGGGTGGGGTCGGCCACCGGGTCGGCCCGGGTGAGGATGTCGTCGGGAGCGGCCTCGGCGCTGATGCCCAGCGTGCGCTGGTCGGGATCGAGCCCGATTGCCAACTGGCGGGCCAGGTCCTCCTCCGGGCCGAGGATCCGGCCACCGGCGCGCGGCCCGGTGGGTATGACGGCCGGTTCGGAACCGACGAAGTGCGGCGTGAAAGTGATGCCACCCGGCGTCACGACGACGTGTACGGCCAGGTGATGACCGTTGATCCGCCAGCCCCACGGCTCGTCGCCGTCCGGGTCGCCGAGCACCCGCAGCCAGTAGCGGTCGCCCTCGGGTGGTGAGCCGGTCGCCAACTCCCGTCTGACGCGTTCGATCTCGACGGCGCCGACGGCGAGATCGCCGCCGTTGGGAGAGTGGGCCGACCGGAGCAATTCGATCGCGAGTGTGCGCTGAGCGCTGGTGAGGTGCTCCATCGGCAGCCCGGGGCGTTGCCCAGGCAGATAGGTCCACTGTCGCAGGTCGAATTCGGCGAGGTCACCGCGGACGAGGTGGCGCTGCTGGTCGTCGAGGCTTGCGACGAGGGCGCGCGCGCAGTGGCGGGCGTCATCGGCGGCGGTCGTCATGAAGTCCTCCCAAGACCCGTGGCGCACACAGTCCTTGCGCGATGGTGGCACAAGCAAACGTACCGACCGGCCGGTGGCGGGTGGCGACAGCGGCGAGGCGGCGCTCGACCGCAGCCTGGGTGCTCTCAACAATTCCTCCGGTCCGCAACCCAAGCGTGCTCGCCGGCTGGGACGACCGCTTAAACAGGTGGCGGCGCCGGGGACTGCAGGGCCTCGCGCGGCGGTCTGGGGGCTGCCTCGGTCTTTCCCGTGACGAAGAGCGCGGTGATGGGCACGGAGCCGACCAGCAGGATGACCATGCCCTGCACCGGTGCCTGCTGGTTGAGGAACTCCACGGCAACCCGGGCGATAAGGACGAGCGCGCCGAACCCCAACAGGACCCGGACGAGTCTCAGCCACCAGTTCGCCCACTGCCGGCGTCGCGCGGATCGTTCCTGGCTGTGCCGATGATCCATGTCGCAGCGGACGAGCTCCATCAGGGCATCCATCGCCTTTGCGGGATCGGGGTGCTGCTTGGAGATCCGTTCCCAGGCCTGTTCGGTCTGGAACCAAGACGCGCTGTCGGACGCGCGCACCTGCTCTGTCACCCGGCTGGGTCCTTTCAGATGCCAAGGAGGGGGAGGCGCATCGATCGGGTCAGCTCGCCTGCCGCTGCCGAGGCGGCGCGGGGCGTGGCGCTGTCTGTGTCGTGCAAGCCTGCGCATGCCGGTCGATCGAGGTGAGTGTCTCGCCAAGGAGTTGTCCCACCCGCTCGACGCTCTGGCTCACGCGCTCCACGGACTGGTCGGGCGAGATGTTCACCGGCGCCGGGTGTGGGAGTTGGAGGTCAAGTGCTCGCACCAGGAACCGGCACGTTCGCCTGACGAACTGGGCCACGGCCTTGATTGCGCTAAGAAACAGCAAAATGGGATATGTCAGCAGGATCAAGCCCGCGCCGAAGATTTGGCTGGGGCGTGCACGTTCCAGGCGTACATCAACGGAGCCGTTGATCACGGGGAGCTGCATCTCGACCGCTGTCGACTGTTCGGCGGGCTGGGGGCGTTGATCGATTTGCGGATGTTCGTCGGTGAAGTCGATGTACCAGGACGGTAGTGCGGCGGTGATCGCCACGTGCCTGCCCATCCGGTATTCCACGTCGCCCCCAAATCGTTTGGCGGCGCCAGCTTACTGTAAGTAAATGATCGACTACTACATCCAAGAGGCGTGGGATGTTCACCATCTGACTGATGTGACAGCGACGTTGAGCGATGTCGCGAGGGCTATGGTCTTGCCCCCCGGCCATGCCGTCGATGATCGCGACGGGTAGCGCCCGACTTTCGGCGCTGCGCTCCTGAGTCGGAGGTGAGGTTCTTCAGACGGTGAAACTGCGGATCAGGTCGAGGAAGTAGCGGAGCCTGGCGACATCGGCGGGCTTGACCGGATCCGGGTTGAAGTGCATGACGGTGTTACGGATCTTCCGCAGCTCGTCGAGGCGCTTGATGAAGACCGTGCGGGCGAGCGGCCAGGCGAGCTGCTGCCAGCAGTCTGGATCGTTCAGCACGGTCTGGTACGTGCCCATCGTCATCCGCTCAAACGACTTCGGTGCCCACATCTTCGCCCTGGTGCAGGCCCGCTGCACCGTCTCCAGGTCGAAGGCGTTCAGGATCGCCCGGCGTAGCTCTTGGTCGACCTCGCCGATCAACAGGAACGGGGTGGCGGTTTCGTCGTACGTGTGCACGACATCGGCCGCGGTGATGATGCCCGAGATCGTGCCGTCGAAGTCGCGTACGAAGACGAACTCCTCCCGTCGCAGGATGTCCATCACCCGGAGAAGTCGTACGTCGTAGTCGAACACCTGGGCCGGCGCGACCATACTGCCGAAGGGCGCGTTCGGGTTGCTGTGCTGGGCCTGGGCAATGGACTTCCAGCTCACCGCGCCATGCAACTCGGACGGGCTGGACAGGACCGCGAGCTGGGAGAAGTCGTTCAGTCGCATGGTGGTGATGGCCTCCTCCAGCGAGGCCGACGGCGACACGGAGACCAGCGGCGCGTCGATGGAGAGCAGGTTGCCGAGGGTCAACCCGATCTCCGCGACACCCTCCTCGGCAAGTTCCGCCTGGAGGGTCCCGGACTCGTCGCCGACCGCGGCGCTGCCCTGAGTCCCCTCGCCCGGACCGGGCACGGTGACGAGCGTGACGGTCCGGTCGAGGTTGACCGCCCGGAAATCCGGTGCGGTGGTGAGGCCGTGGTTGGCCAGGTCAGCGTCGATCTGTTGGCTGGCGGTCGGGTCCCTGTCCTCGAAATCCCACAGCCGGACGAGTTCCCGCACGGTGAGTGTCACAGCGTTGCCCGCTTCAGCCTGCCGACGCGCCTCGGTGAGTCGGGCGAACCGTCGCCGTACGGCTCGGCGGTCAACCCCCTCGTCGGCGCCGTCGACCTCGGATGTGTCGTCGGCGACGGCGCGCATCAACTGCTGCCGCAGATCGTGCAGGAACGGGCCGTCCGCGTCGAGCCGCCAGGCGTACCAGCCGTGGACGGCGCGGGCCGAGTTGACGGCGGTGGCGGCGCCGGACGGCGTACTGAACTCCCGGCCGTCGGAGAGCCTGATCCGACCCCGGTCGGTGATGGCGGCCTTGTGCACGGCGGTCGAATGCGGTGGCCGGTAGGAGAGGGCTTGGCCCACCTTGACCATCCCGGCGTCGAGCAGGTCCGAGACCCGGAGCCTGCGGCCGTTGATCAGGGGGTGCCTACGGCGGGGAGAGTCGTTTGACATGCCGGTGAACTCCATGGGGGCACTGTTGGGTTCTGGGCAGGTATGCCATGACGGCGGTTGCTGTCGTGCCGAACGTGAGCCGAGCGCGACCGCATGGTAGCAACGGGCAACGGATCTCTCCGGAGGCGTGCTCCGGACGGCGCGCCGACCATCCCGGACGAGGCCCAGCCGCTCGTCCTGCGGCGCCGGTCAGCGGCTGATCGCCGGCAGCCCGACGAGTTGGGCGCTGTCGTGCCACAGGGCCTCCATCGCGTCGTCGCTGCGCGCCAGCTCGGACGGCGGGAGCCAGGTGAGTCGGCCGCGAACCAACCGGGCGTGGTACTCGCCGGGCGGCGGCACCGTCGAACCGGTGGCGATGTCGGCCAGGGCGGCGCCGGCAGCCGCGACGCTGTTGAAGCGCGGCACCACGGCCCGCATCGGAGTGCCGAGGATTCGCCACATCGCGCGGACCGGGGCGGGGGCGTCGCGCAGCAGGCCGGTGCCGGGCGTTGGTCCCGGGTCGTACGCCACGACGGTCAGCGCCGCCGCGTGCGCCTCGGGTTGGGTGGCGAGCGCCCGGGCGGTCAGTACCGCGCAGAGCTTGGACGAGGAGTACGCCCGCCCGCCAGCGGTCCTCGACTGATCGTCGCGCTCGGGATCCCGGTCCGGATACGCGAGCAGTTGGGCGTCGGCGTGCCGGGGCGCCGGGATGATGGTCTTCGCGGCCGGGTCGTGCGTGGCGCTGCCGGTGAACGTGACGATGCCGTTGCGGGCCATCCGTGGCAGCAGTAGTCGTAGTAGGAGGTAGTGCGAGAGGTGGTTGACGGCGAATGTGGTCTCGAAGCCGTCCGGCGTGCGGTTGCTGCCCTCGTGCAGGCTCAGCCCGGCGTTGAGCACGAGCGCGTGGATCTCGGCCGCTTCGAGCGCGGACGCGAAGGACCGCACGCTGTCGAGTCGGGCAAGGTCCAGGGGGAGCGTCTCCACGCCGACCGGCCCCTTGGTGCGCGCCCCGAGCAGCACCCGAGTGCCGGGCTCCCGCGCCATCTGCTTGAGGGCGTGGGCACCGAGGCCGGAGGTCCCGCCGGTCATCACAATCGTCTTCACGTCCGCAGATCTCCCCCGGGTGTACGGTCACTTGACCACGTCGGATCTTCTCAAGCCCGAGCAGGTAAGATGAGTGACGCACTCAGGT
This sequence comes from Plantactinospora alkalitolerans, assembly GCF_015690345.1. Taxonomy (GTDB): domain Bacteria; phylum Actinomycetota; class Actinomycetes; order Mycobacteriales; family Micromonosporaceae; genus Plantactinospora; species Plantactinospora alkalitolerans. Next base: position 42,951 of record NZ_JADPUN010000211.1, on the reverse strand, counting down.
TAGGATAATATGAGTCGCTGACTCAGCTTGTCAACGGATCGAAGGGGCTGACCACGGTGACGCCACGCGCCCACCCGGGCAGTAGCGCGGAGACGGCGGCCGACCGGCCGCTGCGCGCCGACGCCCGGCGTAACCGGGAGCGGATCCTGGCAGCGGCCGAGGTGACGTTCGCCGCCAAGGGGCCGGCTGCGTCGACCGAGGAGATCGCGCAGCGGGCCGAGGTCGCCGTCGGCACCGTATTCCGGCACTTCCCCACCAAGGAAGCCCTGATCGAGGCGGTCTTCGTCGAGCGTCTGCGCTGGCTGACCAACAAGGCGCAGACGCTGTGCGCGGCCGCCGACCCGGGCGCCGCGTTCTTCGCGTTCTTCATTGAGGCGCTCGGCCAGTCCACCGCGAAGCACGCGTTCACCGGCGCGGTCGGCGGCGCCAGCGTGGACTTTGCGGCGGCGGACGGCGCGATCGCCGACGCCGTACAGGACCTGCGGCAGGTGATGACGACTCTGCTCGGCCGGGCTCAGCGGGCCGGTGCCGTCCGCCGGGACATGGACATCACCGGCCTGATCGCGCTGTTGATCGGCGGCTCGCGAGCCGCCGAGCACGCCGGTGGGGATTCCCGGGTACGGGACCTCACGCTGGCCGTGATAGTCGACGGGCTCCGCCCGCCGACCCGCCCTTGACCCAAAGCGGTCCACCTTAGACGCATTCATGACAGTTTGATCTAGATCTTGACGGGTAGCATGCCTGCGGTGAGTCGCTCATGAAGCCCACGATCGCCGCCGACACCCTTCGCGGGACGCTCACCCAGTACCTCACCACCACCTTCGGGCTGACCGACGAGCCGGTACGACGCGGGTTGGAAGCCTTCCTCACCCACCCCGAGCAGGGCATCTTCCGGGGTCCGTACCTGCGGATCCGGACCCCGTTCCGGCCGGCGTCGGGCGAGTGGCGCTCCACACTGGACTAGGCGCCGACCGGCTTGCGTCGCTGGCCAGTGCGAGGGTCAAAGTTAATCTGTGCCGATGCGACGTATCTCCGCCGAACTCCTCGCGCAGCGCACCGATCTGAGGATCGCCTGGGACCTCAGTCCGACCATGCTGGGGCCTGGTCGGGCGTACCGGATGGTGGAGGGTCGGGTGGAGGCGCTGGACCCGCAGCTTCGCTCGACTGGAACGGCTGCCGCCCCGCCCGGCAAGCTGCTCAACGCGTCGCCGGAGCTGGATGTCGTGGTCGTGTCGGACGGCGACGACCTGGTTGTCCGGCGCAGCGGTGTGGACGTGCGGCTGGCGGTGCCGGGCGCGGATTCGGCGACCCTGCTGGACGACGGCTGGCTGCTGGTGACCGCGCCGGTGTTCGAGAAGCGCAGCTCGGAGGGGCACACATATACCAGCAAGGATGCCCATCGGGTGCTGCTGATCGATCCTGAGGGCACGATCATCCACGAAGCGACGCTGAACGTCACCGACGCGGGTGTGACCGCGCTCCCGCATCCGCAGGACGGCTCGGTGATCCTCACCGCGGGCGAGGGTCAGGACGGCGGTGCGATCTTCCGCGTCCGGGTTGACGGAGCCGAACTGCGCGTCCAGCGCATCCTGGAGAATGCGGTGGCCGCCGATTTCAACCCGTCCGGCAGCCGGCTGCTGGTCACCCCCCACCCGAGCTTCGACGATGCGGTCCGCGTGCTGTCCTGGCCGGACCTGACGCCGCTGCATGAACTGTCCGAAGACGTCCTGGCCGAGGATGAGGTTTTCGATGTGTACGGCTGCTTCCTGTCCGAGAGCCGCGTCATCCTGTCCGTTGCCGAGAACATGCCGCTGATCTGCACGGCAGAGCTGGTCCCGGAGGGCCGCATCGCCCTGCCCCCAAGCTTTGCCGAGGCCGAAACCGTAACGCTGGTCGGTCTGGCCGAGAACGTCTTCGGCCTGGACCTCTACCTCGAGGAGAACCTTGAGGTGGCAACCGTCTGGCACCTTCCATCCGCCGCGCACGCCGGCAACCGGTAGGGCCCGGTTGTCGAGGTCGACCACCGGGAGGATCCCGGCGAGCAGGTGTGGTCGTGCGTGCAGAACGGTCGTGGTGTGCGATCAGTCGGGGGTGCCTGCGGGCTGGCGCCTGAGCGCCGTGCCCAGGGCCGCGCCGCCGGCCGTGCCCACCATCCAGAAGACGATCATGACGAGAAGGAAGTCCGGGCGCAGCACGTCGAGGACCGCCGACTGCCACGTCGGTGGCACGGCGTCGCCGGTGCTCAGGTATCCGGCCTGCCGGTTTGCCCAGACCGCGGCCTCAGGCATGCCGACCGCGAGCACGGCCATCAGGGCGGCGAGTCCGGACAGGGCTCCGGTGCGCAGCCCCGCGCTGAAGGACCGGTTGCGCCAGGCCGCAGCGAGCGCGACGGCGACCAGCAGCCCACTCGGGTCCGACGATCCAGAAGCTCAGGATGCCGCCCTGGTCGTGCGCCAGTGACCAGCGTGAGGCAACGAACGAGCCACCCGCGACGCCGAGCGCCATGTCCTGGCTCAGGGTGCCAAGCGCCCGAGACGTTCTGCTGCGACAGGTGCGGGCCTTCGCCGTACCTGTCGCGGTCGTCGTCGAGTACGAGGCCGACCCGTTCGGCGTACGGGGCGTCGTGGACGGCCTGATCGAACTGTTGAACTGCGAGGTGCCACTGCTCGTGCTGCGCTGTGACGTCTCCGCGCTGGGCGCGCTCTGCTGCGGGGCGGTTGCGGCGGCGGTCGGCACCCGCGCGGCCCTGCGTCACCTCTACCCGATGGTCCCGACGCCGTCGCGGCGCCGTCTGTCCCGACCGGCGCCCTCCGTCGTCGTGTCCGGCTGCCTCTCGTACAGGCGGCTCGGCACGGTGGCGCGAACGAAGCGACGGCACCCGGACAGCAACCTGTGGTGGTGTGGCTGCACGACCTGCGGAGGCAGAGAGCTCGACTGGATCATGCACCGTCCGGAATGGATGCGGGAGCGGTTGTCCTTTCAGCACTCGCTCGATGCCCTCGCCGAGTTGCGGGATCAGCTCATCGGGCCAGACCTCCAACGGGACCAGTTGACCTGGCGGGCCCGATGCGCCATTGCCGCGTACTGGCGTCGAGAGGTGGGCTGGGAGCCGCTACCCGCACTCGACCGATGGCAACAGGCGATCGGGCTACCCCCATCGGATGATCCGTCGCTCCCGTCACGCCGTCCGGGTCGGAGCATTCCGCCGCAACGGGGGAGTGATCGGACGACACCGCCACGGTGATCGCCGGTAATGTGCTGAGGGCCATCGTTATGGGGAGGCGATCCGGCGCGTGACTGTGCCACCCGCGTTGCAGCAGCTCGGCGACTACCGTCTCGTCCGTCCACTGGGGTAGGCGGAATCAGTCGACGACTCGCCGATCACCAGTAGCAGATATGAGTTGTAGGTCGCGCTGCCAGCCGGCGGATCAACGCCCCCACCATGCGATCACCTAGATGTACACGCGCGCGCCTGCACGCCACCTAGCGAGTAACGTTGACTGGCCGTGACGACGCCGGGCAGCCAGCGGGCACGACCGGCGTCGTGCCAGCAGTCCGAGGTTGAGTTCAAGCCGTCCTGCGGTCAGGGTCAGGGCGCTGCGGGCCCTCAGTGCCCCTGCCTGCTCAACGGCCTTCAATGCTAGCCGTGGTCACCCTCGAGGCTCCTGCCGTGTGGCCTCCTCGAGGCCAAATCGTGGCAACCTCTACTTCGACTCAGTTACGAAGACACCCTTGCCCTGGTGGCCCTCCAAGAGCCCTTCCGCTTGCAGGATTAGCAGGGCTGAGCGGACGGGTTCGGCGGACACGTCGTAGATCGCGATCAGCTCGCGGAGCGACGGCAACTTGTCACCCGGCTTGTACTCACCCGACGTGATCTTGTCGCGGATGTCCTGCGCGATGCGCTGGCGATCTGAGATTCGGGGCATGGCAACTTCCTGGTAGGCCCCTGCATCTTCTCATGATCACTAACGAAGCCTCAAGACTTTGCCTGCTTTGCATGCTTAGCTCTTGTCCTCCCATGCTTTGCATTGTAAGTTGCCTCTGCGGGACGCCTGGCAACGGAAAGCCTGGTAGGCAACCGGCCCTCCGGTTGGGCATCCGCGCTGGCACGGCTGGTGCTTACCCACTGGCCGTGCCAGCCCTGAGACACGCCCTGCTGCTGTACGTGCTGCTTGTGGCTGCGGCGGTGGGGCGGGGTGGCCCCGGTTCGAGGTGCGCGTGCCGGCGATTCGGTCCGGGGCCACCCGTCCATGTCCTGTTCTCCGAGAGGCTGGTGAGAGGTTGTGCGTGCTCTGCTCCGATGGTTGTTCCGGCGGGACGGGCAGTCGCTACGGCGGCTTGAATTGGCCGGTGTCCGGGAGCAGAACGCCCGGATCAAGACCGCGCTCCGGCGGTGGCAGTCCCGGCAGGCGCAGACGGCGTACGAGTTGGCGCGGCGCTGATGGCCGGGCTGCCGGTGGTGCAGTGCCGATCGTGTGACGGGCTCTCCTTCACCCTCGACCCGTGCCGCTGCACGTACGGCGGCAACCAACTCCTGGTCAACGCCGACGAGAAGAGCCGGCCCGCCGGGGAGGCGTACCAGGACTGCCGGGAGTGTCAGGGGGTCGGCACGGTCGGCCAGCCCTGCCACGACTGCCAGCAGACCGGGCGGCGCCGCGCCCAACTCGTACTCACCATGGCGAACCTGGACACCGGGGCGGTGGCCTCGGCGAACGTCGTACCCGGGGTGGTGGAACCCGTGCCCTGGCCGGACGACGGCGGTGGGAGCTGGCATCTGCCGCTCGCCCCGCTGCTCCGCGACCTGGCCGCCGTCGTCGGCGTCGGCACGTGGACGGATGTTCGTCAGCCCGGTGAGCCGGACGGGCCGCTCGTCTTCCTGCCGCGCTCCTGGCGGCCGGGGCATCCCGCGTCGGCCCGGGAGGCGCTGGAAGCCGAGGCGATCGCCGGGGAGAGCAACGACGCGTGGCGGCTCTACCTCGGCCGGGCAGCGGGCGCGCCGCCCCGGGAGGCGGCGGCCGAGCTGGGCCGGCTGTGCCGGTTGGCCGAGTTGCTCTGCCTCGACCTGGTGGTCGAGGCCCGCCGCCTGGTCGCCACGGCCGGGCTGACCTGGGCGATCCGGTTCGAGGTGCCGGGTGGGCCGGTGCCGGCCGAGGCCCGGGGCTACGCCGACGACCTGACCGCCGCGATCACCAGCACGACCGATCTCGACGCCTGCTACGGGCTGGAGGAGCGCGGCCTGACCGCCCCCGCCCACCACCTGACCATCGGGGAGCCGCCGCCCGACCCGCCGCCGGTCGACCTGGACCAGCTCGAACGGCGGATCCTCGCCGACTGTCTCGACCTTGCCACCGGCGGCCCGACTGCCGGGGCGCAGGCGATCTGGCGGGACGGCCGCTGGTGGCACACCAGCCTGCGCGCCGCCGGGACGAGGGAAGTCCTCACCGAATGGTCGACCGGACAGATCTTTAGCCGGCACGCGCCGACGCTGCGCCGAGGATGGCAACCGCCGGCACCGTCGTGGCAGGACCCGACCCCCATCGCGTACGTCGACTGCCCCGACTGCGACCCGCACAGCCGGCTGCAACGCTGTGACTGCCGACTGGCCACCGGTCGGGTCGACCCCGACTGCCCGAGATGTGCCGGCTCCGGTCGTAGCCCGTCACTGCTGCGCTGTCACACCTGCCGGGGCGCCCGCCGGCTCCACTCGGAGGCGGCGATCACGATCACCGACCTGGCCGGCCGGGTCGTGCACCTCAGTTGGCGGGCCGACGCGTCCGGCTGGCGTATGGGCGAATTCGCCTGGCACGGCGACCTCGCCGGCCGGCAGGCCGATCGGGCCGGACCGGGTGACGGGCGGGCCTGGCAGGTGGGGGAGGAGACCTGGCGGACCGGCCAGCGGGTGCCGGCACCCCGCGTGGCAACCCACCCCGGCGGCAAACCCCTGCACCAGCTCCCCGCCCAGTTCCGGCTCGCCGGCTGGGCCGACCACTTCGGCGTACGCCCGGAGGACCTGGTCGAACTCGACGGCGGTGGCAGCCTCGACCACAACCTCCGGGACGGCACCGTCACCCTGCACCGGTCCGACGCCGACCCGCTGACCGAGTACCTGCGCTGGGCTGCCCGGGGTCGACCCGGCGGCCGGCTGTTCGTGCTGGCCCGCCGCCCCGACGTGCCGCCCCTGGCCGACCTGGTCCGGCTCGTCCTCGGACTGCGGTTGACGGTCACGATCACCCTCGTCGACCACATCCGCAATGCCGGCGACCTCCGCCTCATCCAGGGCGAGAGCTGGGACGTCACCATCAACGTCGTCGGCCGACTGCCGGCCCCGGCCGACCCGCCCAGCCGATCCAACCCGGAAGCCGCGATCGCGTTCTGCCTCGAATATCTCGAACTCGCCATCGCCAGCAACGTCCCCGACAACCCCGACGAGCCGATCCCGGTGCCGCAGACTCCGACCCCGATCGTGGTCGACGACCCCGTACCCCTGCTGCGCCGGCTCGCCCGGCACCATCCCGGGCAACCCGTCGCCGTCCACTACGACGGCATCACCTGCCAGGTGTGGCTCCGCGAGCGCGACGACGTACGCCAGCTCGCCACCGCACCCACCCTCCCCGCCGCAATCACCGCCCTCGGCATCGACCAGAACTGAGGCCACCCGGCAGCCGCCCCGCTCCTGTCGAGTCGGGCGACCGCCGCAGGGACCTGAGGCGGTGGAGGCGGCGGTCGCACCCGCTTCGGCTGGGATCGGGCGTGGTTCGAAACCGTGCCGGCTCGTGCTGCGATCCTGACGTTGCAGTTCACCGGGCGTCGCCCGTCTGTTCAACTGGGCCCGGCATCGTTCGTGCGTGATCAACTCTCCAACTCTTCCCCCTGGGCTGAGCGCGGCGACACGCCGGCGCTTTCTGACTGTCACCGGGGCGGCCGCCGGGCTTGCCCTCGCCGGTGCCCTGCCTGGGGTCAGCTCTGCCACCGCTGCGACCACCGACGCTACGAAGCTCGACCCGTTCACGCTCGGGGTCGCCTCCGGTGACCCGTTGCCGGACGGTGTTGTGCTCTGGACCCGTCTCGCTCCTGACCCGCTGGCGCCTTTCGGCGGCATGGATCGGCGGGCCTACTCGGTCCAGTGGGAGATCGCCACCGATGAGCGCTTCCGGCAGGTGGTCAAGCGCGGTACTGCGAAGGCCACCCCCGAGTACAGCCACTCCGTGCACGTGGACGTCCGCGGCCTCAAGCCGGCTCACGAGTACTACTACCGGTTCCGCAGCGGTCGGTTCGTCAGCCCGGCCGGCCGGACGAAGACGGCTCCGGCGCCGCACCAGATGTTGTCGAGCTTGACCCTTGCCTTCGCCTCCTGCCAGGCTAGCTGGGAGGGCTGGTTCACCGCACACCGCGACCTGGCCGCCCGCCGCCACGATGTCGTGCTGTTCCTTGGCGACTACATCTACGAGTTCGGCAACGACCGGGGTGTTCGCCCCGGCGACGACGACCTGCTGCGGACCCGGCAGGCAGTCACCCTGGACGAGTACCGCCAGCGCTACGCGTACTACAAGACCGACCCGGACCTGCAGGCGGCACACCAGTCCGCTCCGTGGATCGCCGTCTTCGACGATCACGAGGTCGTCGACAACTGGGCCGACATGTACGCCGGGAGCACCCCCACCAACGAGTTCCTGGTCCGGCGGGCCAACGCGTTCCGTGCCTACTGGGAGAACATGCCGCTGCGTGCGCCGCAGCGCCCGAACGGCCCCGAGATGCAGCTCTACCGCCGCTTGCAGTACGGCCAACTGGCGGAGTTCTCCATGCTCGACACCCGCCAGTACCGCAACGACCAGGCGAACGGCGACGGCACCAAGGCGCCCAACGCCGCCACGGCCGACCCCACCCGCTCGATCCTCGGCTTTCCCCAGGAGAAGTGGCTGCTCGACGGCCTCAGCACGTCGCGGGCCACCTGGAATGTCCTCGGTCACCAGACCGCCATCACGCTCCTCGACACGGTCTCCGGCCCCAACGTGGCCGTTCCGATGGACACCTGGGACGGCTACAGCGCCTCGCGTGACCGCCTCCTCGGGGGCATCGACGAGCGCGGCATCAAAAACGTCGTGAGCCTCGCCGGTGACCTGCACCGCACGGTGGTCAGCGACCTCGCGCTCGACTTCAACGACCCGGACTCGAAGGTCGTCGCGACCGAGTTCGTCGGCACCTCCATCACTTCGGGGCAGGACGGGCAGGACCTCGACGCTGGCGGGCGGGTGCTGCTTGAGGAGAACCCGCACATGAAGTTCGGCAACTTCCAGCGCGGCTACGTCAGCTGCGAGATCACCCCGGACGCCTGGCTGTCCGAGTTCCGGGTGTGCGACCGGGTCACGGTGCCCAACGGCACCGTGAGCACGCGCGCCAGGCTCGCCGTCGAGAGCGGCGTCGCCGCTGTCCAGCAGGCATGAGAGGAACGACCATCATGAAGAAGACTGTGATCGCGACCCTGGTCGCTGGTGGGGTGGCCGTGGGGGTCGCCCTCGCGGCTCCGGTGGACACCGCCGTCGCCAGCCCGGAGGGCAAGGCGCGCTCGGAGGTCGTGTTGTCGGCCTCGCCCGCCGCCGTGTCGGCCAGCGAGCTGCCGTGTCTGCCCACCTCGATCGCGGTGACGCTGACCAACACGGGTGCCGAGCCTGTCTTCGCGGACGCGATCCTTGAGGCCGACAGGCCGCTCGTCCTGTCTGACACGGTGTTCTCGACGTACCTCCCCGCCAGCAACCCGGACCAGCCGGTGGCCAAGTCTTTCGGCGTGCAGGTACCCCGTGGCACGAAGCCGGGAACGTACGACATCACCGTGACCAGCGGGAAGCAGAAGGACGTCGTGCCCGTCACGGTCCGGCCGGTCCCACCGCGCGAGCCGGGGGCCAACCTCGCCTACGGCGAGCAGGCCATCGCCTCGTCCACGCACGGGAACTTCACGCTGTGCGGAGCCGTCGACGGTGACAGGGATCAGAGCCACTGGGACACTCTGACCGGCTGGAACGACGCCACCAGTGGGGTCTTCCCCGACTGGTACGGCGTCGAGTGGCCGACCGCCCAGACGATCGACCGGATCGAGCTCTGGACCAAGACTCCCGCCGCCACAAACGGCATCCGGGACTTCGACCTCCAGGTGCGCGACGGCGAGTCCTGGCGCACCATCGCCCAGGTGATCGGCAACGCGCAGGAGCACATCGTCACGACGTTTCCCGCCGAGCGGACCGACGCCGTACGCGTGCTCGTTCACCTCGGCGGCAGCAACTACTCACGGCTCATCGAGTTCGAGGTCTACGGCCCGCAGTAGAACCGGCCAACCCGAGCACGACGCTGGGCGTCCCGCCCGTCGACGCGACGGGCTGGGGCGCCCCGGCGGCGCCGGCCGGATTGACGACGCCTTGAACACAGATTCGTGAGGTGCTTCCCCTGTCGCCGCTGATAGAGCAGCTTCTGCCCTGGCCGAAGTAGGCCGGCTTCCAACAGGTCTGAGATGCGGACCCTCCGGTGGTTGAACCGAGGGTGCTGGCGGAAGCGGGGCGGATCGTCCATCCAAGACACGTGGTTGCTCTTCTGAGTCGGAGGTGATGCCTATAGACAATGAAGGTGCGGATCAGGTCCAGGAAGTAGCGGAGTCGAGCGACGTCGCCGGACTTGACCGGATCCGGGTTGAAGTGCATCACGGTGTTGCGGATTCTTCGAAGCTCGTCGAGGCGTTTGATGAAGACCTCGCGGTCGAGCGGCCAGGCAAGCTGCTGCCAGCAGCCCGGATCGTTCAGCACGGCCTGGTACGTTCCCATGGTCATCCGCTCGAACGACTTGGGCGGCTGCACGCCGGCGGAGGTGCACGCCTGCCGTACCGTACGCAGATCGAAGGCGTTCCGGACAGCCCGCCGCAGCTCTTGGTCGACCTCGCCGATCAGCAGGAATGGTGTGGCGGTCTCGTCGTAGGTGAGCACGACATCGGCGGCGGTGATGATGCCCGAGATCGTGCCGTCGAAGTCGCGTACGAAGACGAACTCCTCCCGCCGCAGGATGTCCATCACCCGGAGTAGTCGCACGTCGTAGTCGAACATCTGGGCCGGCGCGACCGATCCGAACGGAGTCTGGCTGCGGGCGCGCGGTCATCGACCGGCTGGCCAGCCGGGTCGTCGCCGAGGCGAAGGCCGGAGCGGGTAAGCGGATCGTCGACGACAACAAGGTGCCCGACCTCTGGCAGGACTTCCTGCTGGAAACCGGGGACTCGAACTGGGATCCGGAGTTCCTGGCGGCCGAATGGACCCAGGTCATCCTGGGCCAGGTGCTTGGTTCCCGGGCCGAATACTTCAGCGCCCGTCGCCCCGGCCGGGGACGCACCCTCAGCCGGGCCGAGCGGGACCAGGTCTGGCAGCTCACCGAGCGGTTCACCAAGTGGCTGGACGACCAGGGCAGGTGGACCTGGCGTCAGGTGGCCGAACGGGCGGCCCGGCAGGAGATGGACCGGGCCGCGCGCAGCGAGGGCCTGCCCCCGGAGGACTCCGGAGGATTCCTGCGGCACCGCTACCGGCACATCGTGGTGGACGAGGCGCAGGACCTGAGCGCCGCGCACTGGAAGATGCTGCGTGCCATGGTCGCGTCCGGACCGAACGACCTGTTCCTGACCGGCGACACCCACCAGCGCATCTACGACAACCACGTCACGCTGGGCAGCCTCGGTGTCAACATCCGTGGCCGGTCTGCCCGGCTGACCCTGAGCTACCGCACCACCCGGCAGATCCTCGCCGCGGCTTTGGAGATCATGAGCGGCGAGACGTACGACGATCTCGACGGTGGCGCGGAGAATCTCGCCGGCTACCGGTCGCTGCTTCGGGGCGGGGTGCCGACGTTCCGGGGCGCCGGATCGTGGCATCAGGAACGCGAACTGGTCGTCGGGCAGTTGGCGGCGTGGGGAAATCCGGCCGACGGGTCGGTAGCGATCGCCGTACCCACCCGGGAACTGGCCAGCGAGGTCGCCGCGCGGCTGGAGGCCGACGGGATACCCGCGGTGGAAATCGGCCCCGACGGGCCGAAGCGACCCGACGGCGTACACATCGGCACGATGCATCGGTTCAAGGGACTCGAATACCAGCGGATCATCATCGCCGGAGTCAGCGACGGGCTGGTTCCCCGGCAGATGATCAACCGGCACCGGGACACTGATCCAAAGCGCTACCAGCGCGAACGTCAGCGCGACCGGTCGCTGCTCTTCGTCGCCGCCACTCGGGCCCGTGACGAGTTGGCCGTCTTCTGGCACGGTACGCCGAGCCCGTTTCTTACCAGCCATCTGGTGCGACCACCCACGGCCTGACCGTTCGAGATCGGGGTAACGACTGCGCCCTCGGCCTCTGACCGATCACCTATGGCGTCCGGATGACAGACCCCTCCGTGCAGGAGGAGCCCAGCTACCGCTCTGCTTCACTCGCACCCTGTGACGGTCCGCCGGCTCCGTCGCTCTCGTCCACGAACTTGTAGTAGCTCATCCGGAAGCGTTGCAGCAGGGCACGCATGAATTCCGGACCGGCCTCCGGCGGCACCCGCCCCGCGCCGACCGGCACGCCGTTGTCGTAGAAGTCCTGCGCAGGCGCGCTCCACTCGGGGTCGAGGACTGTCAGCGACACCGCTTGGCCCGGCTGCCAACGGAACTCGGCCACCCGCCGCTTGTCGTGCCGGGCGAATGTGTACAGCGCCACGCGGGTCAGCGCCTGCTCGGTCATGCCTGCCTCCTGGCTCACCACGATTCCTCCGGTCACCACGATTCCTCCGGTCACCACGGTTCGGCGAACGGAAGGCCTTCCACCTCGCCCGTGATCATGCCTCGACCGCGGATCTCGATCTAGTCGTCGTCGATCTGGGTGAAGGTGACGGTGCCGGAGAGGTGTCGCTGCGATGCCTCCTCAACGGTCAGACGAGCCGCTCCAGCCGGTGAAGGATGTCCCGCAGCCTGTCCTTCGTCGCATCGGAGGTCGGCGAGCCGGGTCTGAGGACATCGGGGAGGACGAAGGTACGCCAGGATCGCACGGTGTCGGCCACTGTCCCCGGAACATTCCTTTCAACCAGCGAACAGGCGATGGCCAGCGCCTCGAGCACGTCGGCGCATGCCGAAGCGACATCGCGGCTCCGCACCTGGGCGACGCCGACCAGCGCGTCCAGGAGATTGACGAGCTGTCGATCGATTGCCGCCCGGGCCAGCCGACGGATCGTCGTGGTGTCGCCCGGGTCCACCGGATGACGCTCCAGGAAACCGGCGCTCAGCAACAATGCGGCCAGGACCGCCTCCGGCTCCCGCCGGGAATCGTTCCCCCACCCGCCCTGCTTCTCGAAGATCCCGATTGTCTCGGGATGGAAGTCGCCCAGGGCTCTGACGAGGTCCAGCAGGCGGTCGACCTGGGTTCGCCGCGAGGTGACGTACCGGGTGAAGGAGTCCGCCGAAGGCGGAGCGAAGTCGCAGCTCACCAGCGCGCCGAGGTCGAGCAGCCCCCACAGCGGCGCGTAGATGTCGTACGCCATCCCCGTCTCGGACGGCCCGCCGTCCCACCCAGCCATCCGATCCTCCCGTACGAGCCCTCAGCGCCCTGATGGCCGCCGCGCCCCTCCTTCCCGGCGCCCTCGGACTTTCAAGCGACGTGACGTGGCGGGTACGTCGGTGATGACCGCCCTGTGGCGGCGACATGGTCGCCGCCACAGGATTGATCACAGTCCCAACGAGCGGAGCGTGGCGTTGAAGGTGTCGGCATAGTAGGTCGTGCCGCGCATGTTGGGGTGGAAGGACTGCTGTGAAATCGGCGCGTCAGGGTATTCGCCCGGCGTCTTGGCCGCGATGATGCCGTGGATTCCCTCGGGAATGCCGCAGACACCCTTGTTCTGGAAGGCGTCCCGGGGGTCGGAGAAGGTGATCGGCATCGTGTCGTCGAGGCGCTCGACCAGCTCGCGCATCTTCTGGGCCAGCAGGTCGGACATCTCGTCGATGAAGCTCACCTCTGCGAGGCTCAAGGTGTATTGGCCCAGCAGGCACCACGCGCCGAGGGAGATGAGCCGCGGATATCCCATCAGGACGATTCGAGCGTGGTCGGCCTTCAACCGGATCTGACTGATCACCGTCTCGATCGACGGAATCACCTTGGTCGTCATCAGCTGGGGCAGCCGGTGTCGCAGGGACATGGTCTCCCCGGGCAGGGGGGCGTCGGCGCAGTTGTCGATGACGGGAACGTTGGACGCGCAAGCCATCACCACTTTGTCCCATCCGAGGTCGTTGCCGCCGATGGTGAAGGCCACCAACGTGGTGTTCTCGTCCAGGTAGCCCTGCTCTATCTGGGAGACCTCGCGGTAGGCCCCGATGCCGTGCTCGCCCCAGGAGTTCGTGACGTTCGCTGGCAGCAGGTTCTCCGTCTGCGCGAAGGAACAGGCGACCATGTGGTAGTCGAGCGAGTTGTCCCATCCTACGTCACGCTGCGTAATGGTCTGGCTCGGATTGTCGGTCAGGGTGGCGATCCGGGACCATGCGTTGTAGGAACGGTGGCAGGCGTTGCGGTTTCCGGTGTCGCCGTTGTCGGTCTCTTTGAGGTAGTTGGGAAAAGGCCCTTCCGACACGCCTTCGCCGGAGCTGTAGGAGTCACCGAGGACGGCAATCATGTGCCGCGGCTTGGCCGCCATGGGTTGGAAGGCGACGGCGTCGAAGGCGATGTCGTGGCTGCCGTTGCCGTCGGAGGTCAGGTTGCTCAGGGAAACGCTTGGCGTGCCGTTGAAGTTGAACACACCGAGCGAGACCCAGCGGTCTCCCGTCTGGTCGACGGGCTGGTGGTACCGGCTGGCGGTGTTGACGTGGCGGGTTCGGAATCGTTCCTTGCTCTGGGGTGTGTTCGCACCGATGTCCACCTTGTAGGCAGCTTGCTGCGTGTGCGCTCCGTGCCCCGGGATATGCACCATCACCCGCGCCCACGTGTCGGTCCAGACCCGGTCCAGTTTCCACGTCCCGGTTACCTGAAAACGCGTGTTGCCGCCCGGATACCAGGTGTGGGCGAAGTAGAAGTGCCCGTCGAATCCGCTGCCGACCTGGTGGAAGTCGGCCTTGGAGGGATATGTTCCGTTTGAGTCTGCACCGAAGGCCATGCTGAACTCACCGGCGCTGACGGTGCCGGCACAGTTGGGCCGCACGATGCCAACGCCGTCGGGCACGTCATCGACGACAATGGCACCGGTGGGCAGTCTGTCGCGGTTGCACACCGGTGGCCAATGGGTTCCTCCGGCCGGCTCGGGTGAGCCCGGGGCGTACGTTCTGTTGTCGAAGCCGCAGGTGTACTCGACGGTGCCACCGTCGTTTCGTTCGCATCCCGGTTTCCAGGCCACCGGCAGATGCCACCAGCAGTGGAAGTCGGCTTCCGCACAGGGGTTTCCGGACTGGTTGATGTCGCAGCGATTGCCGCCTGAGGCGCTGCTGCAAAAGGCGTCGATCGGTGGCTTGGCATCGAACCGGTAAGTCTCGTCGGTCCACCACGCCTGGGCGTACGCGGCCTCGAAGTCGTCGGTGCGGAAGTCGTACTTGACGATGGGGGAGGCCGCCCAGCCGATGACCTTCTCCGGATAGGGCCAGTCCTGCGGATGCCTCGCGTCGTCGGGAGAGTTGTGCAGGAAGGGCCTGCGGCTGGCCTGATAGTCGGGGTTGGCCGGGTTGTTGGTCCAACCGAGTCCCCAGTTCCCGCGGCTGTCGGTGCAGTTCGGGCTCGGCGTGCAGCCGTTGGGGTACCCGGTGCTCGCCTGCGGGTTGATGCCCGTGTTGTAGGCCCACAGGGCGGCGAACCAGTTTTCGATGTTCCCCGGGTCGGCGTCGTTGACGCGTATGCCCGCGTTGTAGGTCTGGTTCCATTTCTGTTCCAGGATCCGCAGGCCGGCGGCGATGTTGCTGGCGTAGTCGACAGCGATGGCGCGCTGCTGGTTCGAGGTCCAGAGGGTGTCGCCCACCCGCATCCCGTCGGTGACCTGTGCCACGCCGTAGCCACAATCGGATGCGCTCCAACGGATCGCCCACGGGTCTGCGCCCTTGTAGTCGAAGCCGTAGAAGTTGCCGACCAGTGGATTGCCGGTCACCCCCTCCAGCGCATGCCAGGAGGCCTGCCACAGGTTGGACTCCTGGGACAGGACGCCCAGCAGGATGGAGGCGGGCACGGTGGAGCCGGAGAAGGAGCTGGTCAGCCCGACTCGGGGGAACATCCCCTGCGGCGTCCACGCCACCGGCGGCCCCGAGTGTTTCCAGTTGGCGGGCCGCTGAACCGTCAATGCCCCCTTGACCGCGAGGTCGGCAGCCCACTCGACCTGCTTCCAGTGGGGCTGCTCCACCTGGATCGCCCTGTCGTTTCTGGGTACCGAGCACGTCCGGTCGGTGTCCACCGGATCGGTGGGCGAGGCAGCGTTCGGTGCCGCCCGCCCCCGGGGCGACGCCCCGCCGGGCATTTCCAGCGCGGGGCTCAATGCCCGCCCCTGCATGGCGACGTCGGTACGGCGGGCGCCGGGCAACACCTGGAAGTCCACGTCATGACCAGTGCTGAGAACCTTCGCCTTGAGCAGCAGAGGCCGGGGCTGGTCCGGGTCACGGGGCTGGGCCAGCGCGGTGACCGCTGCCGCGTCGCCGTGACGTGTGGCGACCGCTCCGGCGGTGGAGATCTCCGCCTCGACGGGTGCGGCGATCTGCCTGACGGTGCTGGGCAGGTTCCTGGCCACGCTGGTGGGAGCGCCGGTGACGAAGATCCGGCCATCGCCGCCCGCCTGGAGGTCGATCTTCTCCAGCGGGCCGCGAGCCAGTTCGCGTACGCCACCACGTGCGGGATCCGAGACGTACCTGACCACGCCGGAATCACCAGCACGCTCCACGAACGCCACTCCACCGGTGCGGTCGGGTCGAATGCCGAACGGCGCGCCCCGGGTACTGGCCACGATCCGCTCGCCCCCGTTTCGATCGACCTCCAGGAGCCCACCACCGGCAGCGGCCACGATCCGATCGCCCAGCGGCGTCGCCGAGGTCACCTGTCCGGCCAGTTCGTGACTGCGCGACACGGAGCCGCGCACCGTGTCGACGACGTGCAGGCGCGTGCGACCCAGGTCCACGACACCCGACTGGGTGAGGACCGCACTTTCGCCCGTACCGCAGCCGGGGTTGTAATAGGCCAGGCTGGCACGCATGGGCAGCTTGGTGACCTGGCCGTTGCTGAGGTTGACCACGGCCACGAAGCCACCGCGATCGAAGGTCTGCTGGCGGTTGGTGAACGTCCTCGGGGCGTACACCACGACGGCGCGGATCCCGGAGCCGGTCAGGCAGGCGTTTCCAATCCACCTGTCCGCCTCGACACCTGGCTCGGCGAGCGTGGCGATGGTGCGCCACGTGTAGCCGTTGTGGGATTCCGCGACCAGCAGATGGAAGCCGGAGGAATCGCCGCTGGTGGTCCAGGCCATGTCATCGGCGGTCTGCCAGTCCTTGGGCAGCAGTCGATCCCGCTGATCATCCGGCACGGTGTCCGGATCGGACACCACGGGGACGGCTCGCGGAAGTGGCGCGAGAGGGGTGGCCGTGGCGGGTGTGGCCGGCACGAAGACTGCCGCTCCCGCTACGAGCACCGTGGACATGATCAGTCTGACAGAGTCCATATTTTTCTCCGTCCACGCGGCGTCTCGCCGGTGATGGCGCAGGTGACGACGAGGGGGATGGGATCCCGACGGTGGGCGGGGAGGTCCTCGTCCGACCGGTCGGTAATCCGCGGCCACGAAGTCTCACGAAGTCCGACGAAGTGCCTTCCGCGCGTGGAACACTGAACGACTCGACACCGATCAGTTCGTCTGCGTGGTAGGCACTTCGCCGTCGCGGTGGGTCCGTCCCGGCCGTCAAGATCATGACCCGGTTCGATGACCGGGACTAGTAGATCCAGTCGGTGCAGAGGCTCCAGTAGTGCTCCGGAAACGTCTGCGGTGGATCGTAGACGTAGCCCCATGACCAGCAGGCCTGGGCGCGGTCGTTGCCGTAGTCGGCGACCATCGGGCTCCAGACGGGGCTGCCACCGCAGGGAACCTGCGGCGAGTAGTACTGGTTGGACGTGTAGTAGCCGTAGTAACCGTAGACCTGGCGAGTGATCCGCACATACGCCACCGGGTTGGGGACGCTGGGTATGCAGTCCTTGAGCCCGCGCGCCCAGAACGACGCGCATCCGGAGCTGCGCCGGATCTGCAGGGTGGCTGCGGGCACACTGCCCCAGTAGCCCACCTCGTCCGGAGTCGAGGTGGTCGAGCAGTGCGCGCTCGGGTCCAGCCCGTTACAGCCGACGTCATGGCAGGCAGCCATGGCTGGCGTCACCGGCACCAGCACCAGTCCCGCACTCGCCACGGCGGCCAGCGTCGCCGCGAGCAGCCTACGTCTCAGTCGTAGAAGCAACTTTCCTCCTCAAGAGGTGGTCGAAGGATGTGAATCGAACCGTCGTTGCCTGGCTTACTGTAGGCAGCCACAATTGCTGCGTACTTACTTGCGGCTTAAGGCATCGCCGAGTGAGGAGTGACTGTGGGGGCGCTCGGGCACGATCTACTCACTATCGGGATACTTGGACCGCTAACAGTGACGCTCAACGGGAAACCGGTGGTCATCCCGTCGCTGATCCAGCGCAACCTCGTCGGTTTTCTGGCCCTGCGGCCGGGCTACGCGGTACCGATCGCCGAGATCGCCGAGCTGCTCTGGCCGCAACAGCAGCCGCCGTCGTGGCGCAACCTGATCCACGTACACGTCAACCGCCTGCGCGCGCTCATCGAGCCGGCCCGTGACCGACGTACGCCCAGCCGGGTGCTGGTGGCGTTGAGCGCCTCCTACAAGCTGGACCTGGCGCCCGAGCAGCTCGACGTCACCCGCTTCGACAACACCGCGGCCGAGGCGCAGCGGGTGGCCAAAACCGGCGACCTGCCGCGCGCCTTCCAGCTCTACGAACAGGCGCTGGAATGCTGGCGGGGGCCGGTGCTCGCCGACAGCGACGACCGGCTGCGACGGCATCCCCGCACACATACCTGGAATCGGCGCCGGGTAGAGGTCGCCATGGCCTTCGCCGAGCTGGCGTTCACGTGCGGAAAGCACGCGCGGGCCAACCGCTGGTTGCGGGAGCTGTCCGATGAGGACCCACTGAACGAGCGGCTTCATGCGCAGTTGATGGTGGCGCTGGCGGGCAGCGGCGAGCAGGCTGCCGCACTGCAGGTGTTCACCCGGATGCGTGCGCGCCTGGCCGATCAGCTCGGGGTGGATCCTGGACCGCAGATGCGCGAGGCACAGCAGTTGGTGCTCGGCTGGTCTGCGCCGGCCCGACCCGACGCGGTCGCGGGGCCCGCTCGGCCGCGCATCTCCCCGGTACCGCAACAGGTGCCGGCCGCCGTGCCAACGTTTGTCGGCCGCGACACCGAGCTGCGCTGGCTTGATGCGCTGGCCGACCCGGGCGGCAGCCAGCCGGAGGCGCCGCCGGTCGGCATCATCAGCGGCACGGCTGGCGTGGGCAAGACGGCACTGGCCGTGCGGTGGGCCCACCAGATGCGGCGGTTGTTCCCCGATGGGCAGCTCTACCTCAACCTGCACGGCTACGACCGGGGCAGGCCGGCGATGAATCCGGCCGAAGCCCTGCGCGAGCTGCTGCGGAGCCTCGGTGTGTCGATCCAGCGGATCCCGGCTGGCCTCGAGGCCCGATCCGCGCTCTACCGCAGCATCCTGACCGACCAGCGGATCCTTGTTCTGCTGGACAATGCGCGGGACTCCGACCAGGTCCGGCCGCTGCTGCCCTCGGCACCGGGTGCGGTCGTGGTGGTCACCAGCCGCGACTCGCTTTCCGGGGTCGTCACCGCGCCGGGCGCGCGCACCCTCGCTCTTGACCTGATGACCGATGCCGAGGCCCGTGAGATGCTCTCCAGCTGGATCGGGACCCCGTACGCCGTGGCCGAGCCGTCGGCGGTGGACAGCGTCATCGCCTTCACGGCGCGGCTGCCCCTTGCGCTCGCGATCGTCGCCGCCAGGGCCGCTGGCGACCCGGCGACGCCACTCTCCGTTCTCGCCGGGGAGTTGCGAGATGCCGGCAGCCGCCCCGACGCGTTGGCCGCCGGAGAGCCGACGACCAACATCCGCACGGTGTTCGCCTGGTCCTACCAGATGCTGAGCCCGCAGGGCGCGCGCCTGTTCCGCACCCTGGGCCTGTACCCGGGCCTGGAGTTCGGCACCACGACGGCGGCGAGTCTGGCCGGGATGCCCGTCGCGCAGGTCGGGCCCGTTCTGGCGGAACTGGTGCGGGCGAACCTGCTCACCGAGCACACCTCGGGCCGGTTCACGTTCCACGACCTGTTGCGGGCCTACGCCGCCGATCTCGGGCAGACTGCCGACGACGCGACCCGTCGCCACACCACCCTCGAGCCCATCGTCGAGCACTATCTGCAGAGCGCGTACCCCGGTGACGAGATGGTCGAGCGGCACCGTGGACCGCTGCCACTCGCGCCGCCGTAGTCACGCCCGAGCAGCCGTAGTCACGCCCGAGCAGCCGTAGTCACGCCCGCGCCGATCGCTCGCCCGTTCGCCCGGTAGCGACGTGACGCCGGTCAGCGGGCCGGAACATAGTCCGACAACGGGCGGGGAGCCTTGCTCGGTAGGCGGCGTTCGACGGCGGACATCGCACGCAGGATCGGCAGCCGAGCGAGCCCGTCGCGGATCCACCGGCCGCCGTGGGTCTTCGGGACCATGAGCCGTACGTTGGGCCCGATCTGCTGCTTCTTGTTCACCAACTCGCGGTGGCCCTCCTGGTACCGGGCGAACGCGACCCGATGGTCTCCGCCCGCGCTGGCCAGTTCCCCGGCGAGCCGGTAGGCGCCGACCAGGGCCAGTTCCGCGCCCGTGCCCGAGGCTGGCGAGGCGCACCAGGCGGCGTCGCCCACCAGCGCGACGCGGCCGGTCGACCAGGAGGGCATGTGCACCTGGCTGAGCGCATCGAAGTAGAAGTCGGGGTCGGCCAGCGCTCCGGCGAGCAGTTCCTTGATCCGCCAGGAGGTGTCGCCGCCGAACACCTGGCCGAGCAGGTGCTTCTGCTGTTCGACGTCACGGTAGTCGTACCGCAGCGGTGTGGAGCGGAAGATGAAGTACGCCTTGGCCTGGGCGTGGTTGCCGGAGCGGTAGATGCCGGCCATCCTGCCCGGCTGGTTGTACATGGTCACCCAGCGGTTCTCGCCGAGGGTCGCGTCGGCGTCGGCGAAGGCGAAGTAGTGGTCCTTGTATCGCAGGAACTGCGACTCCGGTCCGAAGGCGAGCTCTCGGACGTTGGAGTGCATGCCGTCGGCGCCGATGACGAGGTCGAAGTGGCGGCTGCCGGCGTGCTCGAAGGTGACCGTTACCCCGTCGTCGTCCTGGACCAGGCTGCGGATGGACTCGTGGAACAGGTACTCGACCCCGGCATCGGTCGCGTGACGCAGCAGGGCGACGAGGTCGCCGCGCATGATCTCGACCTCGGTGGCTGCTGCCATGTCGAGGCGGGCGACGGTGCGGTCGGCGGCGTCGACGAACTTCATCCCCCGCACATCGGTGGCCGAGGCCCGGATGGAGGGCATGATGCCCATTCGCTCGGCCACCTCGACGGCGTGGTCGCGCACGTCGACGCCGTTGCCGCCGGGGCGCAGGCGGGGGGCGCGTTCGACGACCGTCGGGCGGAAGCCGTACCGGGCGAGCCAGTGTGCCACGGTCAACCCGGCGACGCTCGCGCCGGAAATCAGGATCCGCTCGTTCACGGAGGCGTCCTTTCACGTAGGCTAACTGGAACGCACATTCCAATTGATTATGTGGAAGGGTCGTTCCAGATGTCAACTGTGGCCGGAGGCGGTCGCCGGGCGGACGCGGTACGCAACCGGAAACTGGCCCTCGATGCGGCGATTGCGCTGCTGTCCGAGCCGGGTGCGACCCTCACCGTGGAGGCGGTCGCAAGGAAGGCCGGTCTCGGGGCGGGGACCGTCGTGCGCGCGTTCGGCGGCAAGGACGCGCTGGTCGACGCGGCGGTCTCCAGGCTGCTCCAACCCGTGGTCGCCCGCGCCCGCGATCTGCTCGCCCAGACCGGCCCCGAACAGGCCCTTCGCGTGTTTCTGGCCGAGCTGATCGCATTCCAGTCCAGCCATCACCTGATCAGCGAGCAACTCGGCGGCCTCGACCTGCCCGCCACCACAACACTGCGGGCGGAGCTGGTGCGCGCTGTCGAGGACATGATCGCCGCCGCTCGACGCGACGGCGTGGTCCGGGCGGACCTGGAACCCGAGGTCATCGCGGTCCTGATCGGCGAGTCGGCATTCGCGATCGCCCGATCCTCCACAACGTCCGGCGAACTCGCCGACGCCTACATCACCGTCATGATGGACGGATTGCGCCCGCAGTGATCCGCCGTCCGAGGTTGCAGCAGCGGGGGCGGTAGGAACAACCCAACCCGACGGTCGAGCGGCCGCGTCGAGAGCACAGAACCGGTCGCATCGGCGATGCCACAAACCGGTCGCAGCGGAGATACGTGGCAAAGAGCATCCGCAGGCGTACGTTGACTGGTTGTGCAGGACATTCCACAGCAGCAGCCCGTCTCCCGCCGATCACTTCTGGCCGTCGGCGGGCTGGCCGCCGCCGGGACCGTCGGACTCGCCGGCCCGGCCGCCGCGCAACCGTCCGGGGACGCACCCGTGGACACCCCGGAGGCGGCACTCGCCCGCCTGAGGGAGGGCAACCGGCGATTCGTCCGAGGACGCGGCCGGCATCCGCACCAGTCGCCGCGCGACATCCGCGAACTCGCGAACGGGCAGGACCCGTTCGCGATCGTCGTCGGCTGCGCCGACTCCCGGGTATCGCCGGAGGTGCTCTTCGACCAGGGCCTCGGAGACCTGTTCGACAACCGGGTCGCCGGCAACATCGTGGATACGATCATGTTGGGCAGCATCGAGTACGCGGTCGAGCACTTCGCTCCGCCCGTACTGGTGGTACTCGGTCACGAGCGGTGCGGTGCCGTCTCCGCCGCCGTCGAGGTGATCGGAAGCGGCGGCCACGCCCCGGGTGCGATCGGCGCGATCGTCGAGGCGTTGCGTCCGGTCGTCGAGCCGCTGATCGGCGGGCCCGGCGACGTGGTCGAGGCGGCCGTCCGGGCCAACGTGCTGGCCCAGGCCCGGCACCTCACCGAGGTCAGCGAGACCGTTCGGGAGAAGGTCCACGCTGGTGAACTGGCGATCGTCGGTGCCCGGTACGACCTCGACAGCGGGAGAGTTGTGCTGCTCGGCTGACGCGGGGCGTCGACACCCGGAAGGCCGCCTACGCCGCGATCCGGCGTCGGCGGCCGAACAGCAGGAGGCCCGCGCCGACGAGGAGGAGAATGCCCGCGCCACCCGCCATCGGCAGCGGTGCCGGGCCGGTGATCGGCAGGGTCTCGTCATCGCCGCCACCGCCGCCGGACGATCCCACCGTCACGACGAGGGTCGGCGACACACCGGTCAGATCTTCCTCGCTGCCGGGGCTGATGACGCGGTACCGGTTGGCGCCCGCCGTCTGCGGCCGGACGTCGAACGTGTACCGGCCCCGGTCGTCGACCTGGGTACTGCCCAGCGTGCGCCAGGACGAATTCCGCAGTTGCTGGAGCCGGACCGTGCCCGCCACGCCGAACGGCAACGCCGTACCGCTGATGGTGATCTTCGTGCCGGCCGTCACGCTGGTCCGGCTCGCGGTCGCGGTAACGGCGGGCCTGACCCGTGGATGTCCGCTGGTGACGACGATGAAGGCGGGCTGGAAGGCGCTGTTCGACGGTCGCAGGATGCCGACGCACCGCAGGAAGCCGTCGCCCTTCGGGTACGTCTTCGAGAAGGTGCCGTCGGCGGCGGTACGGCCGTTGGGCGTCGCGTCGTACTCGACGCAGAGGTTGTCGGCACCGAAGAAGATCGGCTGGTTGGGGATCCCCCGGTTGGTGTCCTTGAAGTAGAACCGTCCCTTGACCGTCAACGGACCGTCACCGACCAGTGGGTCGGGTGAGAACTGCATGCTCACGGCGGGCTGGTGGGTCCCGGTGACGTCGAGCGTCACGGTCTGCCCCGCCGTGCGGGGGTCGACGTCGAGCCGTTTGGCGACGGCGTCGTCGGCGACGACGTGGTTGACCTCCCACCGGCCGTCCCAGGTGGAGGGCACCTGGATCGTCACACTCCAGATGCCGTCCTGCACCGTACCGGAGGTGAGCGCCAGCTCTCCTCCGGCGAGGTTGTGGCCGCTGCCACCGCTCACCCGTTGCAGGCCGACGAAGGGCGTCATGCCCCCGCCCACCTCGCCGCTCTGTACCACTCCGGACTCGTCGCGCAGCCGGACCGCCACCGTCACCGGGATCAGGTCCAGCCCGGCCACATCGACCGTGTCGGGCGAGATCGTGATGTCTCCCAGCGTCGGGGGTGCCGTGTCCGCGGCGGCGCTCGCCGGAGTGGCGGCGAGCGGACCTGCGGCGGCGAAAAGCAGTGCCGCCAGGACAATTCGCAACGGTCGCATCTCGATACCCTTCAAGAGCACTATCACGGCCATCTGTCCCGGGACGCCGTCACCGTACTCCTCCACCTCGCCGATCGTGAACCCGGCGAATACATAGCGTCCATTCAGGGGCGAGTCGCCCTACCGAGCCGCCCCGGCGATGGTCAGCGCTCCGCTGTTCCTCAGGTCCGCCGGCCCGCTGTCCGGCCCGAAGGAATTCCGGCCGGCCTGATCGACCACCGCGCCGGCTGGCCGGCCTGGTCGACCACCGCACCGGAGGCCCGGCCCCGCCGACCACCGGAACGAGTGCGGCGGCCCCGCCGGTTGCCGGACTACCGCTCCGGCCGGGCCGTAGCATGCGATGGTGCCTCTGACCATGTCGCGCTCGGCGGGTGGCCGTCCCGGTCCTGGTACGGGTACGGGCCTGGGCCGTCGGCCCGGCGGTGCCGGGTCGTGAGCCTCGGCGGTGAGGTCGTCACGCCGTACGCCGGAGGTGCCCTCGATCGCGCGGGTCAACTCCGGCGCGATCCGGTGGCGTTGCGGACGTTGGCGGGCCGCGACGGTGCCGAGGTCATCCCGCTGTGGCGGGACCGTTGCCTGGTGACGGACGAGGCGGTGATCCGGTTGGTCGGCACCGACCGGCACCGGTTGCCGGCCGGGGGCGACGACCTGGTGTTCCTCGGTCTGCATGCCGATCGGCCCGTGTTCGCGGTCGACCTGAGCGACGTGCCGGAGGCGGAGGCGCTCGGCGCGGTCGGTGCCGACCGGACGGTGGACGTACGCAAGGTCGTGCACCGGCTGGATCCGACCGAGGCCGCAGTGCTGGGGTACGCCCGCGGCCTCTGCCACTGGCACCGCAACCAGCATTTCTGCGGCACCTGCGGTGCGCGGACCCGACCGGTCGAGGGCGGCGCGGCCCGGGAGTGCACCGGTTGCCACCTGCCGATCTTTCCCCGGATCAGTCCTGCGGTGATCATGCTGGTGGAGTTCGCCGGGCCGCCGAGCCGGTGCCTGCTGGCCCGGCACGCCGGAGCGGACGAGGACTCCTTCGCCCTGCTGGCCGGTTTTGTCGAGATCGGCGAGAGCCTGGAGGACGCGGTCCGGCGGGAGGTGGCGGAGGAGGCCGGCGTCGTCGTCGACTCGGTCCGCTACTTCGCGTCCCAGCCGTGGCCCTTTCCGTCCGGGCTGATGGTCGGCTTCGTCGCCCGGGCAGGTAGCGAGGTCACCAGGGTCGACGGCGAGGAACTGCTGGAGACCCGGTGGTTCAGCCGGGCGGACCTGCGGGCCCGACGGGCGGCACGGGGTCGCCTGGGTACGCCGGACTCCATCGACCGGCTGTTGCTGGAGTACTGGCTCGACGCCGGTGACGGGGCGAGCCAGCCCGGCTGAGCGCGAGTCCCTGGTCGTGGCGGGGGTTCGGCTACCGAGCCCGTCCCGCCCGGTGCCGCTGGTTCGGCTTCAGCCCGCCCTTGATCGTCGTTGTTACTCTTCCGCCGTTGATCAAGACATGGGAGCTTGTATGAGGAAGAGTTTGTTTAAAGCGGGTTATATCGCGTTGTCCTTCACGGTCGTGGCGGTGCTCGCCGCCGGCTGCCAGCCGGACGGCGGGAAAGGAACGGCGGCAGCTCCGTCGAGCGGTGCCTCGGCGGGTAGCCCGAGCGCGGCGGCTCCCAGCGCCACGCCAGCCGGCCCGACGAACAGCAAGGAGGTCTGTGCGGCGGTTCTCGACGTCTTCCTGGACGGCAGCGTGAAGATCGCCGACGATTCGGTGAAGGCCATCGAGAAGGGGCTGAACCAGGCCGCGCAGGCGAAGCAGATCAGGACCACCCTCGCGAGCCTGGCCGAGCAGTTGGAGGTGCAGGCGGAGAAGGCGAACGATCCCGAGATCAAGTCCCTGATCGAGAAGATGGTGGCGAGGCTCGAGTCGGGCGCCAAGTCGTCCGACCCGGTCAAGTTCCTCGAGACCGACCTCGTACAGGTGGGCACCATGATCGACGAGGACTGCGCCGTCTGAGTCCTGGGTACGCCATGGGGCGCCGCCGTCCCCGCCGGTACGGCGGCGCCCCAGGCCGGCGTCCGGTCCGATCCGGTGCCTCGCCCAGGGTCTGTCGGTCCTCAGTGGAGGCAGCGGCGCCGGGTGGAGTCGCCCTTGCGGGCAAGGGATGACGAGCGGGTGGCCGTTCGGTCATGTCGATGGGTACGCCCGACAGAGAACTCGTCGTGATCGGCAGGAAGTCGATCAAAGGCTGTCGGAGGGATTCCCGAGTGTGCTTCAGTGAGCGATGGAAGCGCTCCCACCGAAAGGACCGACCGCGATGCCGAGATCGTCCGCTGTGGACTCCGCGATGTTCGGCCGTCGAGAACCTCGCGACCCGGCCAGCCGACAGGCGCCGCGTCGGCCCCGACGGCAGCTCCGGCTTGCCCTGACCGTACTGGCCGTCGCCGGCGCGACGCTGTCCGGTTGCGGCGCGGACGATCCCGCGCCGGCCAGCACGGCGCCGCCGCAGCGGACGCTCACGGTGACCAGTCCGGCCTTTCAGGAGGGTGGACGGATTCCGGAGCAGTACACCTGCCAGGGCGCCGGCGATCGGCCCGCGATCGAGTGGTCGGGCGACGTCGCCGAGGCGGTCTCGTTCGCGGTCGTCGTGGACGATCCGGACGCGCCCGGCTTCACCTACCTGCACTGGGTCGTCTTCGACATCCCGGCCGACACCCGTGCGCTGCCGGCGGGCGACCTGCCGTCCGGGGTACTGGAGGGACAGAACTCGGCCGGCCTCGCGAACTGGGCTCCGCCGTGCCCGCCGAGCGGCCAGCACCGCTACCGGTTCACCGTCTACGCCCTCAAGGCGGACCCCGGCCTGGCTGCCGATGCCGAGGGGAACGAGGCACGCAAGGTGATCGAGTCCCTAGCGGTCGGCACCGGCACGCTGACCGGCCTGTTCGGTAGCTGATCCTGGCGCCGCTTCGGTAGCTGGTCCTGGCGCCGCTTCGGTAGTTGACCGTGGCGCCGCCGACGGCGTCGGTGTGGTCGCCGATCGAAGCGGCGGCGGGTTGTCGGCGGCGCCGGGCATGATTGTTCTGTCGCGTCGGCCGGTTCGGGGTCGGCGGCGTACCACTCGGGAGACAGGAAGACCATGGCCACCTTTGCCGACCAGCCCATCGCCGCCCTGCGGTCGGGCCACGACGAACTCGCCGCGCTCGTCCGGGATCTCGGTCCGACCGATCTGGTCCGGCCGTCCGGGGCCAGTCAGTGGCAGGTGTCCCAGGTACTGAGCCACCTCGGCAGCGGGGCGGAGATCAACCAGGCAACCCTGACCGTGGCGCTCACCGGCAGCCCGGCCCTGGACAGCGAGTTCAACAAGCGGATCTGGGCCCGATGGGACGCCATGGCGCCGCTCGAACACGCCGAGGGCTTTCTCGAGGCCAACCGGCAGCTCGTCGAGCAGTACGAGTCGCTGGACGCGACCGCGCGCGAGAAGTTGCAGATCGACCTGGGCTTCCTGCCCGAGCCGGTCGACGTTGGCACCGCCGCCCGGATGCGGCTCACCGAATTCGCCCTGCACCAGTGGGACGTCGAGGTCGGCTTCAACTCGTTCGCGACGGTGGCGCCGGAGGCGGTGCCGCTGCTCGTGGACCAGGTAGGGATGCTGCTCGGCTGGGTCGCGAAGCCGGAGGCGCTCGACGGCCGGCAGGCGCACCTGGCGTTGCGGCTGGAAGACCCCGAGCGCTCCCTCGGGCTGCGGCTCGGCGAGCGGGTCGAGCTGACCGAGGCGCCGGAGCAGCCGGACGGCGAGTTGGTGGCGCCCGCCGAGGCGTTCCTGCGGCTGGCCACCGGCCGCCTCTCGCCGGAGCACACTCCCGACGGGGTGACCGTGACCGGCCCGTTCAGCCTGGACGACCTGCGCAAGGTCTTCCCCGGCTTCTGAGTCCCGGCATCGGCCGGCACACCGGAACGTTGCCGGGGTGCCGGCCGGTACGGTGCCGGGAAACCTGTACGGCTCCAGACTGGTCCGGATGGGCCCGGTCTCCGGCAGCCACCTGTCGACGACTGGGCCCAGGATCAGTCCAGCCCTCGTCTGCCGGGTGCCCAGAAGGGCTTGACGACGATCTGGCGGCGGTTCCAACCGCGCTCCCGGACCAGGTGCTCCCGGACCGCCTGGCAGGTACGCGCCTCACCGGCGAGGTAGGCGGTGCCCGGCCCGTCGGGCAGGTCGAGGGTGCGCACGGCCCCGAGCAGCGCTCCGGGATCGGCGGGGTCGGCGTCGCCACGGTGGACCCAGGACAGGTGATGGCCGGGCGGCAGCGGTACCTCCCCTTCGGGGGCGTCCGTCGCGAGGACCCCGTACCCGGGGGTCTGCGGCGGAAGGGCCCGCAGCATGGCGGCGAAGGCGACGGCGGCGGTCTCGTCGCCGATGAACAGGTGGTACGGCGACTCGCGTAGGGTCAGCCGCCCCTCCGGCCGGGACAGGGTGACCGGTTTGCCGGGACGAGCCGTCCGGGACCACTGCGCGCCGGGGCCGTCCCCGTGGTCGAGGATGCAGAGATCGAGGGTGCCCCGGGTGCGGTCGAGCTGCCAGACGGAGTAGGTCCGGCGGGCGTCGCCGGGATGGCGGAGCCACTGCCGGGGCGGCGTGACGTTGACCCGTACGTGCTGTCCGGGCAGCCACGGAACGGTCTTGAGGCGCTCCACGGCGATGCGTATCCGACGCATCCGGCTGGTGATCTGTTCGATCTCCTCGACGGTGCCGGGCAGGAAGAGCAGTTCGACCGGGCTTCTCATGCGTCAGGTCCTTCCTCGGTCGGGTCGCCAAGGCGGCGCCCGCCGTCACGGCTACGACAGGCGGCCAGTTACCGACCGACCGTCGGTCGGTTGGTGTGACACAACCTACCGACCGGTGGTCGGTTGTCAAGGTCGGCGCTAGGCTCCGGCGATATGAGCGGCACCAGACCGACGACGAAACGCTCCCGCGCGCCCCGGGCACCGGCCGAGCGACCAGCGCAGATCCTGGACGCGGCGGCTCGGGTGCTGTTACGGGAGGGCCCCGACGCGACGATCGACGGCATCGCCGCCGAGGCCGGTCTGGGCAAGGGCACCGTCTACGAGTACTTCGGCTCGAAGGCCCAGGTGTTCACCGCGCTGCGCAACCGGTGCAACGAGCAGATCCTGGCCGCCGGTGCGGACGCGGTGTCGGCCTCGCCCGCCACATCCGCGCTGGACCGGGTACGTCGGTTCGTCGCCGGCATGTTCGGGTTCGGGATGGCGAACGCATCGCTGGTGGCCCTGCTGTTCCACGAGGTCGGAATCGAGGAGCGCGACGAACTCGGTCCGATCAGAACGAGCCTGCTGAAGCTGGTGCGTGAGGGCGTGGACGCGGGCGAGCTGGCCGTCGACGACCCCGCGTTCACGGTCGAGTTCCTCCTGCACGGCCTGCACGGGGTGATGGAGGCCGCGTTCGCCGGTGATGCGGCCGCCGGATCGGTGCTCGATCGGGTGGACGGCGTCCTCACGGCTCTGCTCAATCCCGTCGGGCCCACCGACTGACCGGCCGGACCCGCCGCGACGACGGGTACCCGCAGCGCTGCCGGGAGCGCCCGGTCGGGGGCGCCGGCTCGGGCACGACGCGGTCGACGCACTGCGGACGATCGTCCGGGTCCGCGCCGGGAACTGGGCGTACCGGCTGGTGAACGGCGACGACCGGGAAGCGCTCGGCACGGCCATGCGGATCGCCTCGACGCTCTATCCCGGAGACGGCCCGTTCGAGCCCCCGGTCGACTGGTGGCGCAGCCCGCTGGCTCAGATCATCGTCCGGCGGGTCGGGCATCCCGCCGCCGAATCGGTGTCGTACGCGGTGGCGGGGGCGATGCTCGGGATCACCCGACAGGGCGTCCACGACCTGGTCACCCGGGGAAAGCTGACCCGTCACCCCGACGGCGGCGTACTGCCCTCGTCGGTCCGCGACCGCCTGCTCGACGACCCCAGGCGTTAGGAAGGGCCCCTTCTTCTACAGAAAACGATAAGAAGGGGCCCTTCCTTACACCTCAGTCGGGGACGCGGCGGTAGGCGCCGTCGCTGGCCGAGGTGGCCATCGAGGCGTACGCCCGGAGGGCCGCGGAGACGGGACGCTGGCGGTCGAGCGGGGTGTAGGGCCGGTCACGCTTCTCTTGCGCGATGCGGCGGGCTTCCAGGATGTCGGGTGCCACCGCCAGTTCCAGGGTGCGGGTGGGGATGTCGATGACGATCTCGTCGCCGGACTCGACCAGCGCGATGAGCCCACCACCGGCCGCCTCGGGGGAGACGTGTCCGATGGAGAGCCCCGAGGTGCCGCCGGAGAACCGGCCGTCGGTGATGAGGGCGCAGTCCTTGCCGAGGCCGCGTCCCTTGAGGAACGAGGTGGGATAGAGCATCTCCTGCATCCCGGGTCCGCCCTTCGGGCCCTCGTACCGGATCACCACGACGTCCCCGGCGACGATCTGCTTGCCGAGGATCGCGTCGACGGCCGCCTCCTGTGACTCGTAGACCTTGGCCGGGCCGCGGAAGGTGAGGCGGTCGGCCGACACCCCGGCCGTCTTGACCACGGCGCCGTCCGGGGCGAGGTTGCCGTGCAGGATGGCCAACCCGCCGTCGACGGTGTAAGCGTGCGCCTTGTCCCGAATGCAGCCGTCGACCGGATCGGTGTCCAGTTTGGACCAGCGGTTGCTGGTGGAGAAGGGCTGGGTGGTGCGGACGCCACCGGGAGCGGCGTGGAACAGTTCGACCGCCTCCGGCGTCGCCGCGCCGCTGCGGATGTCCCAGTCGGCCAGCCAACCGTCCAGGTCCGGGGAGTGCACCGAGCGGACGTCCCGACGCAGCAGGCCGGCCCGGTCGAGTTCGCCGAGGATGGCCGGGATGCCGCCGGCCCGGTGCACGTCCTCCATGTGGTACTTCGGGGAGTTCGGCGCGACCTTGGCCAGGCAGGGCACCCGCCGGGAGATCTCGTCGATGTCGGCGACCCCGAAGTCCAGGTCGGCCTCCCGGGCGGCGGCCAGCAGGTGCAGCACGGTGTTCGTGGACCCGCCCATCGCCACGTCCAGGGCGACCGCGTTCTCGAACGCGGCCCGGGAGGCGATCGCGCGGGGCAGCACCGAGGCGTCGTCGCCGTCGTACCACTGCTTGGCGATGTCGACGACCACCTTGCCGGCCCGCTCGAAGAGTGCCTTACGGCTGGCGTGGGTGGCCAGTACCGAGCCGTTGCCGGGCAGTGCGAGGCCGATCGCCTCGGTCAGGCAGTTCATCGAGTTGGCGGTGAACATGCCGGAGCAGGAGCCGCAGGTCGGGCAGGCGGAGCGCTCGATCTCACCGAGCTGGTCGTCGGTGACCGCGTCGTTCGACGAGGCGATCATCGCGTCGATCAGGTCGATCTTGTCGTGCACGATGCCCTCGATCGCCACCGTCTTGCCGGCCTCCATCGGGCCGCCGGAGACGAAGACCGTCGGGATGTTCAGCCGCAGCGCGGCGAGCAGCATGCCCGGCGTGATCTTGTCGCAGTTGGAGATGCAGACGAGGGCGTCGGCGCAGTGCGCGTTGACCATGTACTCCACGGCGTCGGCGATGAGTTCCCGGCTCGGCAGGGAGTAGAGCATCCCGCCGTGGCCCATCGCGATCCCGTCGTCCACCGCGATCGTGTTGAACTCCCGGCCGATGCCGCCGGCCTCGGCGATCGAGTCGGCGACCAGGCCGCCGAGATCCTTGAGGTGTACGTGACCGGGCACGAACTGCGTGAAGCTGTTCGCGATGGCGACGATGGGCTTGCCGAAGTCGTCGTCGGTCATCCCGGTGGCCCGCCACAGCGCGCGGGCGCCGGCCATCGTCCGGCCATGCGTGGAGGTCTTTGACCGCAGGTCAGGCATTCGACAAGTGTGGCACTACGCCCGCCGTTCCGCCGTTGTGCCGGTCCGGGCCGTCCAGCAAGCGGGACGCCGGTGGCGTCGGGAGGCGTCGACCGAACGCCCCGATCGCGCCGACGATGCCCGAATGGGGGGTCTGTGCCCCAGATCGCGGATCAGGCGCACGGGGCCCATGGAGTGCGATCGATCCGGCAGAGTGAATGCGTGCAACTCGCCTCCGGCGTACCGGCCCTCGCGGTGGCGACCGGCCTCGCGTCCTGCTGCGGGCCGGTCATGCTGGCGTTCTCCGCCCAGCGCCACACGGGCGCCCGCCGGGTGGGTCTCTGGCTACTCGCGGTGGGCGGTGCGCTGGCGGCCGTCAGTTCCGGCATCGGGCTGGTCGCGATCCTCACGATGGCCGAGCACTGGAGTCATCAGCAGGCCCAGCGGACCGGACTGGCGACCCTGGTCTCCGTCGGCACGGCGGTGAGCGGGGTGCTGCTCTGCGCCGGTCTGCTCCGGTTGCCCGGTGCCGCCGAGACCGGCGCCGCGGCGCTCCGGCTCGTGTTGGACGGGCTGGTGATCGGCGCGGCGCTGTGGTTCGTCGGCTGGGTGCTGGTCGCCGAACCGACCCGGCTGCTCGGCGAGTTCGCCTCCGGCGGTTGCCTGGCGATCCTGGTGGCCACCGTCACCACGGCGCTGGCGGCCGGGCTCACCTTCATCGTCGGGGCGCGTTCGCGGTCGCCGGGACACGGCCTGCTGCTGGCCGGTGGCGGGGTGACCCTGGTGACCGGGTGCGGGCTGGCCATCGCCGCCGGGGTCTGCCAGGTAGGCCCCGCCGTGGCGCTGCTCGGCGCGGTGCTGCTGCCGTGCGGTCTGCTGGTGGTCGCCCGGGCCAGCCAGGGAACGGAGACGACGGGCGGGCCGGACGCGGACGTCATCCGACGCGGCACGGCGTACGCCTTCCTGCCGATGATGGCGATGGCCGTCTCCGCCGTCTACCACCTCGTGATCGGCGGCACGTTCACGATCTTCGCGGTGATGGCCGGCATCGTCGAGGGTTTCGGCCTGGTGGCCCGGCAGTACCTGGCGTTGAACGACGTGCGCGGCTACGCCAGCCGGCTCGCCGAGCGGGAGGCGCACTTCCGGGAGCTGGCCCACACCGATCCGTTGACCGGGCTGGCCAACCGTCGGGGGCTGTTACGGGCCGTGCACCAGGAGACGGCCTCGGACACGCCCTGGGTCCTGCTCGGGCTGGATCTCGACGGCTTCAAGAACGTCAACGACATGCGGGGGCACGACGTCGGCGACGCGGTGCTGATCGAGGTGGGCCGGCGGCTGCGGAGCAACCTCCGCCCCGGTGACCTGGCCGCCCGGCTCGGCGGCGACGAGTTCGCGGTGCTGATGCGGGCCCGTCCGGCGGAGGCCCAGCGGATCGCCGAGCGGCTGCTCGGCGTCGTCGGGTCGGCGTACCGGCACGAGGCCGGGTCGGTCTTCCTGTCGGTCAGCATCGGGGTCGCCGAGTCGACAGGCGTCGGGGTCGCCGGGTCGGTCGGCGTCGCCGGGTCGGCCGGCGT
The DNA here is from genome assembly GCF_015690345.1 of Plantactinospora alkalitolerans. GTDB lineage: Bacteria > Actinomycetota > Actinomycetes > Mycobacteriales > Micromonosporaceae > Plantactinospora > Plantactinospora alkalitolerans. The sequence continues at coordinate 9,990 of NZ_JADPUN010000211.1, read as the reverse complement.
CGGTGCCGCCGAGCACACCGACGCGGCGGACGTGGAGACCTTGCTCCGCAACGCGGATCTGGCCCTGCGCTACGCCAAGCAGCGGGGGAAGAACCGCGTCGAACGGTACGACGTGGCCTACGACCGGCTGCTGCGCCGGCGCACCACGCTGGAGCACGAGCTGCGCGGGGCGATCGAGCGCGACGAGCTGCACCTGGCGTTCCAGCCGGTCGTGTCGGTGCCCTCGGTCCGGCCGGTCGGCGCGGAGGCGCTGCTCCGCTGGCACCATCCGGAGCTGGGCAACGTCGGCCCGGACGAGTTCATCCCGCTCGCCGAGGAGTGCGGGATGATTGCCAAGCTCGGTGCCTGGGTACTGCACCGGGCGTGTCACCAGCTCTCCATCTGGCTCGCCGACGGCCACGACGTCTGGGTCTCGGTCAACGTGTCCCCCCGTGAACTGCACGCCCCCGAGTACGTCGTCCAGGTCGCCGAGGCGCTGCGGGCGCACCGGGTGCCACCGCAGCGGCTGGTGCTCGAGGTCACCGAACACGCGGTGGCGACCGACCTGGACGAACTGATCCGGCGGCTGCGGGCGTTGCGGCTGACCGGGGTACGGATCGCCCTGGACGACTTCGGCGCCGGGTACTCCTCCCTGGGGCAGCTCCGCCGGTTGCCGATCGACATCCTCAAGATCGATCACAGCCTGGTCGCCGAGCCGGAGCCGGTCCGGTCGTCGGGTCCGGGTGGCCGGGCCTTCGCCCCGATGGTCGACGTGGTGATGCGGCTCGGCCATCAGCTCGGCCTGGAGGTGATCGCCGAGGGCGTGACCAACCCCATCGAACTGGCGGCCGTGGTCGAGGCCGGATGCCGGTTCGGGCAGGGACAGCTCTTCGGCTGGGGGGTACCGGCCGAACATCTGGAGGCGATGCTGGAGGCGGCCAGCCCACCCGAGGCCCGGTCCGCGCCGCCGGGTTCCCCGACCACGTCGCGACCCCGCCTGCCGGCACCACGGACCCCGGTCGACGCCCGTCCGCCGGCCGCCCAGACAGCGGGCAACGGCCCCAACGAGGCCGGGGCGACGTCCGACAACCGCCCGTCCGGAAACCGGAAGAAGCCCAGGCCGGACGCGGAGTCCGTCCAGAATGCGGGATCAGTTGACTCATCGCGTGAGATGCGTCAGGCTTAGCCGCATGTCGTCGACCAGGTCCTTCCGAGTACTTATCTGAGCGCACTCTCGACCTCGAGAGTGCGCAGGCCCCGTGCATCAGCACGTGGGCCGTTTTTATTGGCCACGTACTTCGTTGGCAGGGCGGGCCACCTTCGCTGGCGTACCGGACCTGCCGGCTCGTGCGGATCCGGCCACGCCGGACGGAGTTGCCCGCCTCCCGAGGCGAGGCCCCATCCGCACCGCCCCCATACCTGGAAAAGAACACTGCTCCGAGCCGAAGGCCTGAATAGCCATGACGAGACCCACACCAGAGACCCTGGCCAACAGTGCGCGCCGGCACCGGCCCGCTGCTGCCGAGGGTGTCAACGACCCCTCCTCCGACCAGTACCCCCGCCGACTCCGGCCGGGCGCCCCGGTGTCCGGTGAGGCGACCGGTCCGCTCGGTGAGGCGCCGGCCCGCGCCGTCGCCGCGAGCGGTCAGGTGGTAGCGCCGGTCCAGGTCTCCGGCGCCGGCTCGCTGGTCAAGTCGCTGGAGGCGCTCGGGGTCGAGGTCGCGTTCGGCATTCCCGGTGGGGCGATCCTGCCGGCGTACGACCCGCTCTACGACTCGTCGGTGCGGCACATCCTGGTCCGCCACGAGCAGGGCGCGGGGCACGCCGCGACGGGGTACGCCCAGGCCACCGGCCGGGTCGGGGTCTGCATCGCCACCTCCGGTCCGGGCGCCACCAACCTGGTCACGCCGATCGCCGACGCGTACATGGACTCGGTGCCGATGGTGGCGATCACCGGTCAGGTGGCCCGGCCGGCGATCGGCACGGACGCCTTCCAGGAGGCGGACATCCAGGGCATCACGCTGCCGATCACCAAGCACAACTTCCTGGTCCAGACGCCGGAGGAGATCCCGCAGATCCTTGCCGAGGCGTTCCACCTGGCGTCGACCGGTCGGCCCGGCCCGGTGCTGGTGGACATCCCCAAGGACGTCCTCCAGGCGCAGACCACCTTCAGTTGGCCGCCCACCCTGGACCTGCCCGGCTACCGGCCGACCCTGCATCCGCACGGCAAGCAGATCCGGGAGGCGGCCCGGCTGATGAGCACGGCCCGGCGGCCGGTGCTCTACGTCGGCGGCGGGGTGCTCAAGGCCGGTGCCACCGAGGGGCTGCGCAAACTGGCGGAGCTGACCGGCATCCCGGTGGTGACCACCCTGATGGCCCGGGGCGCCTTCCCGGACTCGCACCCGCAGCACCTGGGCATGCCGGGCATGCACGGCACGGTGGCCGCCGTCTACGGCCTGCAGAAGGCGGATCTGATCGTCGCCCTGGGCGCCCGGTTCGACGACCGGGTGACCGGCAAGCTGGACTCGTTCGCCCCGGGCGCGGCGATCGTGCACGCCGACATCGACCCGGCGGAGATCGGTAAGAACCGCACCGCCGACGTGCCGATCGTCGGCGACGCCCGGTACGTGATCGACGAGCTGATCGAGGCGGTCCGGGCCACCGCGGCGGGCCAGTCCGGGACCGGGATCGACCGGACCGAGTGGTGGTCGCAGCTCGACGACCTGCGGGACCGCTATCCGCTCGGCTACGACGAGCCGACCGACGGCACCCTCGCCCCGCAGTACGTGATCAAGCGGCTGGGCGAGATCGTCGGGCCGGACGCCGTGTACGTCGCCGGGGTCGGCCAGCACCAGATGTGGGCCTCCCAGTTCATCTCGTACGAGAAGCCGTACACCTGGCTCAACTCCGGTGGGCTGGGCACGATGGGCTACGCCGTGCCGGCGGCGATGGGAGCGAAGGTCGGCAGGCCCGACGCCACGGTCTGGGCGGTCGACGGTGACGGCTGCTTCCAGATGACCAACCAGGAGTTGGCGACCTGCGCGCTGGAGGGCATCCCGGTCAAGATCGCGGTGATCAACAACGGAAACCTCGGCATGGTCCGGCAGTGGCAGACACTGTTCTACGGCGAGCGCTACTCGAACACCGAGCTGGGCACCCACAAGCATCGGATCCCCGACTTCGTGAAGCTCGCCGAGGCGCTGGGCTGCATCGGCCTGCGCTGTGAGAGCGCGGCCGACGTGGACCGGACCATCGAGGCCGCGATGGCGATCAACGACGCCCCGGTGGTGGTCGACTTCGTGGTCGGCAAGGACGCCATGGTGTGGCCGATGGTGGCGGCCGGCACCAGCAACGACGAGATCATGTTCGCCCGGGGAGTCCGCCCGGCCTTCGACGACGACGACCTGTGAGGCCGCAGACATGAGCAAGCACACGCTTTCGGTGCTGGTGGAGAACAAGCCCGGCGTCCTGGCCCGGGTGGGCGGGCTGTTCTCCCGCCGTGGATTCAATATCAACTCGTTGGCCGTCGGCGAGACCGAGAACCCCGAGGTCTCCCGGATCACCATCGTGGTCAACGCCGACTCCTCACCGCTGGAGCAGGTCACCAAGCAGCTCAACAAGCTGGTCAACGTGTTGAAGATCGTCGAGCTGGATCCGGGCGTCTCGGTGGCCCGCGAACTGGTGCTGGTCAAGGTCCGGGCCGACCGGGCCCAGCGGGCCCAGGTGCTGGAGACGGTGAACCTGTTCCGGGCCCGGGTCGTCGACGTCGCGCCGGACACCCTCACGATCGAGGCGACCGGTACCGCTGACAAGCTGGAAGCGCTGCTGCGCGACCTCGAACCGTTCGGAATCAAGGAAATGGTGCAGTCGGGACTGGTGGCCATCGGACGGGGTTCCCGCTCGATCACCACCGGCTCGGCACTGCGGGCCGCCTGAGCAGGGCTGTCCCCGCGTAACGAATGACAACGGCGGGCCCGCCTCGGGCCGCCGCAGGAGAGGAAAGTCATGACCGCTGAGGTGTTCTACGACGACGATGCCGACCTGGCGCTCATCCAGAGCAAGAAGGTCGCGGTGCTCGGGTACGGCAGCCAGGGCCACGCCCACGCGCTGTCGCTGCGCGACTCGGGGGTCGACGTGGTGATCGGTCTTCCGGAGGGGTCGAAGAGCCGGGCCAAGGCCCAGGAGCAGGGCCTGCGGGTGCTCAGCCCGGCCGAGGCGTCGGCCGAGGCCGACGTGATCATGGTGTTGGCGCCGGACACCGCGCAGCGGTCCCTCTACGCCGAGGCCATCGCGCCGAACCTGACCGCCGGCAAGGCGCTGCTGTTCGGCCACGGCCTCAACATCCGGTACGGCTTCATCACGCCGCCGGACGACGTCGACGTGGCGATGGTCGCGCCGAAGGGCCCGGGTCACCTGGTCCGCCGGCAGTACGTCGACGGCAAGGGCGTGCCCTGCCTGGTCGCGGTGGAGCAGGACGCCACCGGTACGGCCTTCCCGCTCGCCCTGGCCTACGCCAAGGCGATCGGTGGGACCCGGGCCGGAGTGATCCGGACCACCTTCAAGGAGGAGACCGAGACCGACCTGTTCGGCGAGCAGGCGGTGCTCTGTGGCGGCGCGTCGGCGCTGGTGCAGACCGGGTTCGAGGTGCTGACCGAGGCGGGTTACGCCCCGGAGGTCGCGTACTTCGAGTGCCTGCACGAGCTGAAGCTCATCGTCGACCTGATGTACGAGGGCGGCATTGCCCGGATGCGTTACAGCGTCTCCGACACCGCCGAGTACGGCGACTACTCGCGGGGCCCGCGGGTGGTCGACGCCCGGGTCAAGGACGAGATGCGCAAGATCCTGTCGGAGATCCAGTCCGGCGAGTTCGCCCGGGAGTGGATCGGCGAGGACGACGCGGGCCGCCCCAACTTCACCAAGTGGCGGGCGGAGGGTGCGGCGCACCCGATCGAGGAGACCGGCAAGAAGCTGCGCGGGATGATGAGCTGGGTCGACCGGCCGATCACCGAGACGGCCTGATCCTCTTCGTCGCGACGCGCCCCCCGGGGTCGGTGACCGTGCCGACACCGGGGGGCGCCGCGTACGACAGCGGATGATCCACCTGGTTACCGCAACTTGACCTGGCTCGTTACTGGATCATTGCTATTCGGGGTCCAATGGGTACCTGAACTGTTGGCATCAGGAAATGGTCGGCAGTTACGGGCGGTTAATGCGTCCGCTCGGGTACTGTCGCCGCATGCGTCTGGAGCAAACGCACCGCACCGAGCGTTTCGGCGCCGTTCGCATCCACGAACTTCAGCGGGTCATACAGCTGGACTCGGGAGATGCCACGGGGACGACCGGCGAAGGCATCGTCTCGCACGAGGCGATGCGCGCGATCGAGCGGCAAATGGTCATCGTCATTCCCTGCATGAACGAGACACGCAGAGTAATCGAAGGCGTGCTCTCGGGGATTCCTCATGATTGTTTGATCGTGCTCGTCTCGAACAGCGCCCGACATCCGGTCGACCGTTACGAGATCGAGGTGCAGACGCTGGAGCAGTACTGCCGGGCGGCCGAACGGCCGGCGATCGTGCTGCACCAGCGGGATCCGGGGGTGGCCGCCGCGTTCAAGGCGGCCGGCATGCCGGAGTTGATCGACGACGACGGACTCGTCCGGGCCGGTAAGGGCGAGGCGATGCTGATCGGCATGGCGGTCGCCGCGCTGACCGGCCGGAAGTACGTCGGATATATCGACGCGGACAATTACGTACCGGGTGCCGTGCACGAGTACGTCAAGGTCTACGCCGCGGGCCTGCACCTCGCGGCCAACCCGTACGCGATGGTCCGGATCTCCTGGCACTCGAAACCGAAGCTGCGGGACGGCCGACTCTTCTTCAGCCGCCGGGGCCGCAGCTCGGAGATCACGAACGAGTTCCTGAACCGACTGGTCGCCGAGTATTCCGGCTTCGGTACCGAGGTGATCGCCACCGGCAATGCCGGTGAACACGCGCTCAGCCTGGACCTGGGGTTGCGGATGCGGCTCGCCGGCGGGTTCGCCGTGGAGCCGTTCGAGTTCGTGGAGTTGTTCGAGCAGTTCGGCGGTGTGCTCGAGAGCGCCCATCCCGAGGTGATGGCGAGTTCGGTGCCGGTGTTGCAGATCGAGACCCGGAACCCGCACTTCCACGACAACAAGGGTGAGGACCACGTCCAGGGCATGCGGATGCAGGCCCTCAACGTGCTCTACCACTCGCCGGTCTCGCTTCCGCCGGTCCGGCAGGCGATCGTGGACTTCATGGTCGCCCAGGGAGCGCTCGCGCCGGGGGAGGAGCCGCCCCGGGAGCGGATCTATCCGCCGGTCGGCTCGCTCGAACTGGACCTGCTGCGGGACGTACTGGGGACCGAGGCCGGGACCTTCCGCCAGATCGGCCCCGCGGCGTGGGTGACCCAGTTGCGGCCACGCCAGGTCCTGCCCGGGTTGTCCGCACCGGAGGTGGTCACCTCGGCGTAAGCCGTGCCGGGGTGAGTCCGGCCACGTCGGTGCGCCGCCGGAGCGGGCGTTTCCACCGGCCAGGTCGGGCACGTGGGCCCGTCCGGCAGATGCCGGACGGGCTTGTGAGGGCACTCACGCGGGGCTGTGGGCCACCGTGTGCAGCACGACGCCTACGATCGGCAGATAGGTGCGTCCGCACCGTAGGGACTCACCCGTTTGGCGGAGCGCGGGACGCAGAGCGGCGCCCACGTGGCCGCAGACCTCGCCCGGCCGACACATACGAGGACCAATGACTCCCGTCGTACTGATCGCTGAAGAGCTCGCTCCCGCCGCCATCGACGTGCTCGCGCACGACTTCGACGTACGCCACGTCGACGGCACCGACCGCCCGGCCCTGCTCAGCGCGCTCTCCGAGGCCGACGCGGTCATCGTGCGCAGCGCCACCCAGGTCGATGCCGAGGCCATCGCCGCGGCGCCGCGGCTCAAGGTGATCGCCCGCGCGGGGGTCGGACTGGACAACGTCGAGGTGCCGGCCGCCACCGCCCGGGGCGTGATGGTGGTCAACGCACCGACCTCCAACATCGTCTCGGCCGCCGAGCAGGCCCTCGCGCTGCTGCTCGCGGTGGCCCGGAACACCGCAAGTGCCAGCGCGGCGCTGAAGGCGGGGGAGTGGAAGCGGTCCAAGTACACCGGGATCGAGATCCAGGGCAAGACGGTCGGCGTGGTCGGCCTCGGCCGGATCGGTGTGCTCTTCGCCCAGCGGATCGCGGCCTTCGGCACCCGGCTGATCGCGTACGACCCCTACGTCCAGCCGGCCCGGGCGGCGCAACTCGGGGTACGGCTGGTCGGCCTGGAGGAGTTGCTGCGGGAGAGTGACTTCATCTCCATCCACCTGCCGAAGACCCCGGAGACGGTCGGGCTGATCGGCGAGAAGGAGCTGATGCTGGTCAAGCCGGGCGTACGGATCATCAACGCGGCGCGCGGCGGGCTGGTCGACGAGCAGGCCCTGGCCGACGCGATCGCCGAGGGACGGGTCGGCGGCGCGGGCATCGACGTGTACTCGAAGGAGCCCTGCACGGCGTCCCCGCTGTTCGCCTTCGACAACGTGGTGGCGACGCCGCACCTGGGTGCGTCGACCGCCGAGGCCCAGGACAAGGCCGGTCTGGCGGTGGCCCGCAGCGTCAAGCTGGCGTTGCAGGGCGAGTTCGTGCCGGACGCCGTCAACGTCCAGGCCGGTGGCGTTGTCGCCGAGGACGTCCGGCCGCTCCTGCCGCTGGCCGAGAAGCTGGGCAAGGTCTTCACCGCGGTCGCCGGCGGGGTCGCCGCCAGCGTGACCGTCGAGGTACGCGGCGAGATCGTCGCCAACGATGTCTCGGTGCTGAAGCTGGCCGCGACGAAGGGCCTGTTCACCTCGGTGGTCGAGGAGCAGGTGAGCTACGTCAACGCGCCGTTGCTGGCCGCCGACCGGGGCGTCACGGTGGCCCTGACCACGCACGCGGAGACCATCGACCACCCGAACCTGGTCACCGTGCGCGGCGCGCTGCCGGACGGCCGGACCGTGTCGGTCTCCGGCACCGCCGTGCACACCGGCACCCGCGACGTGCTCAAGCTGACCGAAGTGGACGGATTCGATCTGGAGCTCGGCGCGGACGGGATCCTGCTGTTCTTCCGCTATGCCGACCGGCCGGGTGTGGTCGGCACCGTCGGCTCGATTCTCGGCGAGACGGGTGTCAACATCGCGGCGATGCAGGTGGCCCGGCGGTCCGCCGGTGGCGAGGCGCTGATGACCCTGACCGTGGACTCGGCGATCGCGGCGGAGCTGCTCAACTCGGCCGCCGAGTCGATCGGTGCGGTGGCGGCGAGCGCCGCCGACCTGCGCGACGAGTCGTGACCAGGGAAACCTCCTGATATTCCGGACGGGGCGAGCCGCAGGTCGGCCGCCCCGTCCTTCGTCAGCCCGTCACGGCAGTCGGTGGCGGGTAGACGGAACCGTCCTGTGGGTCGAGCAGCAGCAGGCCGTGCACGCCGGCCAGCCGTTCGATGTCGAGTAGCACCTCGTCCGCACAGGACTCGTCGAGGTTCATCTCGACGTGATCCGCCGCGACGTGCAGCGGGCTCACCGCCCACGGGCTACCCCGACCTGGTCGGTCGGGGTAGCGGGCGGTGACCGCCCGGTAGAAGGACGAGATCCGTGGCTCCAGGGTGCCGCCCACGTGGTGTCCCTGGCGGCATCGGCCGTGGGCCGCCCGCACGTCGACCGGCGAGGCGCCGGGTCCGAGGGCCCATACGATCAGATCGAAACTCACGGGGGAACAGGGTGCCATCCCGAAGCGGAGGTGTTCGCCGTATACCGGCCGACACGCGGAGGGGCAACTCTTGCGAGGACTCGCGTCGGGTCGATAGCGTATTGACGCGGATACCCGGCGCGTTCCTGGGCGTGGGCTCGTCTTCGGGTGATGAGGCGTCGCGCCGGCCGGGTAGCCAGCACCCCCGTGTGCGCGAGCCACGCGCACTCGTCGCTGATCGGCCCCCGCGACCGTTGCCGAGTTCGCGGGGGCCGATCGCGTCTGGGCGGGTGTATCCGGGCCGCCCCGGCACGGCTGATCAGGCAGGTCGGCGTGGGACCACCGACTAGTCAGGCAGGTCGGCGTCGGGCCACCGGCTGATCAGGCAGGTCGGCGTGCGGTGGCGAAGAGTGCCCGGTAGCCGTCCTTCGTGGGAAACCAGTCCAGGCCCGCCCGACCGGCGGCGTACAGGGCGGTCGCGTAGCCGTCGGCGACCGCGAGGTCGGGCCCGACGACCGTAGCCGCGACCAGCCGGTTGGCCGGCTCTCCGGTGTGCGGGTCCACCACGTGGTCGCGCCGGCCGGCGACGCCGGAGGTGCCGATCGCACCCGACGTCATCTCCAGCATCATCGGCGGGCGGTCGTTCTCGGTCGGATGGTGCACCGCGATCCGCCACGGTCCGCCGTGCGGGGCGTGGCCGCGTACCGTCAGGTCGGCACCGCTGACCACGGCGTAGTTCTCGATTCCGGCGGTCCGCAGCCGGGCGGCGGCCCGCTCCACCGCCCAGCCGACCAGCAGGCCGCCCGGGTCGAAGCCGCCGGGTACCGCCCAGGCGTCGAACCAGCCGTCCGTGGCCGCCCGCATCGCCGCGCAGCGCGCGACGATGTCGGCCAGCGGCGGGTACGCCTCGGCCGAGATCTCGGCACGGCGCAGCCGGGAGACGAGACTGGCCGGTCGGGCCGGGCTGTAGGTCAGGTCGATGGCCCGCAGTTCGGCGACCGCGTCCCGGAGCGCGTCGCCGACCCCCCGCCAGCCGACCTCGCCGACGCCGTTCAGTACCAGGGTGTATTCGGCGATCGAGGTCTGCACCGTGTGTCGGGCGACCACCCGGTCGGCGAGCCCGGCGCCCGGCCGGACGTTCCGTCTACCGGCACCCAGCCGCAGGTCGGGCCGTCCCCGACCCACCGCCGGTGCCGGAGACAGACCTCGGCGATGCTGTCCCCGGCCCCGACCGCCCCCCGGGATCCGCATGTT
>NZ_JADPUN010000410.1 GCF_015690345.1 Plantactinospora alkalitolerans | reverse complement strand
ACCCGCGCCGATCCCGGGTACGACGAGCAGCCTGGCCCGGTACGGCTGGTCCGCCGCGAGCGCCCGGCCAGCGGTCGGGGCGGACTCACGGCCCTGCCGTGGCTCGTCCGCCGCGTCGGACCCGCCGGGGTCCCCCGGCATCCGGAGGCCGTTCGACCCGCCCGCCCCGGCACCGGTCTGCGCCGCCGGCGAGGTCTCCGACGCAGGTGCCGTCTCCGGAGCCGACGGCATCTCCCGCTCGATGTCGTCCGGGGTCGGCGAGCCGCCCGGTCCGCCCGGGTCGGGATCGTCCGGGCCCGGCCCCTGCGGTGGCGGATCGGTTCCCGGCGGCGGGCCGTCCGGCTGGTCCAGTCCGGCGTCGGCCAGCGCCTGGTCCAGCCGTTCCTGCTCGATGCCCGGCGGGTCGAACGGGTCGCGGCGGCGCCGGTGCGGCAGGGCGAGCCGGGCCGCGGCCCGGATGTCGGTGGCGGTGACCCGGGACCGGCCGCTCCAGGCCGCGTGCGCCATCGCGGTACGGGCGGTCACCAGGTCGGCCCGCATGCCGTCGACCTCGAACGAGGCACAGAGGGTGGCGATCCGGTGCAGGACGTCGTCGTCGAGCCGGACCGAGGGCAGCAGCCGGCGGGCGGTGGCGATCCGCTCGGCCCGCTCGGCGTCCGCCGGGGCGTACCGGTCGGCGAAGCCCTCCGGGTCGGCCTCGTAACCGAGTCGTCGGCGGGTCACCTCCGCCCGCACCGACGGGTCCCGGCTCGCCGCCACCTCCACCGTCAACCCGAACCGGTCCAGTAGCTGCGGGCGGAGTTCGCCCTCCTCGGGATTCATCGTGCCGACCAGGACGAACCGGGCGGCGTGCGCGATCGACACTCCCTCCCGTTCCACCGTGGCCCGACCCATCGCCGCCGCGTCGAGCAGCACGTCGACGAGGTGGTCGTGCAGCAGGTTCACCTCGTCGACGTAGAGCAGTCCACGGTGTGCCGAGGCGAGCAGCCCCGGCTCGTACGCGGTGACACCGTCCCGGAGCGCGCGTTCCAGGTGCAACGCTCCGAGCACCCGGTCCTCGGTCGCGCCGACGGGCAACTCGACCAGCCGGGCCGGTCGGGTCACCGCCGTACCGCCGGGCTGCGTGCCGCCCGACGAGACGCCGGGTTGTGTGCCGCCCGACGTACCGCCGGGATGTGGTCCGTCCGGGCAGGTCGGATCCGGTGCGGCCGGATCGCAGGAGAAGCGGCAGCCGGGAAGCACGGTCACCGGCGGCAGCAGCGTGGTGAGCGCCCGCACGATGGTGGACTTCGCGGTGCCCTTCTCGCCCCGGATCAGCACCCCGCCGATGGCCGGGGAGACGGCGCTCAGGGTGAGCGCGAGCACCATGTCGTCCATTCCGACGACGGCGGAGAACGGGTACGACCGCACGGGCAACCTCCTACCTCGCGGGTGTCCACGCCCGCGACCGGTCCGGTACCGCGTCGTCCGGGGGGACCGACACGGGACGGGGGCGGAGTGTCTGGCTTCCGACCCGCTGGTCGGTCACAGTGGCGGGACCGCCCCGGATTCGCCGGTCTTCGCAGACCGACCCACCGGAGTTCCTCGCCGCGCCGTCGCCGCCGATGATGACACAGCCCACCCAGCAGGGCACCATCGGCGGCGGGTCGGCTAACGTTCCGCGTCGTGACCGCGACGAGTGCCAGGCCTGGGCTGACCGTGGTCGGGATCGGCGCGGACGGCTGGGACGGGCTCGGCGAGACGGCCCGCTCCGCGCTCCGCACGGCCGAGGTCGTCCTCGGCGGACGCCGGCAACTCGACCTGCTTCCGTCGGACCTGCCGGCCCGGCGGGTGAGTTGGCCCAGTCCGATGCTGCCCGCCCTGCCCGGCCTGCTCGACGAGCACGCCGGGCGACGACTCTGCGTACTCGCCAGTGGGGACCCGATGTGGTTCGGTGTCGGAGCGCACCTCGTCGACCTGCTCGGCGCCGACCGGGTGAGCGTGCTGCCGCATCCGTCGTCGATCACGCTGGCCTGTGCCCGGCTCGGTTGGCCGGTCGAACGGGTCACCGTGGTCAGCGCCGTCGGTCGCGACCTCGCCCGGATCCGCCGGGTGCTCTCCCCCGGTCGCCGGATCCTGGTGCTCAGTGCCGACGCGGCGACGCCCTCGGCACTGGCCGGTCTGCTCACCGACGCCGGCTACGGGGCGAGCGCGGTGACGGTGCTGTCGTCGCTGGGTGCCGCGCGGGAGAACCGGGTCGACGGGATCGCCGACGCCTGGGGTCATCCGCCCGGCGATCCGTTGAACATCGTGGCGGTGCACGCCACGGCGGGACCGGACGCGCTGCTCCGGTCGACGGTGCCGGGCCTGCCCGACGAGGCGTACGACCACGACGGCGCCCTCACCAAGCGGGAGGCGCGGGCACTCGCCCTGTCCCGGCTCGCCCCGGCCCCCGGCGAACTGCTCTGGGACGTGGGCGCCGGATCGGGCAGCATCGGCATCGAGTGGTTGCGGACCGCGTCGACGTGCCGGGCGGTGGCGGTCGAGGCGAGGTCGGACCGGGCCGAGCGGATCGCGGCCAACGCGGCGGCGCTGGGCGTACCGGAGCTGCGGGTGGTGCGGGGCCGGGCCCCGGCGGCGCTGGCCGGGCTGCCGGCGCCGGACGCGGTCTTCGTCGGCGGCGGACTGGCCACCGAGGGTGTCCTCGACGCCTGCTGGGCCGCGCTGGTGCCGGGCGGCCGGCTGGTGGCCCACGCGGTGACCATCGAGGGGGAACGCGAGCTGACGACGCGGGCGGCCCGGCTCGGCGGCGATCTGACCCGGCTCGGCATCGAACGGGCCGAGCCGCTGGGCAGCTTCACGGCCTGGCGTCCGGCCCGCGCCCTGGTGCAATGGATGGTGGGAAAACCTTGACTGTCACGTTCATCGGCGCCGGGCCCGGTGCCGCCGATCTGATCACGGTACGGGGACAGCGGGTGCTGGCCCGTGCCCAACTCTGCCTCTACGCCGGCAGTCTGGTTCCGGCCGAGCTGCTCGACTCCTGTCCTCCGGACGCGGAGTTGGTCGACACGGCGGAACTCACCCTGGACGAGATCATCGCGCTGATGGTCGACGCCCACCGGAGCGGCCGGGATGTGGCCCGGCTCTGCTCGGGTGACCCCTCGATCTACAGCGCGGTGGCCGAACAGATGCGCCGGCTCGACGAGGCGGACGTGCCGTACGAGATCGTGCCCGGCGTACCGGCCTTCGCCGCCGCCGCCGCGAGCCTGCGCCGGGAGCTGACCGTGCCGACGGTCGGGCAGACGGTGGTGCTGACCCGGGCCCAGTCCCGATCGACCGCCATGCCGGCCGGCGAGGACCTCGCGATCCTCGGGGCCAGCCGCGCGACGCTGGTCCTGCACCTCGCGGTCGGCCGCGCCCGGACGATCGCCGAGCAACTCGTGCCGCACTACGGCGTCGACTGCCCGGTGGCGGTGGTCGCCCGGGCCAGCAGGCCCGACGAGGTCGTCCTGCGAGGCACCCTGGCGGACATCGCCGACCAGGTCGAGCGGGCCGGTGTACGCCGGACAGCCGTGATCATCGTCGGGCAGGTACTGGCGGCCGAGGGCTTCCCCGACAGCTACCTCTACTCCGCCGGCCGGGACCGGTCGGCGAAGCGGCCGGTCGGTCAGGGGACGTAGCTCATGCGGAAGATCCTGGTCATCGGAATCGGCGCGGGCGACCCCGAACAGCTCACCCTGGAGGCGGTCCGGGCACTCGGCGAGGTCGACGTCTTCTTCGTCCTGGACAAGGGGGCGCAGAAGCAGGACCTGGTCGGGCTGCGGCAGGAGATCCTCCGCCGGCATCCGACGAAGTCCGGGCACCGGGTGGTGGAGCTGCGCGACCCGGACCGGGACCGGAGCGATCTCGGCACCGCCGGCTATGTCAGCGCGGTGGACGACTGGCGCCGGCGGCGGGCCGAGTTGTTGCGGGCACTGATCCGGGACGAGGTCCCCGAGGACGGCTGTGGTGCCTTCCTGGTCTGGGGTGACCCGGCACTGTACGACAGCACCCTCGGCGTCGTCGAGGAGATGCTGGCCGACGGAACCGTCCACTTCGACTACGCGGTGATCCCCGGGGTGAGCAGCGTCTCGACGCTGGCCGCACGACACCGGATCGGGCTGAACCGGGTCGGTCGGCCGTTCCAGGTCACCACCGGAAGACTGCTGGCCCAGGGCTGGCCGTCGGAGGTGGACGACCTGGTGGTGATGCTGGACGCGCACTGCACCTTCACCCGGGTCGCCGAGCCCGACGTCGACATCTACTGGGGGGCGTACCTCGGTACGCCGGACGAGATCCTGGTCGCCGGCCCGCTCGCCGAGGTCGGACCCCGGATCGTGGACGTACGGCGGGCCGCCCGGGAGCGCAAGGGCTGGATCATGGACACCTATCTGCTGCGGCGGCGCCGACCGGAGTGAGCGATCCGGGAAGGAGGATCGCCGACAGCCGACGCCGTGACGACCCTCCGGCCGCCCCCGGTTCAGACCCGGTCGGCCAGGGCGGCCACGTACCGGTCCGGCACACCGGGATCACCCAGGTCCGCCTCCGTCACCGCCAGCCCGGGGCGTACCTGCGCACCCAGCTCGGCGAGCAGACCCCGCAGGTGCCGCCCCGACTGCTCCGCCTGCTCCCGGTTCGCGCCCACCGTCACCGGCACCGCCACCACCCCGGCCAGCCCCTGGTGCGGCAACCCGTCCAGGAAGACCTTCAACACCCCGGTGTAGCTGCCCTTGTAGGTCGGCGTGGCCACCACCAGCACCCGGGCGGCGCGGGCCCTGGCCAGCCCTCCGGCCACCCGCACGTCGTCCGGGGCGAGCAGCGCCGGCCCGTATTCCGCCAGGTCGACCACGACCGGCGACGAGACACCCTCGCGCCGGGCGACCGCCGCACCCACCGACTCGGCGAGCACCCGGGTACGAGACCCGGGGCGCGGATTACCGGAAACGACGACGACCTCGCTCATGCGGTCCTCCCGTCGACGCCGCCCGGACGCTCCGAACGGCGGCGCTGCGCGGGCTCGGCCAGGGACGGCGGCAGGTATCCGGCGTCGGCCGGATTCAGCGTGGTACCGGGCGGCACGATCTCGTCGATCCGGTCCAGCACGTCCCGGGACAGCGTCACCTTGGCGGCGCCGAGCTGGGACTCCAGGTGTTCGATCGTGCGTGGCCCGATGATCGCCGAGCTGACCGCCGGATGCTCCAGGACGAAGGCGATGGCCAGGTGGATAAGCGACAGTCCGGCCTCCTCGGCGAGCGCCGCGATCTGCTGCACCGCGTCGAGCTTCCGCACGTTCGCCGGCAGTCGCGGATCGAACCGGGCCGGAATGCGCTCGGCCCGCCGGGAGATCGGCTCGGTCAGCCCCGGGTGGTAGCCGCCGGCGAGCCAGCCACCGGCGAGCGGGCTCCACGGGATCACCGCCAGGCCGTACCGCTGGGCCACCGGAAGCACCTCGCGCTCGATCCCCCGGGCCAGGATCGAGTACGGCGGCTGCTCGCTGACCACCCGCTCCCGGCCCCGCCGCTCCGCGATCCACTGCCCCTCGACGATCTCCGAAGGCTCGAACGTGGACGTGCCGAGGTAGCGGACCTTGCCCTGCCGGACGAGATCGCTGAGCGCACCCAGGGTCTCGTCGAAATCGGTCCCCGGCTCGGGCCGGTGCACCTGGTAGAGGTCGATCCAGTCGGTGCGCAGCCGGCGCAGGCTCTGCTCCACCTCCCGGATGATCCATCGCCGCGAGTTGCCCCGGTGGTGCGGATTCTCGCCGATCTGACCGTGGAACTTGGTCGCCAGGAAGACCTCGTCACGACGGCCGTCGGCGAGGGCCTTCCCGACGATCTCCTCCGACTCGCCCTGGGAGTAGACGTCGGCGGTGTCGATCACGTTGATGCCCTCGTCGAGGGCCCGGTGGATGATCCGGATGCCGTCGGCGTGGTCCGGGTTTCCCCGACTGCCGAAGTTCATCGCGCCCAGCGTCAGCGGGCTGACGAGGACGCCGGTACGGCCGAAGGGGCGGTAGTCGACCATGTCACTGCTCCTAGGAGACGAGGACCGGCACGGCGGCGCCGCGCTGGAACTGGTTGGCGGGCCGGGGCAGCCCGTAGTGGTCCCGCAGCGTGCGGCCGGTGTACTCGGTCCGGAACAGGCCACGCCGTTGCAGGATCGGGACCACGTGGTCCACGAACGCGACCAGTCCGGAGGGCAGCACCGGCGGCATGATGTTGAACCCGTCGGCGGCTCCGTGACGCCACCAGTCCTCGATCGCGTCGGCCACCTGCTCCGGGGTGCCGGCGAAGGTCCGGTGCCCGCGACCGCCACCGAGCCGCCCGATCAGCTGCCGGACGGTCAGCCGCTCCCGGCGGGCCAGCGCCACGATCAGGGTACGGCGGCTCTTCGCGCCCTCGATCTGGTCCTCGTCGGGTAGCTCCGCCGGCAGTTCCCGGTCCAGGTCGAGGTCGTCCGGTGGGATGCCGAGCGTGGTGGCGAGTTGGCGCATGGCGTACTCGGGCCTGATCAGCCGGTCGAGTTCGTCCTCCAGGTCCCGCGCCTGCGCCTCGGTGCCGGCGATGACGGGCACGATGCCCGGCAGGATCCTGATGCCGTCCGGGTCCCGGCCCACCGCCCGGGTCCGGGCCTTGAGATCGGCGTAGAAGGCCTGCGCCTCGGCCAGCGTCTGCTGTGCCGTGAAGACCGCCTCGGCGTACCGGGCGGCCAACTCCTTGCCGTCGGTCGACGAACCGGCCTGCACCAGCAACGGATAGCCCTGGGGTGCGCGCGGTACGTTGAGCGCGCCGGCGACCTTGAAGAACCGCCCGACGTGTCCGGGCGGGAAGATCCGGTCCTGGTCGCCCCAGATTCCGGCCGCCTTGTCCCCGAGCGGGGCGTCGTCGGCCCAGCTGTCCCAGAGTTTGCGTGCGACGTCGATGAACTCGGCGGCCCGCTCGTACCGGTCCCGGTGTGCGGGCAGGTCGTCCAGGTTGAAGTTGCGGGCCGCGTCCGCACCGGCCGTGGTCACGATGTTCCAGCCGGCCCGGCCGCCGCTGACGTGGTCCACCGACGCGAACCGCCGGGCCAGGTTGTACGGCTCGTTGTACGTGGTCGAGGCGGTGGCGATCAGTCCGATGTGTTCGGTCACCCCGGCCAGGGCGGTGAGCAGCACCGTCGGCTCCAGCGCGCCGGACGGCCGACGGCCGACGTTGTTCCACAGCACCGGACTGTCGGCGAGGAACAGCGAGTCCAGCTTGCCGCGCTCGGCGATCCTGGCCAGTTCCTGGAAGTGCGCGACGTCGGTGTGCGCGAACGGGTCGCTCTCGGGCAGCCGCCAGGCCGCCTCGTGGTGCCCCACCCCCATCAGGAACGCGTTGAGGTGCAGGGTGCCGCTCCGCTTGGTCATGACGCCGCCTCGCTCTGCTCGCTCATGGGATCGTCCCTTCGTCCGTGGTCACCCCGAGCGCGGCGAGCAGCCGCTCCCGGTACTCCAGAAAGCGCGGATGCCGGTGCTGACGCGGGCCCGGCAGTTCGATGGCGGTGTCGACGGTGATCCGGCCGGCGTCGAGCACCAGTACCCGGTCGGCGAGCGCGACCGCCTCGTCGACGTCGTGGGTGACGAGCAGCACGGCGGGTCGGTGTCGTCGGCACAGCTCCCGCAGCAGACCGTGCATCCTGATCCGGGTCAGCGCGTCCAGCGCGCCGAACGGTTCGTCGGCGAGCAGCAGCCTGGGCTCGCTGACCAGTGATCGGGCCAGCGCGACCCGCTGCTGCTCCCCGCCGGAGAGCTGGTTGGGCCAGGCCCGCTCCCGCCCGGCGAGCCCGACCTCGGCCAGCCGCTCCAGACCCCGCTGCACCGCTCCCGGCCCGCTCAGCCCGAGTACGACATTGGCGAGCACCCGCTGCCAGGGCAGCAGCCGGGCGTCCTGGAAGATCACCGAGGAGTTCTCCGGTACCTCGACCCGCCCGTCGCCGGCCACGTCCGGATCGAGCCCGGCCAGGGCCCGGAGCAGGGTGCTCTTGCCCGAACCACTTCGACCCAGCAGGGCGACGAACTCGTTCCCGCCGATCTCCAGGTCGAGGTCGTCCAGCACCGTACGCCCACCGAACCGACGGCTCAGCCCGCGTACCCGGACCACGGGGTCGAGCCCGGTGGAGTCGTCGAGGGTCAGTCCGCCAGGGTGCGTCGCCATGACAGCGCCCTCCTCTGCACCAGTCGGACGGCGCCGTCGGAGAGCAGTCCGAGGATGCCGTAGAGAACCAGCCCGACGATGATGATGTCGGTCTGGCCGTACTGCCGGGCCAGCTCCATCATGTAGCCGATCCCGCTGGTCGAGTTGATCTGCTCGACGACCACCAGGGAGAGCCAGGCGGAGACGACGGCGAAGCGCAGCCCGAGCAGGAACCCGGGCAGCGCGCCCGGCAGGACCACCCGCCGGACGAACCGGCCGGGGCCGAGCCGCAGTGCCTCGGCGAGTTCGACGTAGCGCTGGTCGATGGTGCGCAGTCCGTTGTGGGTGTGGATGTAGACAGGTACGAAGACGCCGAGGGTGATGGTGACGATCTTCATCTGCTCGTCGATGCCGAGCCAGAGGATCAGCAGCGGCAGCAGCGCCAGCGCCGGAATCGCCCGCTTGATCTGCACCGGTCCGTCGATGACCGCCTCGCCCCAGCGGCTGAGCCCGGCGGTCAGGGCGAGAACGGTGCCGATCAGGACCCCGAGGGCCAGCCCGAGCCCGGCCCGCTGGGTCGAGACGAGCAGGCTCTCCTGGAGCCGGCCGCTGGCGATCAGGTCGCCGCTGGTGGTCACCACCGTCCACGGTGCCGACAGGGTCCGTTCGTCGAGCACGCCGGTCAGCGAGCCGAGTGACCAGACCGCGAGCAGCAGCAGCGGCCCGAGCGCGCTGCCGAACGGGATCGGGCGGCCCGGTCCGAGCCGCCGTCGGCGGCGGACCGTGGACTGCCGTCCTGCGGACCTCGCCGCCGCCCGACGTGTCGTCGTCGCCCGGCTCGTCGCCCGAGTCGCCGGGCTTGCCGGATCCGTTGCCGGGCTTGCCGGATCCGTTGCCGGGCTTGCCGGGGCCGGCGCCGGGCTTGCCGGATCCGTTGCCGGGTCCGCCGGGGCCGGCGCCGGAGTTGTTCGGGCGGCCACCGGATTCACCTGGGTCGTCACTTCAGGCCCTCCCGAACGCGGTGGCGCCCACCGACTCGTAGCGGCGGTCGTACAGGTCGGCGGCGTTCAGGGACCTGTTGCCGGTTTCCTTGGCGAGCAGGTCGATGGTCTGCTGGTGTCGGGCGATCACGTCCGACCAGCTCGCCGGGATGTCCGGTACACCGGCGTTGTCGACCAGCCACTGACCGTCCTCACGGGACAGACCCTGGTTCTTCACGTAGTACCTGTCGATCCACTCGTCCGGGTTCTGCTCGATCCACACCCAGGCTCGGGCCCACGCCTGGACGTACTCCCGGATCGCCGCCGCCTTGGCCGGGTCCTCGAGGGTCTGCGCCCGGACGTAGAGGTGGCCCGGGTCGTCCCGGAGGCCGTGCGAGATGGTGGTGCCGCCGTCCCTGGCGTACTTGGCCAGGTAGCGCTTGACGTTGATGCCACCGATCGGTGCCACGTCGACCTGGCGGCTGGCCAGCGCGGTCGGATAGACGTCCCCGGTGCTGGCGAGCTCCACCAGTTTGACGTCGCCCTTGGTCAGCCCGGCCTGGTGCAGCACGCGCAGCACCAGGGCGCCCTGGGCCTGGCCGGGGCTGTAGGCGATCTTCCTGCCGCGCAGGTCGGCGAGGCTGGCCACGCCGGCTCCGGGCGCGACGCCGAGCTGGTAGATCGGGTGGTTGATCGGATCCTGCCGGAACTTGGCCGCGACGATCTTCGTGGGCTGCCCGGTCCAGGCGGCGTGGATCGGCGGTATGTCGGCCACCGAGCCGATGTCCAACGCATCCGCCCGGAACGCCTCCAGGGTCTCCGGGCCGCCACTGATGTTCGCCCAGGAGACGTCGAAGCTCAGCTTCTCCGCCTGGCCGGAGAATTCGATCGCCTTCTGCAGTTCCTTGTCGCCGACCCGCAGCACCGTGCCGCTCGGCACCTTCGCCGGCAGCGGCGCGTCGAGGGCCAGTCGGACGGTGGGCCGGTCGTCTTTCGCGCAACCGGCAAGTCCGGCGGCGGCGACGCCGAGCGTGGCCGCGAGGAAGGTACGCCGGCGGAGCACCGACGGTCCGGACAACTGGGGAGCGGAGCGGGGCGGAGGTGACATGGGGAACTCCTGTGCGATGGGCCCGACGGGCCGGCGGAGTGACTCGGAGGGGAGGGCGGTACGGGTCAGGAGGCGAGGGACGCGTACCGGCCCATGTGGTAGAGCAGCGGCGCTTCGTCCTCGGTGTGTCCGCCGACCAGTGGTTCGGCCAGCACGATCGCGTGGTCACCGGCGACCACCCGCTCCACGACCCGGCACACCAGCCAGGCGACCGGCCCGTCCAGCAGCGGCACGTCGTACGGGCCGGGCCGCCAGCCCTGATGTGCGGCGAACCGGTCGATGCCGCTGGTCGCGAACGTCCGGGCCACCTCGTGCTGCCCCTGCGCCAGCAGGTGTACGCCGACGTGTCCGGCGTCGGCCACCGTCGGCCAGCTCGACGACGTGCGGGAGAGGCAGAAGGAGACCAGCGGCGGGTGCAGCGAGACCGAGGTGAACGACGTCGCGGTGAAGCCGACCGGCGGCTGGCCGGCCGCGGTCACCACGGTCACCGCGGCGGCCTGCCGGCGGAGCAGGGACCGGAACCGCGTCGCGTCGATCGGTGTCAGGTCGGTAATGGTCATGACGTCTCTCTCCTAACCGTCCGGGAGTACTGCCACGGTCGGCGGCAGTCGGGCAGCGACCATCCCCGGTACCGGTCCGCGATGCGGGTGGCAGCGACGGCCGGTACCGGCGGGGTGGTTCACGAAGGCGGAGTTGCCCGCACGGCGATGTGCGGCGGGATGACGTTGACGAAGGTCAGCGGGTGTCGGCCCGACGACGCGGCCGGCGGTGTGCCGGTCCGGTCGTGGTCAGCGGGGACAGCCTGCGCTGGCGTGACGCGCCAGATCGATGTGCAGGCGGCTGACGAGGTGGAGGATGTATCGCCGCTGCATGTGATCTATCCTCCGCGTCCGATTGGCCAGGGTCAACGACGTTCCACATTCTGGAAGGCAGTCATCCGCGCTCTACTCGGCGGCCACCAGCAGTCGGCCGTTGTTGCGGGAAACTGACCAATATTGCAGCTCTACTTGACATCTCGGCGACTCCACAGTGGCCGCGCTCGCCGATCAGATTACCTATTGAATCGATGGGATTTTAGATATATCTGTCGCCGTCCGGCGACATCCTCGGCGACACGGTGCCCGCCGGTCTTGCCTCATCCCCATCAAGGTCTTAATCTCGATCGAGATAGTAGGGTTTTACGAGCGGTGCTCACCACAGGGCGGCTACGGCAGTGGTCGTCCCGGTCCAGCGAGGGATCCCGATGCCGTGTATGCCTCAGCTCGTAGCGACCACGCGGTCCAGGCGATGTCAGGCATCGCCAGCCACCCGGGCACCGACGGTGCCGCGACGGACCTGCTGACCAGGCAGCGACGCCCGATCGGCTGACACCCCCATCGAAACCTCCATCCCCGGACTGGTGGTAGCCAGATGCGAAAACTCCTCCTCCTCGCCCTCGTCGGCCTCGGCGCCCAACTCGTCGACGGCAGCCTCGGCATGGCGTACGGCGTGACCTCGACGACCCTGCTGCTCGCCATCGGCACCAACCCGGCCGCCGCGTCGGCCACGGTCCACCTCGCCGAGATCGGCACCACCCTCGTCTCCGGTGCCGCGCACTGGAAGTTCGGCAACGTCGACTGGAAGGTCGTTGCCAAGATCGGCATACCGGGTGCGGTCGGCGCCTTCGCCGGCGCCACCTTCCTCTCCGGCCTCTCCACCGAGACCGCGGCGCCACTGATGTCGGTGATCCTGCTGGCCCTCGGCCTGTACATCCTGATCCGGTTCACCACGTTCGGCCTGCCCAAGGGCAACCTCGGCAAGCCGCTGCGCAAGCGCTTCCTCGCCCCGCTCGGCATCGTCGCCGGCTTCGTCGACTCCACCGGTGGTGGCGGCTGGGGCCCGGTCGGCACTCCGGCCATCCTGGCCAGCGGCCGGCTCGAACCACGCAAGACGATCGGCTCGATCGACACCAGCGAGTTCCTCGTCGCCGTCGCCGCCAGCATCGGCTTCTTCGTCGGCATCGGCTCGGAGAACCTCAGCTTCACCTGGGTCGCCGCGCTACTCATCGGCGGCGTCATCGCGGCACCGATCGCGGCCTGGCTGGTCCGGCACATCCCGCCGAGGGTGCTCGGCTCCGCGGTCGGCGGAGTCATCATCCTGACCAACATCCGCACACTGCTGCGCAGCGACTGGATCGACGCCGGCGACAACACGCGCTACGCGGTCTACGCCGTGATCTACGTGGTCTGGGCGGCCGCGCTGGCGTACTCCATCCGGGCGTACCTCGCCGACCGCGAGCAGGAACGGCTCGATCTCGAAGCCGCCCCGGATGGCGCGACGGCGGACGACAAGAAGGCCTCCGCCCCGGCACAGTGACCACACCGGGTGGGGCCGGCGGCCATACCGTCGGCCCCACCCGGAGAGCACCACCGCACCTGCCGACCCCCGCTCGACCTGCCCGGGTCAGGCTCTGCGGAGCCTGCCGATCTCGCCGCCCCGGGCGTCGAGGAGCACCAACACGTCGCCGTCCAGCCCGGCCCGCCAGGCGTCACCGAGCCAACTCCCCACCGGAACGCTGGCGCAGCCGACCAGGGTGCTCGGTCCGGTGGTGGCGAGCAGGGCACCCGCCGGGCCGGCGACCCACCGCCCGCTCGTGCCGTTGCAGCCGTCGGAGCCGCTCCACCCGCCATCCGCGCCCAGTTCCACGTACGCCTTGGGCGCTCGACCGCCGATGGGCACCCAACGGTCGACCAGCCCGGCGCGGGTGGCCGGAAGCAGGGTGGCCGGCAACTCCACCGCCGGTGCGAAGGACCGCCGCACCTCGTCGGTGACCACCGGCGGCTCCACCTCGGACGGCGCCAGGTTCGGCCCGGCCGTCGGCGTGGCACCGGGCAGCAGCCGAGCCGTCTGGTCGCCCTGGTCGTCCACGAGGATCCGGCCGTCCCCGTTCGATCGGAACCCGCTTGCCCGACTCAGCCAGCCCGGAGTCGATTCGAGAGCGCAGCCCTCGGTCCCGTCCGGCCCCGAGAGTCCGAACAGCCCGACGACGAACAGGCCGTTCGGGTCGGCCCGCCAGGAGCCGAGCCACACCCCGCACCGGTCGAACAACCGCGCACCGTCCGATGCGAGACGCAGGATCGCCCCCTCCCCCTCGTCCGCCTCGGCCACGCTCCACGAGCCGATCAGACCGGCCGGATCGGCCGGTGCCGGGGAGGTCGTACCGGACTCCAGCGGCGTGGGTGGGGCCGAAGCCCCCTGGTCCGGACCGCCACGGTCGGCGCACCCCGCGAGCAGCGTCCCGGCCACGAGCAGCATCATGGCGTACCCGGTTCGTCTCATCAGTTTCCCCTCGTCCCGCCGTCTTCGACTTCGACGTGGCGGAGCGGCTGTCGGTTGCGCTCACTCTGACAGCCGACGCGGGAACGCGGGTAATACTCCATTCGGAAGGAAAACTATTCGCCATGCAGCCCACGCCACTGACGGCACCCCGCGCCTCCGCAGCACCGCCCTCCTGCACCGCCGCCGCCCCGGCGCCAGTCGGCCCCGGCCGATGATCGCCGACCTGGCGTACCGGCCCGCCGAGCCGATGGACGGGCGGGGCCATCTGCTGGACCTCTACCTGCCGGCGGACCCCAGGGGCGACCGGCCCCTGGTTCTCTGGACCGGCGGCTCCGGCTGGATGAGGGACAACGGCAAGGACAGTGCCGGCCCGATCGCCGGCATCTTCACCGCCCGCGGCTACGCCGTGGCCGGGGTGAGCATCCGCTCCAGCGGTCAGGGAGTATTTCCGGCCCAACTGCGGGACATCAGGGCCGCCATCCGCTGGCTGCGGGGTCATGCCCGGCAGTACCGGCTCGACCCGGAGCGGTTCACCGTGATGGGTGACTCGTCCGGCGGCTGGACGGCGGCGATGGCGGCCCTGACCGGCGACGACGATCCGGCGGCGGGCGGTCCCGCTCCGAGCAGCCGGGTCCAGGCCGCGGTGGCGTTCTACCCACCCACCGACTTCCTCCGGATGGACGAGCAGATGCTGCCCGGCGCCCGCCGGAAGTTCAACCGGGACCTCGGCATCACCGACTGCCACAACGATCCCCGCTCACCGGAGTCGCGGCTGCTCGGCGGCGCCATCCGGAGCCGCCCGGAGGCTGCCGGCACGGCGAACCCGGCCCGGTACGCGGCGCGGTCCGCTCCACCGATGCTCCTGCTGCACGGCCAGGCCGACGCGCTGGTGCCGCACGGCCAGAGCGTGCTGCTCTATGAGGCACTGCGGGACGCCGGAGCCACCGTCACCTTCTACTCGATCCCCGGCGCCGGCCACGACTGGCGAGCCGTGCTGGATCCGACCAACCACGACGACCAGCGGGTGTACCAGGCCCGGTCCGGCAGCGAGCGGGTCACGACCGGTCGCCCCGGCCCCGGTTGGGACGCCGTCGACCGGTTCATCCGGGAAGCGATGGAGGTACGTCGGGACAACACCGCCGGCCGGAAGGTGCCGCGTCCCTGAGGGGCCGGGTCGGGTAGGCGTATCCGCAGGTCGTGCGAGGGTCAGCCGGATTTGTCGAAACCCTCCGGCCGACATTGACAGTGTTCACTGAGTGGGTCAGAGTATCTGAGAGAGCGCTCTCTCGTCAGATGTCACAGGCCCGCAACCTGCCCGACACGTTGTGGCCCTCAGCTATGGGAGCAGCATTGATGAACAGCGCTCTGTCCCCACCCCTCGTCCGACCACACTGGCTGGACCGATGGCGTGCCCTGACCCTGTCGGGCACGATCCTGGCCCTGCTCGGCAGCTATCTCGCCGTCACCGGTACGTCCGCCGACGCGGCCGAGACCCTGCTGTCCCAGGGCCGGCCCACCACCGCCTCGTCGACCGAGTCCGCCGCCACCCCGGCCTCGGCGGCGGTCGACGGCAACGCCGGCACCCGCTGGTCGAGCGCCTTCGCCGAGCCCCAGTGGTTGCAGGTCGACCTCGGCGCCGTCGCACCGTTGAGCCGGATCGTGCTGAACTGGGAGGGCGCCTACGCCCGCGCCTTCACGATCCAGATCTCGACGAACGGCTCGGCGTGGACGACCGTACACACCACCACCAACGGCAGCGGCGGAACTTCGGAGGTCACCGTCACCGGCAGCGGGCGGTACGTCCGGCTCGACGCCACCGCGCGGGCCACCGCGTACGGGATCTCGCTCTGGGAATTCCAGGTGTACGGCGAGTCCGGAGCCAGCGCCTGCGGCACCGGGAACGCCGCACAGGGCCGGCCGGCGACCGCGTCGTCGGTCGAGTCCGCCACCTATCCAGCCTCCTCGGCGGTGGACGGCAGCACCGGAACCCGGTGGGCCAGCCTCGCCGCCGATCCGCAGTGGTTGCGGGTCGACCTCGGTTCGACCCAGTCGATCTGTGGCGTCACCCTGAACTGGGAGGCCGCGTACGCCACCGCGTTCCAGATCCAGACCTCGGCCGACGGCACGAGCTGGACCACGGTGCACAGCACGACCAACGGCACCGGCGGGACCCAGGTCCTGACCGTCGCCGGCTCCGGCCGCTACGTCCGGGTCCTCGGCACCCAGCGGGGAACGACGTTCGGCTACTCGCTCTGGGAGTTCGCGGTACGCACCGGCACCGGACCCGGCAACCCGCCGACCACGCCGCCCGGCGCCTCACCGACCGCCGCACCCACGACACCGCCGCCCGGCGGAAGTGTGCTGCTGTCGTACCAGAAACCGGCGGTGGCCTCGACCAGCCAGAACGACGGTGCCTGCTTCGAGTGCTCCCCCGCGCGGGCCTTCGACAACGATCCGGCCAGCCGCTGGGCGACCAGCGCCACCACCGGATGGGTCGACCCGGGCTGGATCTACGTCGACCTCGGTGCCACCGCCACGATCAGTCAGGTGGTGTTGCAGTGGGATCCGGCGTACGGCACCGCGTACCAGATCCAGGTCTCCGCGAACGCCTCCACCTGGACCCCGATCTACTCCACCACCACCGGTCGGGGCTTCAAGGAGACGCTCAACATCACCGGCACCGGCCGCTACGTGCGGATGTACGGCACCGCCCGGTCGAGCACGTACGGCTACTCGCTCTACGAGTTCAAGGTCTTCGGTACCGGCGGCAACCCGACCGCTCCGCCGGCGATGCCTCCTGACCCGACGTTCCCGGCGACCCAGCTCGTCTGGAGCGACGAGTTCAACGGAGCGGCCGGCAGCAAGCCCGACCCGACGAAGTGGACGATCGATCCCGGCACCGGCCAGAACAACGAGATCCAGTACTACACGAACAACGACAACGCCTCGATGAACGGCACCGGGGCCCTGGTGATCGAGGCTCGCAGGCAAACCGCCGGCGGCCGGGACTACACGTCGCACCGGATGAACACCGGCGGCAGGTTCACCGTCCAGTACGGCCGGATCGAGGCTCGGATCCAGGTGCCGAAGGGCAACGGCCTGTGGCCCGCCTTCTGGATGATGGGCGCCGATTTCCTCACCGGCCGTCCGTGGCCGTACAACGGCGAGATCGACATCATGGAGGTTCTCGGCCGCAACACGCTGGAGGGCTACTCCACGCTGCACGCACCGCAGTACAACGGCGGCGCGGGCTACGGGCAGAAGTATCCCGCGCCGGGTGGCGTCGACTTCGCCGGTGGCTTCCACGTCTGGGCCGCGGAGTGGGACAGCCGGGGCATGACGTTCAAGGTGGACGGCCAGACGGTCTTCTACGCCAGCAAGGAGACGGTGGAGTCGACCCGCGGCCCGTGGGTCTTCGACCATCCGTTCTATCTGATCCTCAACCTCGCCGTCGGCGGTGACTTCCCGGGGCCGGTGGACTCGACCACGCCGTTCCCGTCCCGGATGCTCGTCGACTACGTTCGCGTCTACCGCTGAACGGCGGGTGGCCGGTACGGCGCACCGGCCGCCCAGGATCAGGCTTCGGCTCCGCCCTCCTGACGCAGCGGGAAGTGGCAGGCGACCTGGTGGGCAGCGCCGGCCAGCGGCGGCTCGGTCTCGCAGATCTCCTGCGCCAGGGGGCACCGGGTCCGGAACCGGCATCCGGTGGGCGGGTTCAGCGCACTCGGCAGCTCGCCACGGATGGTGACGCTCTCGCGCGGCGCGGCGAGGTCGGGGGTGGCGGACGGCACGGCGTCGAGAAGTGCCTGGGTGTACGGATGCCGGGCGGACCTGACCACGTCGTAGGCAGGTCCGACCTCGACGAGCTTGCCCAGGTACATCACGCCGATCCGATCCGCCATGTAGTCGACGACGGAGAGGTCGTGGCTGATGAACACGTACGCCAGGCCCAGCTCGCGCTGGAGGTCCCGCATCAGGTTGAGCACCTGTGCCTGGATCGACACGTCGAGCGCGCTCACCGGTTCGTCGCCGACGATCAGCCGGGGTTGCAGGGCCAGGGAACGGGCCAGCCCGATACGCTGCAACTGGCCGCCGGAGAACTCGTGGGGGTAGCGCTCCAGGACCCGCCGGGACAGCCCCACCTGGTCGAGCAGGGTGCCGATCCGGGCCCGCCGCGCGGCCGTGTCACCCACCTGCTGGATCTCCAGCGGTTCGGAGAGGATGGCGTCGACCCGCATCCGTGGGTTCATCGCCGCGTAGCTGTCCTGGAACATCAACTGGACCTGGCGGTGCATCCGGCGACGTTCGCGCCGGGGCAGCCGGGCGATGTCGGTGCCGTCGAGGACGATCTGCCCGTCGGTCGGCTGCTCCAGCCCGACGACCAGCCGCCCCACCGTGGACTTGCCGCAGCCGGACTCGCCGACCAGTCCGAAGGTCTCGCCGGGCCGGACCTCGAACGAGACTCCCGCCACGGCACTCACCCGCCCGGTGGTCCGGCGGAGCAGTCCACCGGTGGTCGCCTCGTAGTCCTTCACCAGCCCCCGGACCGACAGGATCGGTTCCGGCGCCGGGCCGGACGCGTCCACCGCCGGTGCGGACACCGGCGCCGTCCGGGCCGCCGGGGCAGCCGTGGTCAGGGCGACCGGGTGCAGGCACGCGTGCTGGTGGCCGCCCGTCGACAGGGTCACCTCGGTGGTACGGCACTCGTCCGTTCCGAACCGGCAGCGCGGGGCGAACCGGCATCCGGCGGGCGGGCGGGACAGGTCCGGCGGCAGGCCGGGAATGCTGTA
This sequence comes from Plantactinospora alkalitolerans, assembly GCF_015690345.1. Classification (GTDB taxonomy): domain Bacteria; phylum Actinomycetota; class Actinomycetes; order Mycobacteriales; family Micromonosporaceae; genus Plantactinospora; species Plantactinospora alkalitolerans. The sequence goes on along the minus strand of NZ_JADPUN010000410.1, from coordinate 8,986 downwards.
GAGCCGCTCGGGTACGCCCGGCTCGCGGACCGCCATCTCGGGCAGCGCCTCCATCAGCGCCTCGGTGTAGCGGTGCCGGGGCGACCGGAACAGTTCTGCGGTGGCTGCGGTCTCCACCACCCGCCCGGCGTACATCACCGCGACCCGGTCCGCCCGGCCGGCGATCACGCCCAGGTCGTGGGTGACCAGGATGACGGCCATCCCGAACTCTTCCCGCAGGTCGTCGAGAAGTTCGAGGATCTGGCGCTGCGTGGTCACGTCGAGCGCGGTGGTCGGTTCGTCGGCGATGAGCAGGCGCGGCGAGCAGATCAGTGCCATGGCGATGGCGACCCGCTGCCGCATCCCGCCGGAGAGTTCGTGCGGATAGTTGTCGACGATCCTGTCCGGTCGGGGCATTCCCACCCGGCGCAGGATCTCGATCGCCCGCTCCCGGGCCTGCGCCTTCCCGGCCCCCTCGTGTACCCGCAGCGGCTCGGCGACCTGGGTGCCGATCCGCATCGTCGGGTTGAGCGAGGTGAGCGGGTCCTGGAACACCATGCCCATCCGGACGCCCCGGATCCGCCGTACCTCGTCGGTCGGCAGGGACCGGAGGTCGCGGCCCTCGAAGAGGATCTGGCCGCCGACCACGCTGCCACCCGACGGCAGCAGGCCCATCACCGACAGTGCGGTCATCGTCTTGCCGCTGCCCGACTCGCCGACGATGCCGAGGGTCTCGCCGGGGCGGACCTCCAGGTTGACGTCGTCGAGGGCGTGTACGGTGCCGCGACGCAGCGCGATGTCGGTGTGAAGGTTGCGCAGTCGCAGCAGGGGCTCGTTCTCCCCCGCGTCCCGGGCTGCCTCGTCGTGCCGGACGGTGAACTCGATCGGTGCGCTCATTTCCCTGCTCCTGCTAGCGTCGCCGGAGGCGGACCTCGAAGGCGTCCCTCAGCCCGTCGCCCATGAAGTTGAAGGCGAGCACGATGAGGATGATGGCGATTCCGGGCGGATACAGCAGCCACCAGTGGCCGCTGTAGGTGTCCGCGAGGCCGTCGGAGAGCATCCCGCCCCAGTTCGCGGCCGGCGGCGGAACGCCGAGGCCGAGGAACGACAGGTAGGCGACGTAGAGGATGGCGTCGGCGACCTGGAAGGTCGCGTTGACGATCACGGTGCCGATGGCGTTCGGCACGATGTGCCGGCGTACCGCGCGGCCACCGGTGCCGCCCATCGCACGCATGGCCTGGATGTACTCGCGGGACCGCAGGCTCAGCGCCTCGCCCCGGACGAGCCGGGCCGGTCCCAGCCAGGCGAACGCGCCGATGATGAGGATCAGCATCGGCACGCTCGGGGTGACGATGGCGGCCAGCAGCATGAAGAGGAACAGCGAGGGGATCGACATCATCGCGTCGACGACCCGCATCATCGCGGAGTCGACCCAACCGCCGGCGAATCCGGCGACGGCTCCCCAGAGCGTGCCGAGGAAGGTGGCGAGGATGCCCGCCGCGAGCCCGACGACGATCGAGGTCTGTCCGCCGAGCATCAGCCGCCCGAGCTGGTCGTAGCCGACTCCGTCGGTCCCGAGCGGATGTCCCTGCTCGCCGGGTCCGAGGTGGACCGCCGCGAGGTCGGTGTGCACCTGGTCGGTGTGGTAGACCAGCGGCCCGAGGAAGCAGACCCCGGCCAGCAGGATGAACAGGCCCAGGCCGACCAGGGCGAGCCGGTTCTCGCAGAAGACCGACACCCCCTGGCGCCACAGACCCCGGACCGGCGCCTCGTCGGCGTCGACCGCGAGCGGCGGCGCGCCGACCGGTACGCCGGGCACCTCGGGCAGCGTGGTCACGAGGTCCTCCCCCGAAGTCGGACCCGGGGGTCGACGGCGGCGTAGAGCAGGTCGGCGAGGAGTGCACCGAGCACGGTCGCGACCGAGATGATCAGGGTGACTCCGAGCAGGATCGGGAAGTCGCGTTTGAGCGCCGCCTGCCAGAAGAGCTGCCCCATGCCGGGGAAGTTGAACAGCGACTCCACCACCAGGGCCCCGCTGAACAGCGCCGGCAGGTACATCCCGAGCAGGGTGATGACGGGGAAGAGGCCGTTGCGCAGGGTGTGCAGGACGACGACCCGGCGCTCCGACAGCCCCTTGCTGCGGGCGGTACGCACGTAGTTCTCGTTGAGGTTGTCGACCATCGAGGAGCGGACGTAGCGCGAGTACACCGCGATGGTGACGATGGCGAGCGTGACGGTGGGCAGGACGAGTCCGGCCGGTTCGGCAAGCATCTCCCCCAGGGTGAAGCCCTGCGGCGCCTCCGGCGGAAGGATCGGCCAGACCTGCGAGAAGAGAATGATCATCATCAGGCCCATGAAGAAGATCGGGGTCGCGTACGCCAGCAGCGACAGCGAGGTGATGGCGTAGTCGGGCCACCGGTTGCGCCGTACCGCCTGGATCACGCCGAGCGGGATCGCCACCACGACGGCCAGCAGGGTCGACAGCAGCGACAGCGCCATCGTCTTCGGCAGCCGCTGGCCGATCGCCTCGGTGACCGACTGGTTGAGCTGGAACGAGTAGCCGAGATCGCCGTGCAGCAGGCGCTGCACGTACATCAGGTACTGCTGGACCCAGGGCCGGTCGTAGCCCATCTCGTGGTTGAACGCCGCCAGTTGCTCCAGCGTCGCCTCCTTGCCCAGCGCGGAGCGCGCGGCGCCGCCCGGCAGCAGGTGCAGGATGATGAACGCGATCACCGTGACCAGCACGATGACGATGAGGGCCTGGCCCAGGCGTGTGATGAGGTACCGGACCACTGGGCGGCTCCTCCCCCTCCTCGATGGGCTCCGGTGGCGCGGTCAGGCGCCACCGGAGCCGGGACGGTCAGTGGGTCAGTTCTTCCAGGACCAGTCCTGGAAGTAGAAGTAGTTCATCGGGTCCTGCGGCTCGACACCCTGCAACCCCGACTTGTACGCCGAGATCTGGTACACCGGGTTCGGCATCCAGAGCACCGGCAGGTCCTTGGCGAGGAAGTCGTTGTACGCCTTCAGCGCGCTCTCGTCGGCGGAGAACTGGGTCGCCTCGATGAGCCGGTCGGCCTCCGGGTTGCTGTAGCTGCCCAGGTTCACCGGAGCACCGGTGGAGAAGAGCCGCTCGCCGCTGGCGAAGACCGGGTAGTACCAGCTGCCCTGCGATCCGAAGAAGGACATGTCCCACGAGCAGGTCGCCTCGGTCGGCTTGCAGGCCGGGGTGACCGCGACCGAGTCGGGTACCTCCTTGATGGTCAGCTCGATGCCGAGCTTGGCCATCTGCGACTTGATCTCGGAGAACATCTTGGTGGTGGCGTCGAACCCGCTCTGGCTGGTGACCGTGAAGGCCAGCGGCGTGCCGGCGGCGATGCCCTCGCCGCACTGGTTCTCGGCGGTGCCCGGGGCCTGGCAGACGGTCTTGCCGTCCGGGGTCACCTTCCAGCCGTGGCCTTCGAGCAGGGTCTTGGCCTTGGCCGGGTCGAACGAGTACGCGCACCCGTTGGCATCGGTGGTGCCCGGCTTGAGCGGCACCGGGCCACAGCTCGGGGCGGCCATGCCGGACCAGATGACCTTGTTGATGGTCGGCTGGTCGACGAGCATCTGCATCGCCTGGCGCAGGTACGGCTGCTTGAACAGCACGCCCGTCTTGGGGTTGTTGAAGTTCAGCTGGAGGTAGGTGATGGACCAGCCGTACCAGGGTGCGACCTTGTAGTCCTTGGACTCGAGGTACGACTGCTGGGACAGGTTGGCCGGCGGGATGTACCCGTAGTCGATCTCACCGGCGCGCAGCACGTTGAACTCGGCGTCGTCACTGGTGAACGGCCGCAGGACGATCTTGGCCAGCTTCGGCTTGTCCGAGCCCGAGTAGGTCGGCTGCGCGGCGAGCACGACCTCGCCGTTCGGCACGTACTTGTCCAGCTTCCAGGGGCCGCTGGTGACCTTCCACAACTCGTTTGTCGCGTACGACTTCGGGTCCTTGGACGCCGTGGTCAGGAAGTCGAAGACCTTCTTGGCGCCGGCCGGCGTGCTGGCGAGGTCGCCGACGCTCGCCGTGGCGGAGTCCTTGTCCCAGATGTGCTGGGGCAGCGGGACGATCCGGTTGAGCTGGTTTCCGACGAACCACGCGGTGTTGTACGCCTTGGTCGTGGTCAGCGAGAAGGTCTTCTCGTCGGTGATCTTCCAGTCGGCGATGTTGTCCGGGAAGCCGCCGGCCCGGTACGACGCCCACTTGTCCTTGTTCGCGGTGACCAGGTTCCACCAGAACTGGATGTCCTTGGTGGTGACGGGCTTGCCGTCGGACCACTTGTTGTCCTTGAGCGTGATCGTCAGGGTCTTGCCGCCGTTGCTGACCACGGGCGCCTCGGCCATCGAACGCTCGGCGTTGATGTTGTACTTCGCCGAGCCGTCCAGTTGGTACTCGTACAGGTGCCGGTACAGCGCCGTCGTGAAGGTGGCGTTCTCGCCCTGGGTGAATCCGGGGGCCGAGATGGGCAGGATCCAGTTGGGGGTCCGGAAGGCCACCGTGACGGTGTCCTTTCCCTGACTCCCGCCCTGGGAGCCCTTCGAACCGCTGTCGCCGCTACAGGCGGCCAGGCCCGCGCCGATGGCGAGCACGCTGGCCACGGCCACGGTGCCGCGCAGGGCGCGCCGGTGGAATCTGCTCCTCATGAGTCTCCTCGATTGATCTGCACGGGCCCCGCGTCGTCGGGCGTCAGAGGCGTCGCGTCCAGCCGCCTGGTGCTGCTCAAGCGGTCGATGCGGAGAATGTATAGGGAGCAAAGTTCGGAGTCAACGAAACAATCTCAGTTTGTTCGCCAACTTCCGTCAGGTTACGATCGAAGTCGCCGAAGCATCTTTCCGATGACCTTCGCGGCGACCCCTGCTCGACCCCCCGGCCACCGCACCCGACAAGCTGAGGCGGCGCCGGACGACCGGCCCTAAGGAGGAGACGCATGTCGGATCCGATCTCCGCCACCCTGCGGGACCAGACGCTCAAGCTGCTGGCCAGCGGTGAGGCCACCTCCCGAGCCGATCTCGTCGAGGCGCTCCAGGTGGCCCCCTCGACCGTCACCGGCGTCGTACGGCGACTGCTGGAGGAGGGCGCGATCCTGGAGGAGGGTGTGGGCCGCTCCACCGGCGGGCGACGACCCCGGATCCTCCGGCTACGGGAGGTCGCCGGCGTCTTCGCCGTCTCGGAACTGGGCGCCCAGCACGCCCGGATCGGTCTCTGCACACCCGACGGGCGGCTGGTCACCGCCGAGGAGGTGGCCATCGACATCGCCGCCGGGCCCGCCGAGGTCTTCGACGCCGTGGCGCTGGCGTTCGAGCGGATCCAGGCGGCGACCGCCCCCGGTCAGGCGTTGCTGGGGCTCGGGGTGGCGCTGCCGGGACCTGTCGAGTTTCCCCGTGGCCGGCTGGTCGGCCCCGCCCGGATGCCCGGCTGGAGCGGCGTCGACGCGCAGGTCGAGCTGAGCCGGCGCTTCTCCGTGCCGGTGGTCGTCGACAACGACGCCAAGGCCGCCGCGATCGGCGAACACACCGCCCGGGACCGGGAAACCGGAGACATGATCTACGTCAAGGCCGGTACCGGCATCGGCGGCTGCCTGGTCACCGGCGGGCAGGTCTACCGGGGCGGCCGGGGGCTCAGCGGCGACGTCACCCACGTACGGGTGGCGGACAGCGGCGAGCGGCACTGCTCCTGCGGCAGCCAGGGTTGCCTGGAGACCGTCGCCAGCGGTGCCGCCCTGGCCCATCAGTTGGCGGAGCAGGGCCTGCCGATAGCCAGCACCCACGACGTCATCGCCGCCGTCACCGACGCCGAACCGACGGCGGTGACGATGGTCCGGCACGCCGGCGGGCTGCTCGGGGTCGCGCTGTCCGGCCTGGTCAACTTCCTCAACCCCGATGCCGTCGTCATCGGCGGGGCGCTGTCCAGCCTCGACGTCTACGTCGCCGCCGCCCGGGGGATGCTCTACGAGCGCTGCCTGCCGTCGATGACCCAGTCCCTGTCCATCGAGGCCAGCGTCGTGGGCCCGGATGCCGCCCTGGTCGGCCTCGGGCACCTGGTACGCGTCGCGGCCGACGTCCGTCCCAGCTGAGGAGTTCCGTCCGTGCCCCGTTCCCTCCGCATCGCCATCGGCGGCATACACATCGAATCCAGCACCTTCTCGCCGCACCTGAGCACGGCCAGCGACTTCGACGTGACCCGGGGCGACGCGCTGCTGGGCCGCTACGCGTGGCTCTCGCCCCTCGCGCCGTGGGCCGCCGGGATCGAGTGGGTACCCCTGGTGCACGCCCGGGCCCTACCCGGCGGTGCGGTCGATCCCGCGGCCTACGACGCCTGGTCGGCGGAGATCCTGGACGGGCTGTCCCGGGCCGGCGACCTGGACGGCATCCTGCTGGACATCCACGGCGCGATGAGCGTCGTCGGCCGGGACGACGCCGAGGGCGACCTCGTCACCGCGATCCGCTCGGTGATCGGCCCGGAGCCGTTCGTCTCCGCGGCCATGGACCTGCACGGCAACGTATCGCCCGTGCTGTTCGACGGCTGCGACCTGCTCACCTGCTACCGCACCGCCCCGCACGTCGACGTCTGGGAAACCCGCGAGCGCGCGGCCCGCAACCTGGTGGAGGCGCTGCGCCGGGGGCAACGGCCGCACAGGGCCCTGGTGCACGTACCGATCCTGCTGCCCGGGGAGATGACCAGCACCCGGGTCGAACCGGCCCGGGACCTGTACGGCCGGATCACCGAGGTCGAGGCCCGGGACGGCGTCATCGACGCGGCGATCTGGATCGGGTTCGCCTGGGCCGACCAGGCCCGCTGCCGGGGCGCCGTCGTCGTCACCGGCACCGACGCGGCGGCCGCGACCGAGGCGGCCCGGGAACTCGGCGAGCGCTTCTGGGCGGCCCGGAAGGAGTTCTCCTTCGTCGCGCCGACCGGCTCGATGGACGAGTGTCTCGACACGGCCCTGGCCGCGGTCGCGGAGCCGGCCCGGCGGCCGTTCTTCATCAGCGACTCCGGCGACAACCCGGGGGCCGGCGGTGCCGACGACGTCACCTTCGCGCTGTCCCGGATGCTGGCCCGGCCCGAGATCCGGGACGGCTCGGTCCGGGCGGTGTTCGCCTCGCTGGTCGACCCGGGGGCCGTGGCGCAGGTCGCCGACCGGTCGCCGGGCACGCCGGTCGAGGTACGCGTCGGCGGCCGGATCGACGCCCGGGAACCGGGACCGCTCCCGCTCACCGGAACCCTCGAGGCGGTCGCCGAGGACCCCGACGGCGGACGGTGCGTGAGCATCCGGGTCGGCGGCCTCAGCGTGTTCGTCACCTCCCGGCGGATGCAGTACCGGCAACTGGCCTCCTACGCGCGGCTGGGCGTTGCGGTCGACGCGGTGGACGTGGTCGTCGTGAAGATCGGCTACCTCGAACCCGAACTCTTCGACGCGGCCGGCGACTGGCTGCTCGCGCTGACCCCGGGCGGAGTCGACCAGGACCTCGCCCGGCTGCCGTACGCGAACCTGGTGCGGCCGATGTTCCCGCTGGACCGCGACTTCGTCGCGGACCTCACCGTGGCGACCCGGTGACCGCTGCGACCCGGTCCACCGGGCCGATCCCGGACGGTTGCGTGCTCGCCGTCGACGTCGGCGGAACCACAATGAAGGGGTCCGTCTTCGACGACGACGGCCGGATCCGGCACACGGTGGTCGTACCCTCGCGGGCGGACGCCGACGGCGACCCGGTCGACGCGGTACGGGCCCTGTGCCGCCGGCTGCGCGACGACGCGCTCGCCCGGGGCGCCGCGCCCGCCGGGATCGCCGTGGTCACCCCCGGCATCGTCGACGAGGCCGCCGGGGTGGTGCGGTACGCCTCGAACATCAGGTTCCGTGAGGTGCCGCTGCGGGCGCTCGTCCACGACGACCTCGGACTGCCGGTGGCGATCGGCCACGACGCCCGGGCCGCCGGCATCGCCGAGGCGGTGGCGGGAGCCACCCGTGGACTGGACAACTTCCTGCTCCTGCCCCTGGGTACCGGCATCGCCGCCACGGTCGTGGTGCACGGCGAGCCCGTTCCCGGTGCGACCTGGTCGGCCGGCGAGGTCGGCCACATGCCGGTCTTCCCCGGCGGGGAACCCTGCCCCTGCGGGCAACGGGGCTGCCTCGAGGTGTACGCCTCCGCCGGTGGCCTGGCCCGGCGCTACGCCCGGCTCGGCGGCACTCCCGGGCTCGACAGCCGGGCGATCGCCGCGGCCACCGCCACCGATCCGCTGGCCCGGTCCGTCTGGGACACCGCCACGCACGCGCTGGGCACCGCGCTGGCCACCCTCACCCTGACCCTCGATCCGGCCCGGATCGTGCTCGGCGGCGGACTCGCCGAAGCCGGCCCGCAACTCTTCGACCCGGTACGCGAGGCGCTGCGCGCGGCACTGGCCTGGCGGACCGCGCCCGTGGTGCTTCCCTCCGCCTTCGGGGCCGTGGCCGCACAGGTGGGCGCCGCCGTCCTGGCCCGACGTGCGGCGGGACTTCCCGTGCCCGAGGGCTGGGCCGCACCCGTGGCCGAACCCGTTCCCGCCCCGGTCCGTGCGTAGGCTTGCCGGTTGTGCTGATCCTGCTGCCTCCCTCGGAGGGAAAGACCGCGCCCCGGTCCGGCCGCCCGGTGAACCTGGACTCGCTGACCCGGCCGGCGCTGACCCCGGGCCGGGAACGGGTGATGGACGCGCTTGTCGACCTCTGTTCGGGCGGGGACCGGGAGCGGGCCCGCGGCGTGCTCGGGCTCGGCCCGTTGCAGGACGAGGAACTGGATCGCAACGCGGCACTGCGCACCGCGCCGGCCGGCCCCGCCGCCAAGGTCTACACCGGGGTGCTCTACGACGCACTGGACCTTCACACCCTGACCGGCGCCGCCCGGGCCCGGGTCCGGCGGTCCGCGCTGGTCTTCTCCGGGCTCTGGGGTGCGATCCGGGTCGACGACCGGATTCCGGCGTACCGATGCGCGATCGGGGTGAACC
>NZ_JADPUN010000371.1 GCF_015690345.1 Plantactinospora alkalitolerans | reverse complement strand
CCCCGACCGCGGCGGCGCCGCCCTGGAACGCGGTCGGCGGGCGCCCGTCCGACGTACTGGCCAGCTGGGCGAGCCAGGTAGGCAGCCGGGTCGGCGTTCCGGCGGTGGCCATGCAGGCGTACGGCTACGCCGAGATGCGCCTCGCCCAGTCGATGCCCGGTTGTGTACTGCGCTGGACCACGCTGGCCGCGATCGGGAAGGTCGAGTCCGGTCACGGAAGTGCCAACGGGGCCGTTCTGGGGGCGAACGGAGTGGCGACTCCCGAGATCATCGGACTGCCGCTGGACGGCAACGGCGGCCGAATGCGGATCATGGACACCGAAGACGGCGCGCTCGACGACGACGCCACGTACGACCGGGCGGTCGGTCCGATGCAGTTCATCCCCACCACCTGGGCCCAGGACGGGGCCGACGCCGACGGCGACGGCGTGAAGAACCCACACAGCATCGACGACGCGGCCCTCGCGGCCGGTAACTATCTGTGCAAGGGCGGCCGCAACCTGTCGGTCCCCACGGACTGGTGGAACGCCATCCTTTCCTACAATGACGTGCGGCCATATGCCCAATCCGTCTTCGACACGGCCAACAAGTACGGGACGGACAGCAGAACTTAGCGTAATGGCCCCGGTACATTGAAGAACTGGGCACTTTCGCCAGGCTGCGGTTAACGGCAAGCTAGACGGGTGATGGTGCGCGAGTGGGATCCCCGGACCGCCCCGGCCGCCGAGATCGAGTCGTTCCTGGACGCGATCAATGCGGTTTTCGCGGCCGACCTACCGGAGGATCCGCTGTGGGAGAACGGCCTGCTCCGGGAGTACCTCTGCGAGGTGATGCCCGGCGAACGCCGCATTTCGTGGGTCATCCAGGAGGACCCCTCGGCCGACGGGCAACCCGGCCGCATCCTCGGGCACACCCACGTACTGCTGCTGGGTGACATCGGCGTGCTCGAGGTGATGGTGCATCCGGCCGCCCGACGCCGGGGCCTGGGCCGCAAGTTGATCGCCACGGCGGCCCGACGGACGTACCAGGAGGGCTTCCGGCTGATGGGCGTGGAGGTCATCGGCGGCACTCCTGCGGTGGACTTCTACGAGAGGCTGGGCTTCGCCCAGGAGTACGTCGAGGCGCGCAGCGTGCTGCGCCTGTCCACGGTGGACTGGGATGCCCTCGGCGACATGGCCCAGGGCATCGGCGCGGGATACCGGCTGGAGTTCTGCCCGGGTGGACCGCCGGAAGACCTGATCGAGGCGTACGCGATGGCCAAGGCCGAGGTACGCGACGTCGACGACGGCGACCTGGACCTGCGACCGAGTTCGTACGATCCGCAGCGGTTGCGGGACAGCCTGAGTTGCCTGCACCGGCGGGGCATGAAGCCGTACATCGTGCTGGCGATCGAGGAGAAGACCGGCGTCGTCGCCGGCCTCACCGAGGTCGTCGTGCCGGCCCAGCATCCGACCCGGGCCGACCAGTACGACACCATCGTCGGCCAGGATCACCGGGGTTACGGCATCGACCGGGCGATGAAGGCCCGGATGCTCTTCGAACTCCGCTCGGCCGAGCCGAAGCTCTCCGAGGTGCAGACCTGGAACGCCCAGACCAACGAGGCGATGCGGGCGGTCAACGCCGACCTCGGGTTCCGAGATGACCGGGCGTGGTACGAGTACGGCGTGGACGTCGCGGAACTGGTGCACCGGCTCGACGCCGCCGGCTGAGCCCGCCCCGCCGGAGCGCCACCGCCCGCCGGGGCGGAATTCCGGCGGCCGGCGGGAACGGATCGACACGCTGTCGCGTGTACCGGGCATGGAACTATTGGCCGCCGAGCCCCGCGCCCGCTCGGCCGACGCCGTCGCGGCCGAGCCGTTCGACGCGTTCTACCGGGCGAACAGCGACCGGGTGTACCGGGCGCTGGCGCTGACCCTGGGCAACCACGACCTCGCCCGGGAGGCCGCCGACGAGGCGATGGCCCGGGCCTATGCCCGCTGGCAGCGGGTCCGTGGGATGGAGAATCCGGCCGGCTGGGCGTACCGCGTCGGCCTGAACTGGGCGACCTCCTGGTGGCGCAAACTGCGCTGGGAGCGCCCGCCGGTCACCGAGGAACGGCACCCGGCCGCCCCTGCTCCCGATCCGGCCGCGCTGGCGGCCCGGACCGCTCTCGACCAGCTACCGCTCGCCCAGCGCGCCGTCGTGGTGTGCCGGGTGCTGCTGGATCTGTCCGTAGCGGAGACCGCGTCCGTGCTCGACATCGCCGAGGGCACGGTCAAGAGCCGACTGGCCCGGGCCCTGACCACCATGCGGGACACCCTTACCGAGGAGAACTGAGCCATGCACGACGTACCCGAGGATCTGGCTGCGGCGGTGCGCCGGGCCGCGACGACGGCGCCGGCACCCGGCGGTGATCTCGACGCGCTACGCCGCCGCTGGCGGTCCCGGCGTCGCCGTCGAACCGCCGTAACGGCCGGTTCGGTGGCCTGCCTCGTCGCGCTCACCGCAGTCGGCGTGCCGTTGGTGACCGACCGGCTCAACCCAGCCGACCGCTCGGCGGCCACGGTCCGACCCGCCACGCCTGCCGAGCGGCTGCTGTTCGGCCCCCTGAATGATCTTCTGCTCTCTGGGGACGGCCGGGAAATCCGTGTTGTCGACACTCCGCCCACGATCACCGAGATCAACCTCGACGGCTCGGTGGTCGAACATCCCCTCCCGGAGAACCTGGTGGTCGTTACCGGGCTGTCCGACGGCCGGCTGGTCGGCCTGACCCAACCGCCGATGAGGTTGACGGTGCTCCGCCCGGACGGCAGCATCGAACACAGCCGCAGTCTGGGACCCGACGGCATCCGGATCGATCTGCTGGATGTGACGGCACGGGAGGCGTACCTGCTGCGGAACCGTGACACGATCGTGGCGCACGACCTGACCACCGGACGCGAGCGGACGGTAACGCCGGCTGACATATTCCCGGTTGGCCGCATTCTGGTGCAGCCGTACGAGATCGTCCTCCCGCCGGACCAGCCCACCTACCTGACGCTGGCCGGCGGCCCCGGACTCCTCAGCACCTGGGAGCGGCAGATCCCGGACGGCACCCCGCCGGGCACCTCCGTACCGGCCGACCGGAGCCGGTGTGGCATCCACGTTGTCGGCCTGGCCGACCAGCGGCAACGGGGAAACTGGTCCGTCCAGGGTTGCGGCACGGTGCGGAACGTCCGGTTCTCCCCCGATGGCCGCCTGTTGGCCGTGATCTACGATCAGACATCGTCCGACGTGTCGGATGAGTCGCTGTGGAGGGTGACGGTCTTCGACGTGGCGACCGGCGAGGTCCGCGCCAGCCAACAGCTCGGCAGGATCATTCCTCTCCAAGAGCCCCTGATGCACACTTGGCGGGACGCGATGGCGTGGGCCGACAACCACACGCTTCGGGTCGGCGTGCCCCAGGTCTCGGAGAACCCCAACCGGCTCTACCGGTACGACGAGCTGCTGAAGGTCTCCACGCTGACCGTTCAGTAGCGGTCGCGGAGCATCCGGGCGGCGTCGACCGCCCAGTAGGTGAGGATGATCTGGGCGCCGGCCCGGCGGATCGACGTCAGGGTCTCCAGCACGGCGCGGTCGCGGTCGATCCAGCCATTGGCCGCGGCCGCCTCGACCATCGAGTACTCGCCGGAGATCTGGTACGCGGCGACCGGTACGTCGACCTCGGCGCGGACCGCCGAGAGCACGTCGAGGTAGGGCAGGGCCGGCTTGACCATCACCAGATCGGCTCCCTCGGCGACGTCGAGGCGTACCTCCCGGAGGGATTCGCGCAGGTTCGCCGGGTCCTGCTGGTAGGTACGCCGGTCGCCCTGGAGCGAGGACTCCACCGCTTCCCGGAACGGGCCGTAGAAGGACGAGGAGTACTTCACCGCGTACGCCAGGATCGCGGTGTCGGCGTGCCCGGCGGCGTCCAGTGCCCGGCGGACCACCCCGACCTGACCGTCCATCATCCCGGACGGCCCGACCATGTGCGCCCCGGCCTCGGCCTGGGCGACCCCCATCTCGGCGTACGCGGCCAGGGTGGCGTCGTTGTCGACCGTGCCGTCCGGGGCGAGGAGCCCGCAGTGCCCGTGCGAGGTGAACTCGTCCAGGCACAGGTCGCTCATCACCACCGTGGCGTCGCCCACCTCGGCGATCACGTCCCGGATCGCGACGTTGAGGATGCCGTCCGGGTCGATCCCGCCGGAGCCGGTCTCGTCCTTGGCGGTCGGCACCCCGAACAGCATGATGCCGCCGATTCCGGCGTGCACCGCCTCGGCCGCCGCCTTACGCAGCGACTCCCGGGAGTGCTGCACCACGCCCGGCATCGAGGCGATCGGCCTCGGCTCGGCGAGCCCCTCCCTGACGAACATCGGCAGCACCAGCTCGGCCGGGGCGACCCGGGTCTCCTCGACCAGCCGGCGGACCGCCGGGGACCGCCGCAGTCGACGTGGACGGACCTCTGGGTAGGACATGACCACTCCTTCCGACCGCCTGGCCGTCAACCGATGCCGCACGTCCAAGGATGCCGCACGCCGGGCGGCGGCGGCACCCGACTACCGGATCCGCAGCACTACCGGATCCGCAGCACTACCGGAACCGCAGCGCGGTCGGGCCCTGCACCTTCGAGCCACGGCGCTGCTTGGCCGGCATTGCCGCCAGCTTCTCCCGCAGTTCGACGGCGTACGAGGCCAGCGCCTCCACCAGGTCCGGTACGGAGGCGTGCGCCGGCTGGGCGTCCACCCGCAGACCGAACTCGGTGGCGGTCTCCGCCGTCTTCGGGCCGATCACCGCGACCACGGTACGGGCGTGCGGCTTGCCGGCGATGCCGACCAGGTTCCGTACGGTCGAGGAGGAGGTGAAGAGAACGGCGTCGAAGCCACCCGACTTGATCGCGTCCCGGATCTCGGCCGGCGGCGGCGCCGCCCGGACGGTCCGGTAGGCGGTCACGTCGTCGACCTCCCAGCCGCGCTCGGTCAGCCCGGCGGCCAGCGTCTCGGTGGCGATGTCGGCGCGGGGCAGCAGCACCCGGCCGACCGGGTCGAGGATCTCGTCGTGCGGCGAGAACTCGGCCAGCAGGCCCTCCGAGGACTGCTCACCGGCCGGGACCAGTTCCGGCTGGATACCGAAGGCGCGTACCGCGTCGGCGGTCGCCTCACCGATACAGGCGATCTTGACGCCGCCGAAGTGCCGGGCGTCCAGCCCGTGCTCGCCGAACTTCTCCCAGACCGCGCGGACGGCGTTCACCGAGGTGAAGATCACCCAGGCGTACCTGCCGTCGACCAGGCCCTTCACGGCCCGCTCCATCTGGGCCGGGGTGCGCGGCGGCTCGACCGCGATGGTCGGCACCTCGCACGGGATCGCGCCGTACTCGCGCAGCCGGGCGCTCATCACCCCGGCCTGCTCCTTGGTACGCGGCACGAGCACCTTCCACCCGTACAGCGGACGGTTCTCCCACCAGCTCAGCTTGTCCCGGTGGGTGACCCCGGTGCCCAGGGTGAGCACCACCCGGCCGGTGAAGCCGAGTGCGGCGGCGACGAAGCTGTCCACGGTCGAGGTGGTGGTGTACTGCGTCTCGCCGGTGCCGTCACCGGTCACCGCGACCGCGGTCGAGCCGTCGACCCCGACCGCCAGCAGCCCGTCCCGGACCGCCGCCAGGTCACCGGCGTCGACCGCCAGGGCCAGCGAGCCCCGGTTGACGGCGGCGGCGAGCGCCTCGAAGTCCATCGCGGTGACGTCGTCGACGTCGGCGGCGGTCCGTACCCCCGCCAGTGGAACCCCGGCGTAGGTGGCCACCCCCTCGGCCTGCCCGACTCCCGGCACCACCTCGAAGTGCACGGCGGTACGTGCCACCGCCTGCACCTCCTTGACCACGGCCTCGTGGCCGAACGGGTCGCCGGCGACGAGGTGCACCGCACTCAGGCCGGACCGGGCCGCCGAGAGCAGCACCTTGGCCACGTCGCCCGGTGCCCCCTCGGCCGGGCTGAACTGCGCGTCGTCCTTCGCCTCGGCGCGGACGACGGTCAGCAGCGCCTCGGGGACGCTGCGGTCGTACACGACCTGGTCCGCGTCGACCAGCGCGTCATGCGCCCGCCGGGTCAGCAGACCTGGGTCGCCGGGTCCAGCCCCGACGAACGCGATCCGGCCTGCGGGCTTACGGGTGCCGATCATTCTGTAGCTCCAAAATGCTGGGTCCTCGCGCCGGATTCCGTAGGCGTGCCGAGGATCGAGTCGGCGCCGAGGTCGAGTAGTTCGGCGGCGAGTGCCTTACCGATCTCCGACGCCTCGGCGGGCGTACCGGTGCGGGACAGCCGGATGTCACGGGAACCGTCCGGGCTGATCACCGCCCCGCGCAGATAGATCTCGTCACCGTCGTCGCCCTCGGCGAGTTCGGCGTACCCGGCGACCGGGGCACTGCATCCGGCCTCCAGGGTGGCGAGGAACGACCGTTCCGCGGTGATCGCGGCCCGGGTCGGTGCATGATCGAGTACGGAGAGCAGCTCGATCAGGTCAGAATCGTCGGCCCGGCACTCCACCGCCAGTGCGCCCTGAGCCGGCGCGGGCAGCATCAGCATCGGGTCGAGGGTTTCGGTGATCACGTCGGCCCGGCCCAGTCGGACCAGCCCGGCTCGGGCCAGCACCACCGCGTCGAGGTCGGCCTCAGGTCCGAGCACCCGCTTGACGCGGCTGTCGACGTTGCCCCGGATCGGGACCACGGTGAGCTGGAGTCCGAGCGCGTGCACCTGGGCGATCCGGCGCAGCGCACCGGTGCCGACCGTGGCCTCGGGCGGCAGTTCGGCCAGGGTACGGCCGCCCTGGGCGACCAACGCGTCCCGTGGATCCTCCCGGGGCGGCACGGCGGCGATGTGCAGTCCGGCCTGACCGGCCGTGGGCAGGTCCTTGTACGAGTGGACCGCGAAGTCGATCTCGTTGGCGGCCAGTGCGTCCCGCAACGCCGAGACGAACACTCCGACGCCGAGCCGGTGCACCGGGGCGCTCGACCGGTCGCCGGCCGTCACCACCTCCACCAGCTCGACCTCGCGGCCGGTCGCCGCCCGGAGTGCGTCGGCGATTCCCCGGGACTGGGCGAGCGCCAGCGCACTCCCCCGAGTGCCCAGACGTAGTGCGGTCACGAGTCCACCCCGCTCCACAGCCTGACTCGCTCGCTGCGCTCGCTCATGCCATCTCCTCGCTACGCTCGTCGGCGTCATGAGCTTGGAAACTGAGCAGGCTGATTCGTTCGCTGCGCTCGCTCATCGTTCTCCTCCCGATTGCTGTCGGGGCACCGGGGCGCGGAGCGCGGGGCCGCCGAGGTCGCCGTCACCGCCGAGGCTCGGCAGCTCACCGAGACCGGGCAGGCCGGCGAGACCGGACATCCGGTTGGTGCCGGGCACGGCGGCCAGCTCGGCGGCGGCCAGATCCGGCACGGTGTCGGCGTGCGAGGTGACCGGCACCTCAAGATCAAAGAGCTCGCGGAGCAGCGCGGCGTACTGGTCGCCGCCCGGCTCGGCGGCGAGCTGGCGTACCCGCACGGTCGGCGAGTGCAGCAGGCGCTGCACCACCCGGTGCACGGTGCGGCTGACCTCGGCGCGCTGGTCGTCGGTCAGGTCCGGCCGGCGCTGGGACAGCCGGCGCAGCTCGGCGGTGACCACCTCGTCGGCGCGGGCCCGCAACGCGGCCACCGTCGGCGCGACGTCCGCACCGCGCAGCCAGGTCAGGAACGCCTCCACCTCGGTACCGACGATCCGGGTGACGGCGGCGGTGTCGCCGCTCGCCGGGCCGATCGGCTGGGCGGCGGCCAGCGCGTCGATGTCGATCACCACTACGCCGGGCAGGTCGGCGATGCTCGGCTCGATGTCCCGGGGCACCGCGAGGTCGAGCAGGACGAGCGGATCCGGCCGCCCGGACCCGCGTTGCCGCAGCGCCGCGGTGACCGTCTGCCGGGTGAGTACCGGCTCGATCGACGCGGTCGCGGCGACTACTATGTCCACTGTGGAAAGGGCGCTGGCGAGTTCGGCGATCGGCACCGCCGTCGCGCCGTACGCCTCGGCCAGCCGGCGGGCACGGTCGGCACCACGGTTCGTGATCCCCACCGGCCCGGCGCCCTGCCGGGACAGCGTGGCCACGGTCAGCGCGCCCATCGAGCCGGCTCCGACCACCAGCACCGGGCGTCCCTCGATACCGCCGGGGAAGTGCGTGGCCGCCAGGTCGAGCGCGGCGGTGACGACGCTCTGGCCCGCCCGGTCGATGTCGGTCTCGGCGTGCGCCCGCTTGCCGACCCGGAGGGCCTGTTGCATCAGCTCGTGCAGCAGCCGGCCGGGCGCGTCCGCCTCGCCCGCGACGTGGTAGGCGTCCCGGATCTGGCCGAGGATCTGCGCCTCGCCGACCACCATCGAGTCGAGCCCGGCGGCGACCCGGAAGGCGTGCTCGACCGCCGCGCCGTCGTAGTGCACGTAGAGATGGTTGGCCAACTCGGCCGGGGCACAGCCGGCCTGGCTGGCGAGCACCGCACAGATGTCGCCCAGCCCGCCGTGGAAACCGGTGACGGCGGCGTACACCTCGACCCGGTTGCAGGTCGAGACCACGACGGCCTCGCCGACGTACGGCTGGGCGAGCAGGCGTTCGAGGATCCCGGGCAGTTCGGTCGCGGCGACGGCCAGCCGTTCCAGCGTGGCGACCGGGGCGGTGCGGTGGGATGCACCGACGACGAGCAGGTTCATGATCCGACCGCCTCCGCATTCGTCGACCGGAACGATCCGGTGGGCGCGGGCTCGGTGGTGCCGGTGGCCGCGAGCCCGCCGGGCAGGCCGGTCAGGCCCGCTCCCACCGAACCGCCGAGCGGCGATGCCAGCCCGCCACCGGCGGCGGGTGGGAGCCCCGGCCCGGAGGTGGGTGGCAGGCCGGTCAGCGCCGCCTTGCGATGCTCGTGGAAGGAGAGGATCTGCAGCTCGATGGCGAGGTCGACCTTGCGCACGTCGACCCCGTCGGGCACCGCGAGGACGCACGGCGCGAAGTTGAGGATGCTGGTCACCCCGGCGGCGACGAGTTGGTCCGCGACGCTCTGCGCGGCGGTCGCCGGTGTGGCGATCACCCCGATCGCGATGCGCTCCTCGGCGGCCACCCGGGGCAACTCGTCGATGTGCTGGACGACGAGGCCGTTGATCTCCTCGCCCACCCGGGCGGGGTCGGCGTCGAACAGCGCGGCGATCCGGAACCCCCGGCTGACGAAGCCCGCGTAACCGGCCAGGGCGTGACCGAGATTACCCACTCCGACCAGGGCGACGGCCCGGCGTTGGGTGAGCCCGAGCACGAACTCGATCTGGTCGATCAACAGCGCGACGTCGTAGCCGACGCCCCGGGTGCCGTACGAGCCCAGTTGGGAGAGGTCCTTTCGCAGCTTGGCCGAGTTGACTCCGGCCGCCGCGGCCAACTCCTCGCTGGAAACCGTGTCGTTCCCGGTTTCGGCGAGATTGTGCAGGGCACGAAGGTATTCCGGGAGCCTGGCGACCGTCGCCTCGGGAAGATCCGGAAGCGCTGGCACGGCACCGGCTCGGCCGGGCGTGCCTACGGGGCGGTGCTGACTCATGCGACTCCGTGCCATGCGATCCTCGACCAACCGGATCGGCGGGTCGTTTCGGGGCACCCGCTCGCGACCGCTGTGACCGGCTGTGCTAGCAGGGCTCGTCGGAGTAACAGAGTAGGCGCTTGTGAAGACACGCACAAATCGCGATCTTGATAGATCGCGATAACGCCTCACCTGGGCCTCCCCTTACAAGATCAGTGAGCGACCCGTCCGGAGTCGCCATGGCGATTATTGCCCAAGTCCGACTTATCTAGCCAACTCGTCGCCGACCCGCCGCCCGCTCGGTGGCACCCTCCGCCAGGTCAGCAATTCCGGTACGGCAAGGATTCGTTTGGGCCGGTCATCCTCCGTCAGCCACAATCGGAACCGGCCATCGAATTTCCAGCCCCGGATTCCGGCCGCCGGACCGGCACGGCATCCGGCCCGGATCCGCCGCCGGCGGACCGCCCACCATGAGGGTGCCGACGACGAGGGCGAGGACGCCTCCCCTGGTGGGGACAGCCCTACCGGAAAGAGGCCAGCCGATGGGATGGGGACCGACCGCGTAGATGCCTAGCGTCGAGAACATGACCACCACCGCCACCGCCGTGGGCGCCGGCGCCGATCCGGACGCCGGCCGCAGCGTCCTGCGCCAGCTCGCCATCGACTCCGGTTACGTACTCCTCGGCTTCCCCCTCGCCCTGGCCAGCTTCATCGTGCTGATCGTCGGGTTCTCCCTCAGCGCCGGCTTGATGGTCACGGTCACCGGGCTGCCGATCCTCGCCGGGACCCTCTTCGCGGCCCGCAGCTTCGCCGACATCGAACGGCTGCGGATGCCGGCAGTGCTCCGGCAGCCCCGGGTACGCCCGAACTACCGCACCGCCGAGCCGGGCGCCAGCGCGTGGCGGCGGATCTTCGTACCGATCACCGACGCCCAGTCCTGGCTCGACCTGGCCCACGGCATCCTCAAGGTGATCATCAGCATCGGCACGTTCGTGATCACCGTGGCCTGGTGGGCGGGCGCGATCGGCGGCTCCCTCTACTGGGCGTACGACTGGACCCTCCCGACCGGCCCGAACGACGAGGGCCTGCACGAGCTGCTCGGGCTCGGCGACACCCCGGTCGCCCGGATCGGGCTGAACTCCGCACTCGGGGTGTTCTTCCTGATCACCCTGCCGCTGGTGGTGCGGGGCTGCGCCATGATGCAGGCCTCGTTCGGCCGGGCGCTGCTCACCGGGGTCGCGGAGATGCGCAACCGGATCACCGTGCTGGAGGAGCAGAAGCGGGCCGCCGTCTCCGCGGAGGCCACCGCGCTGCGCCGGCTGGAGCGGGACATCCACGACGGCCCGCAGCAGCGGCTGGTCCGGCTCGCCATGGACCTCAGCCGGGCCCAACAGCAGCTCGCGTCGGATCCGGAGGCGGCTCGGCAGACCCTCGACGAGGCCCTCGCCCAGACCCGGGACACCCTCGCCGAACTGCGCGCGCTCTCCCGGGGCATCGCGCCACCGATCCTGGTCGACCGGGGGCTGCCCAGCGCCCTCGCGGCCCTCGCCGGCCGGGGGTTGATCCCGATCGACCTCACCGTCGACCCGCAGCTCGGCACCCGGGACGGCCGGCCCGACCCGGCGGTGGAGAGCACCGCCTACTTCGTGGTGGCCGAGGCCCTCACCAACGTCGCCAAGCACAGCCGGGCCACCGAGTGCTGGCTCGCCGTCACCCGCGCCGACCGGACCCTGCAGATCGTGGTCATCGACGACGGCGAGGGCGGCGCGCACCTGTCCAAGGGACACGGCCTGGCCGGTCTCGCCGACCGGGTACACGCCAACGACGGCACCCTCAGCGTGCTCAGCCCGCCCGGCGGGCCGACCGAGATCAGGGCCGACCTGCCGTGCTGAGCCCTACCTACCGCGCCGAGCTGACCTACCGGGCCGAGTTGGCGAGCTGGGTCGAACTGGCCAGCCCGGCCGGGCCGACCCGGCACGCCGTCCTCGCCGGCCCGCCCCGGCCGATCCACGGGGCCGTCCCGCCCGCCGACGACCCCGGTCGGATGGTGCCCGCGGCATACCCCCGGCCCGTTGACGATCCCGGGATGGTAGACAGCAGCATGCGTGTAGTTATCGCCGACGACGCGGTCCTCCTCCGGGAGGGCCTGGTCCGCCTGCTGACCGAGCACGGCCACGACGTGGTGGCGGCGGTCGGTGACGGTACGTCGCTGGTCGACGCCATCGTCACCCACCGCCCGGACGTCTCGATCGTGGACGTACGGATGCCGCCGTCACACACCGACGAGGGACTGCGGGCGGCGGTGGAGGCCCGGCAGCGGGTGCCCCGTACCCCGATCCTGGTGCTCTCGCAGTACGTCGAGGTGTCGTACGCCGACGACCTGCTCGCCACGGTCAAGCCCGCCGGTGGTGCCGCCGGCGGCGGCATCGGCTACCTGCTCAAGGACCGGGTGGCGGCGATCGACGAGTTCCTCGACGCGGTACGCCGGGTCGCGACCGGAGGCACCGTGCTCGATCCCGAGGTCGTCGGCCAGCTGCTGGTCCGGCGGCGCCGCGACGATCCGCTGCGCGAGCTGACCCCACGGGAGCGGGAGGTGCTCTCGCTGATGGCCGAGGGCAGGTCCAACACCGCCATCGCCCGGGCCCTGGTGGTCAGCGACGGCGCCGTGGAGAAGCACGTCCGGAACATCTTCACCAAGCTTCAGCTTCCGCCGGACGAGGAGCAGCACCGGCGGGTGCTGGCGGTGCTCGCCTACCTGCGCGGCTGACCCGGCTCGGCCCAGCTTCGCGCGCCAGCTCAGCCGGACGGCTCGGCCCAGCTTCGCGCCAGCTCGGCCGGGGCCGCTCAGTCCAGCTTCGCGGCCAGCTCGACGGCCTCGGTGAGCGAGTCGGCCACCGGCCAGCCGCTGGCGCGGAGCCGGGCCGAATCGGTGAAACCGCCGGTGTAGAGGACGCATCGGGCGCCCACCGAGTCGGCGGCCTCGGCGTCGTCGATCGAGTCGCCGATCAGGACGGTCGTCGGACCCTGGACCCCGAACGCCGTCAGGTGCCGGGCCAGGTGCTCCGCCTTCCGTTCGCCGCCCACCGTGCCCCGTAGCCCGTCGACCCGGTGGAACATCGTGGTCAGGCCGTACCTGTCGACCGCCGGGACCAGCTCGTCGTGGAACCACATCGACAGCAGCGACTGGGAACCCGTCCAGGACCGGATCGCGGTGACGGCGTCGGCCGCCAGCTCGCAGCTCGCCAGCCCCATCCGGTACGCGTCGTGGAAGAGCTTGTCGAGCCGGCCGAACTCCTCGGCGTCCAGCACCCGCCCGAGCACCTCGGCGTAGTAGTCCGCGATCGGACGGCGGAACTGCGTCCGGTGCTCCTCGGCCGTCACCGCCGGCCCGCCGGCACCGGCCAGGGCCACGTTGGTGGAGGAGACAACCAGGCTCAGGTCGTTGAGCAGGGTGCCGTTCCAGTCCCATACCAGATGGTCACGCATTCGAGCACGATACGCGGCGGGGACGGGCCCGTCCGCACCCGACCGACCCGGTAGGACGGCGGTCACGCCCCGGTACGTCGGCCGCTCCGGCGGCTCAGTCGCGCGGCGCGGTCAGGTCCCGTAGCAGCCGGTCCTCCTCGACCCGCCAGTAGCCGTGCTCGCGGCCGTCGAGCAGCACGACCGGCAGCCGGTCGCCGTACTCACGCTCCAGTTCGAGGTCGCCGGTGACGTCGACCTCGGTCCACCGGTCCCCGGTGACCGCCACCACCCGGTCGACGGCCTCCTTGGCCACGTCACACAGGTGGCAGCCGGGCCGGGTGATCAGCGTCAGCCGGCTGTCACTCGTCACCGCTGCCCCCTGACTGGCGAAGTACCGACCTGCGCACCCGGCCGATCGCGGAGAGCGGCAGGGACGCGGCGAACTCTATCCTGCTCGGGCACTTGAACCTGGCCAGGCTGGCGGCGCAGTGCCGGGACAACTCGGCGGCCGAGACCGTGCCGCCGGGCGTCCTGACGACGTACGCGACGACGGCCTCGCCGGCCAGCGGGTGCGGTACGCCGAGCACCGCCGAGTCGGCCACCTCGGGATGGCCGCCGAGCACCCGCTCGACCTCCTGCGGGTACACGTTGAACCCGTTGACCAGGATCAGCTCGCCGAGCCGGTCGACCAGGAAGAGGTCGGAGTCGACGTCGGCGTAGGCGATGTCGCCGGTCCGCCACCAGCCGTCGGCGTCCGGGCCGTCGTGCCCGTCCGGCCAGTAACCGGAGAAGAGGTTGGCGCCCCGGACGACGATTTCTCCCGGGTCGGTGCCCGGCGAGGAGAACGCCAGGTCGGGATCGTCGTCATCGTCCTCATTGTCCATATTGTCGCCGGGGTCGACGGTGGAGCCGTCCCGCCAGAGCACCTCGCCGTCGCGCCCGACGAGTCCCACTTCGACGCCGGGAATCGGCCGGCCGATCGAGCCCGGCTTCGCCGCCGGACCGGCCAACGTGGAGGTCAGTACCGGGGCGGTCTCGGTCAGCCCGTAACCGACCTGGATCCGCCGTCCGGTCGCCTCGGCGAACCGGGCCGCGCCGCCGACCGCCAGCGGGGCGGCGCCGCAGATGGCGACCCGTACCGACGCCATGGCCGAGCGCAGGGCCGACCCGACCGGCACCCCGGCCACCGCCGGGGCGTCGGGCAGCAGAACCCAACCCAGGAACATCGACGGTACGCCGACCAGCACGCTCACCCGCTGCCGCGCCACCACCTCCAGTACGGCGGCCGCGTCGAACCGGTCCACGAGCACTCCACACGCCCCGTGGTACGCCACCGCGCCCAGCCCGGCGTTCAACCCGTACGCGTGGAACAGCGGAAGGGCGAGCAGCACCCGGTCGTCCGGCCCCACCACCGACGGCTCGATCCGGTCGATCTGCTCGTGGTTGGCCAGCAGCGCCCGATGGGACAGCATGGCGCCCTTGGGCACCCCGGTGGTGCCGGAGGTGTAGAGCAGTACCGCCACCGACTCCGGATCGGTCCCGATCGGCCGGCCCGCCGGTTCGTCCGGTTCGGTCGATTCGGTCGGTTCAGTCGATTCGATCGGTTCCCGCGTGGACCCGTACGCCGGATCCGGGCCGGTCGGCAGCGTGGTGTGCACCTCGACCAGCGCCGGCAGCTCGGCGGCGATCCCGGCGACGGTCGCCCGGACCTGCTCCGTACAGATCAGTATCGCCGCACCCGAGTCCGCCAGGATGTGCCGCAGTTCCGGGCCGGTCAGCCCCGGATTCACCGGTACGGCGACCAGCCCGGCTCGCTGGGTGCCGAAGAACGCGACCGCGAAGTCGGGCGAGTTGGCCAGCGCGATGGCGATCCGGGCCGGATGCCCGGCGCTCGGCCCGGGAACCCGGCGGCGGAGCGCGTCGGCGACCCGGTCCACCGCCCGATCCAGTTCGGCCCAGTTCAGCGTGCCGTCGGGCCAGACAAGGGCGGGTTGGCCACCTCTGGTGGTGGCGGCCAGGCGTACCCGGTCGGCGAGGGTGACGGCGGGCGGCTGGGCCGGGGTGCTCGCTCCATCCTGCACGGTCGCTGAGTCTGACACAGTGGCGCGACGGCCGGGTGCTCGTACCGCCTGCCGTGCCAACGGTCGCACATCCGACCATCCCGGACGCACGGCACGGACCACAGCGGATCGGCTGGCCTCGCGGGATTTTCTCGACTTCGAGGCGGTGCCGGGGTACCGTCCACGAGACCGTAACGGGTTTCGCGATACCAGCCGCCGGACCGGGTGGCTCCCCATTAGCACATGTGCAGCGGCACGCCCAAGGCGTGCCGCCCTCTGGCGTTTTTGGACGTTTTCCCTGCTCAGGGCGCCTGTCGTAGCACTGTCCGGGATCTGACAACGCACAATCGGTGCGCCCTAACGGGTGTCTTTCGGGAAATACTTTGGCTCTGTGTAACGGACTTGCCGCGTAAGGGTGACGTTGGCCCTATCATCACTCGGGTCGGCTCACCCCTTTTGACGTGAGTCGACACCCCTCAGCCCGAGGAGGCCGCCGTGCCTGTCAGAGCACTGCACCAGCAGCTGTGGGGCGTGTGCCGTCGTACGGCGCACCCCGGAACCGTCGTACCGGATCGCACCGATCCCGGCGGGGGTACCGCCGCCACCGCGGGCGGGCCCCGGCAACCGGCCCCGCGGCCCCGGTCGGCCGGGGAGGTCCAGTGAGCACGTACGGATACCTCGACGAGACGGCGCGGGGCCAGGTACGCAACGCCCGTTTCGCCCTCACCGAGGGACTGAACCAGCTTCGTACGTCCATGGGCGACGCCCGCGCGTCCATGGACGACATGTTGAGCCTGGCGGTGCGGGGTGACGGGGGGTCGAAACGTACCCGGAACCGTCCACATCCGAACGAGACGCCGACCCGGCAGAACGCGCCGGGCGGCAACGCCCGGCCGGTCGGGGGTCGGGTGGCCAGCCCCGCCAGGCCACCCATGCCGGCTCAGCCGGGCTCGGGGCCTCCATCGACCGAAACCGGGCCCCGCCCCGACACCCCTGACACCGAGACGGCAATCCTGCCGGTCGTACCGGCGGCCGAGACGTCGACCGGTTCCGGCCCGGACTCCCCGACCGGCTATCCCGCCCGGCCCGACCCGTCCGATCCGGCCCGGGAGGTCTGGGCGCTGGTCGAGCGGGCGCAGGCGGGCGAGCCCGAGGCGTTCGGGCTGATCTACGACCGGTACGTGGACACCGTCTTCCGGTTCGTCTACTTCCGGGTCGGCAACCGGCAACTCGCCGAGGACCTGACCTCGGACACCTTCCTCCGGGCGCTGAAGCGGATCGGCAGCTTCACCTGGCAGGGCCGCGACCTGGGTGCCTGGCTGGTCACCATCGCCCGGAACCTGGTCGCGGACCACTTCAAGTCCGGTCGCTACCGCCTGGAAGTTACTACGGGTGATGTCCTGGATGCGGACCGCGAGGATCGAGGGCCGGAGGGAAGTCCCGAGGCGGCCGTCGTCGAGCACATCACGAACGTCGCCCTGCTGACCGCCGTCAAACAGCTCAACCCCGAGCAGCAGGAGTGCATCGTTCTGCGATTTCTACAGGGTTTCTCGGTGGCGGAGACGGCTCGGGCGATGGGCAAGAACGAGGGCGCGATCAAGGCGTTGCAGTACCGCGCGGTCCGGGCCCTGGCCCGGCTCCTGCCGGACGGCTTCCAACCATGAAGCGCTCCCACGGCCACCGGAACGACCGGGTGACCCTCCTCACTCTTCGTAGTATTGGGCCGGCGATGCCCGTAACCGGTCGGCCCCGCCGACCGTTTGTCCGGGTGCGACCGGTAGTTGCCCCGGGTTCCCTCCGGCCGGTCGGTTGGTCGGATCGTTGATCCGGCTGCGGATGCCGCAGCCGGATCCTGCGTCAGCCACCGTCGCACCCGGACGGCGACGACGTCGACCGCGGCGTCGCGACCAGCGAAGGGAGGTGTCGGCGGTGAGTTGGAAAACGTTCTACCGCCAGCGCGCCGAGCGCTTCGCGCAACTACTCGACGAAGCGAACGGGGCCCGTCGCCACCACATCCGGACCCGAGTCGACAGCGATCTCGCCAAACCTGTGGCGATCGGGCAACGGCTCCAGGACGTCCGCTCCACCGTCGAGGTCGATCCCGACTTCCGGGCGGGTCTGCGGGCCATGCTGGTCGCCACCGCCGAACGCGAGGGGATCGGGGCCACCGCCACCACGGCCGCCGACCCGATAGCCGAGGGCACCGATCGACCCGCGGCGGCGCGCGCCGGACGCGCCCTCGGCTGGCCGGCTCTCCGTGATCCCGGCACCCGGACCCGCGCCAGGGCCCGCGGTGCGATCGTGGTCGGGGTCGCGATCGGCGCGATCGCGGTCTCCGGGATGTCCGCCGCCAGCGAGAACGCCGTCCCCGGCGACGCGCTGTACGGCATGAAGCGGCACACCGAACGCGCCCAACTCGCCCTCGCCAGCTCCGACCTCAGCCGGGGCCAGCTCTTCCTCGACTTCGCCCGCACCCGGCTCGCCGAGGCGGCAGCGGTCGGCGGCCAGAGCTACGGCTTCTCCGCCGTCCTCGACGACATGGACGCCGACACCCAGCAGGGCATCAAGCTGCTCACCACGGCGGCGGTCCAGCGCCGGGACGCGGCCGCGCTCGACGCCGTCGACGCCTTCGTCCGCGAGCAGCGTCCGCAGGTCGCCAAGCTGTTCGAGGGCACCACCCGGGCCACCCGCGGGCGGGCCGACGACTCACTCGACCTGCTCGACTCCGTGCAACGCCGGTCGAACGGGCTCCGCGACGCCCTGGCCTGCCGGGCCGGCGCCACCGGCCGGGCCGATCTGATCGGGCCGCTGCCGCGCGTCTGCCCGCTGGGCCGGGACTCGGCCAACCCGCCCCCGGAGGCACCTCCGAAGGCGGAGGACACCGGTGGCCGTAACCAGGGTGAGTCACCACGGACGCCGGAGCACGCGACCCCGAACCGCACGTCCGCTCCCGCACCGACCCAGGACCAGCCGGCCGTACGGGACCGGCCGGCGGACCCGGCGCACCGCTCCGGCGGCTGACCCACCCCCGGCGGTACGGCCGCCATCAGGTCCGGACCACCGGTCGGCCCGGACACCGGGTGCGTTCCCGCCACTCCGGCTACCCTCGCTGTTGTGCACGCATGAGCGAGGAGGTCCCGCGTGGCCCGCACCCGCAAGGTGACGGTCAGCACCGACGAACACGGTCACACCGCAGGCTGGGCGACATCGGGGCTGGACACCACGCCGCCCGTACCGGTCGGTCCCGTCGACGACCGCGCCGCCGGCTTCTTCGACGTGGACAACACCGTGATGCGCGGCGCCTCCATCTACTGGTTCGCGCGCGGACTGGCGTCCCGGAACTACTTCACCACCTCCGACCTGGCCCGGTTCGCCTGGCAGCAGCTGCGGTTCCGGGTGCTCGCCACCGAGCATGCCGGCAACATGTCGCAGGCCAAGGAGGCGGCGCTGGCGTTCGTGGCGGGTTGGCGGGTCGAGGACGTCGAACGACTCACCGAGGAGATCTTCGACGAGTTGATGGCCCCGAGGATCTGGGCCGGTACCCGGGCGCTCGCCCAGCAGCACCTGGACGCCGGCCAGCGGGTGTGGCTGGTCACCGCGGCCCCGGTCGAGATCGGCCGGGTCATCGCGGTCCGTCTCGGGCTCACCGGCGCGATCGGCACGGTCGCCGAGATCCGCGACGGTGCCTACACGGGCCGCCTCGTCGGCGACCTGATGCACGGGTCGGCCAAGGCGGACGCGGTGGTGCAACTGGCCGCGGTGGAAGGACTCGACCTCGACCGGTGCGCGGCGTACAGCGACTCGGCCAACGATCTTCCGATGCTGTCCGCCGTCGGGCGGGCGGTCGCGATCAATCCGGACAGCGCCCTGCTCCGGGTCGCCCGGGACCGCGGCTGGTCGGTACACGACTTCCGGACCGGCCGGAAGGCCGCCAGGATCGCCGTGCCGTCGACCGTCGCCGCCGGCCTGCTGGCGGGTGCGGTGAGCGCCGGCCTCGCCATGCGGCGACGCGCACAGACCAGGTGACGATCGCCGGTCCCGGGCTCAGGGACCGAACGGATCGGGGCGCCGCTCCAGCAACTGGTGCAGGGTCTGCTGGATGGTCTCCCGTACCTGGTCCGCCAGGTTGAAGATGACCAGCGGATCGTCGGCGGAGTCGACGAGATGGTCGGTCGGGATCGGCGGGCAGAACTCGATCAGCCACTTGCTGGGCAACGGCACCGCTCCGAGCGGCCCCAACCACGGGAAGGTGGGAGTCAGCGGGAAGTACGGCAGCTTGAGCAGCCGGGCCAGCGGCTTGATGTCGGCGAGCATCGGGTACGTCTCCTCGGCGCCGACGATCGCCACCGGGACGATCGGCGTACCGGTGCGCAGCGCGGCGGAGACGAATCCGCCCCGCCCGAAGCGTTGCAGTTTGTAGCGGTCCGCGTAGAGCTTGCCGACGCCCTTGAATCCCTCGGGGAAGACGCCGACCAGTTCACCCCGCCCCAGCAGGCGCTCCGCGTCGGGGTTGCAGGCGACCGTGCCGCCGCTCTTGCGGACCAGTTCGGAGACCACCGGCATCCGGAAGACCAGGTCCGCACCGAGCAGGCGCAGGAAGCGGTGCCGGGGGTGCCGGTCGTGCAGCACCGCCGAGAGCACCATCGCGTCGATCGCGACCGTTCCGGAGTGGTTCCCGACCACCAGTCCGGCGCCGTCGACCGGAAGGTTCTCCACCCCGAAGACCTCGGTCCGGAACCAGTCGCGGTAGAGCCGCCGCAGCACCGGATGGAAGACCTGGTCGGTCAGCTCGGGGTCGAACCCGAACTCGTCGACCTCGTACTGGCCGGACAGCCGCCGACGCAGGAACGCCAGCCCGGCCGCGACCCGCCGGTCCCAGACGTCGTCCGGCCGGTCCGCCACCGCCGGTTCCACCGGCCCCGGCACGTGTCCGTTGCGCCGCGCCGGCCGGTCCAGCTCCGCGCCGTCGTCCCCGGGCGGTACGTCGAACCGCCCGGCGCGCTCCACCGCCCGGCGTCCGGCACCGGCACCGGCACCGGCACCGGCACCGGCACCGGTCGCATCGTCAGTCATGTTCCGCCTCGCTCCGCTGCGCGGCGCCACGATCCTCGATCGCACCGAGTTGACCGATCCGGTCCCGGACCCTGGCCCGGGTGTGCCGGATCCCGTCCATGATCGCCTGTTCGGCCCGCCGTAGCTGCTCCGGACCGAGCACCGTCCCGTCGCCGTGACCGGAGATGAAGTCGTCGAACGCGGCGGCGGTGGAGCGCGGGGTGAAGCCGTACTCGCTGATCAGCCTGGTGGTGTCGACCACCCTGCCGTGCACGAACAGGTCGACCTGGTCGAGGCCGTAGCGCCCGAAGCCCAGCACCCGGGCGAGCCCGGCCGCACCGGACAGCCCCGGCTCCGCCACCGGTACGGCGACCCGCCCGGCCCGCCGGATCGCCTGGGAGAGTGCGAGCACCCCGGAACCCGCCACGTTGTACGTCCCCGGATGCTCCTCCACCACCGACCGGTGCAGGACCTCCAGAACGTCGTCGACGTGCACGAACTGCAACCGTGGATCACGCCCGAGCACGGTCGGTACGAAGGGCTGGGCGAAGTAGCGGGTGAGGGTGGTGTTCGCCATCGACCCGATGAACGGCGCGAACCGCAGCACGGTCGCGGTGACGTCGGGGCGACGCCGCCGGAAGCCGCGGACGTACCCCTCGATGTCAAGGATGTCCCGGGCGAATCCGCCGCGCGGCACCGCCCGGGGTTCGGTGTCCTCGGTGAAGACGGCCGGGTCCCGGAACGACGCGCCGTAGGCGGCGGTCGACGACCGGACGACCAGCTTGCGTAGCCGGGGCGCCCGCTGGCAGGCGGCGAGGAGTTGCATCGTGCCGATGACGTTCTGCTCTTTCATCGCCGCCCGGCCGCCCTGCTGCGGATCGGCCGCGGTGACCAGGGCGAGATGGACGACGGCGTCGGCACCCAGCTCGTCGACCACCGTGCTGAGCGCACCGGCGTCGGCCCGGACCCGTTCCACGCCGTCGAGCAGCGGGGCGAACTCGGGTGCCGGGTCATGCTCGTCGAGGCCGATGACCCGGTCTATCCGGTCATCGGCGACGAGTCGGGCCGCGACGTGCGCGCCGAGAAAACGACTGACTCCGGTCACCACGACCACCCCCGGCGCACCGGGGGTGCTGCCGGGGGTCACCTCGCGCTCCGCACGGACCGACCCGGGCCGGGCCCGGACCGCCGCGACGTCGTCACGTGGGCCTCCGAAGGTCGACAGCCGACTGGCGTCACCGCTGGCCGGGCCTGCGCCCGGCCAGGGTCACTTACCGAGACGGCGACGCTGGACGCGGGTCTTGCGCAGCAGCTTGCGGTGCTTCTTCTTGGCCATGCGCTTGCGGCGCTTCTTGACCACCGAGCCCATACGACAGCCCTTCTGGTGCGACGTGCTGGACGGCCCGGAGGCACCCGCGGGTGCGACCGGTGACCGAGCTGGACAACGGACCGGACCGGCACGGTGGGCAGTCACACACACCGGCACGTGGCCACGGCCGCGATCCAGACTAGCCCTCGGCCATCAGCGCGCCGAACGCGCCCCCTGGGCAAGCCGCCCGCCGCGTACCCGAAGCGTTTCCGACGGCGTCCCGGAGCGTCGCCGGGCCGGGCCGCCAGCCCCCGGTCAGCGGCCCGACGCCTGCTCAGTCGTCAGGCGGTCTCCTGAAAGGCACCGCGCAGGTACTCGTGCACGGCATGCTCGGGCACCCGGAACGACCGACCCACCCGGACCGCCGTCAGCTCGCCGGAGTGCACGAGCCGGTAGACCGTCATCTTCGACACCCGCATGAGCGTCGCCACCTCGGCGACGGTCAGGAACCTCACCTCCGGCATTCGGCCGTCGGACTGTGGTGATCCTGCCATGGCTCACCAACCCATCCCATTCCCCGGCGCGTGCCGCCCGGTGGGATGCTTCCGCGCCGACGCGGGCTACGCGCGTGTTACCAGTACGGTAACGGGACGCCTGTGACCGGCGCGATCCCTTCGGGCAATTGATCATCCCTGGACATCCCAGCGCCGGGTGGGAACGGGAAACGTCACACATTCGGGGTCATTCGGCGCGCAGGGCGATTACCGGGTCCAACCGCCCGGCCCGCTGCGCCGGGACCACCCCGAAGATGATCCCGACCACCGCCGAGACCCCGAACGAGAGCGCCAGCGACCACCAGGTGACCGCGGCCGGCACCGGGGAGAGCGCCGATATCAGCCACGCGGCGCCGACGCCCAGCGCCATTCCGAGCACCCCGCCCAGGACGGTCAGCAACACCGCCTCCAGCAGGAACTGGATCGCGATGTCCCGCGGCCTGGCCCCGACCGCCTTGCGGAGGCCGATCTCCCGGGTCCGCTCGCGTACCGAGACCAGCATGATGTTGGAGACGCCGACGCCGCCGACCAGCAGCGAGATGCCGGCGATCGCGGCCAGTACGCCGGTCAGCACCCCGAGGATGTCCCCGAGTACGCCGAGAATCTGCTCCTGGGTCACCGCGCTGAACTCGGTGTCGGGATGCCGGCGGGACAGCTCGGCGACGATCCGGTTCCCGAGTTCGGAGATCTTCTCCCGGTCCGGGGCCTTGACCGCGATCCCGTCGATCCGCTGGGTGCCGTACAGCCGGTGCGCGGCGGTCACCGGGATGTGCACCTCGTCGTCCCGGTCCACGCCCAGGCTCTGGCCGAGCGGTGCGAAGACCCCGACCACCCGGAACCGTACGCCCGCGATCGCGACCTGCTGGCCGACCGGCTCCCGGTCGCCGAACAGGGTGGTCGCCACCGTCGCCCCGAGGACCGCCACCCGGCGACTGGTGTCCACGTCGGACGCGGTGAGGTAGGCGCCCCGGTCCAGATCGCGGACGAACACCTGGGGCGTGGTCTCCAGCACGCCCTGCACGGTGGTGAACGCGGAGCGGGTGCCGGCGCGGACCGTCTCGCCGGAGGTGACGGTGACCGCGACCCGCTGCGGATCGCCGACGATCCGGTTCACCGCCTCGACGTCGGCCAGGGAGAGCCGGGACACGGCCGGTGCCGCGCCGAAGTCGATCCGGCCGGGCACCACGATGAGCAGGTTCGAGCCGAGCCCCTCGACCTGCTGCTCCACCTCGCGCTTGGCGCCGGTGCCGATGGCGACCAGCACCACCACGGCGGCCACCCCGATGATCACGCCGAGCATGGTGAGCATGCTGCGCAGCCGGTTGGCCGACAGGGCGTCCAGGGCCACCCGCCAGGCCTCGGCGATCCTCACGACCCACCTCCCGGGCCGGCGCCGATCGACCCGCCGCACCGCTTCCCAGCGGCCGGGATCTCCCCGCGGCGTTCGGTGGCTCCGGTGGCGCCACCGGAGCCACCGAACGGGTGCCCCGAGTCGCTTCCGGACGCTCGTCGGGGCTCCGCGCTGGGAGCGGGATCTACTATCTCAGGCCCCCCGCGTGCCGCTGGCACGACCGTCGGCGTATCCGGATCGTCGGCTGGTGGTACGACGACTCCGTCCCGCATGACGATCTGCCGCCGTGCCCGCGCGGCGACCTCCCGGTCGTGGGTGACCAGCACGAGTGCCACCCCCGAGCTGGCGTTCAGGTCTTCGAGCAGGCCCAGCACCGACTCGCCCGTCACACTGTCGAGGTTGCCGGTCGGCTCGTCGGCGAGCAGCAGCACCGGGTCAGTGACCAGGGCACGGGCGATCGCCACCCGCTGCTGCTCGCCGCCGGAGAGCTGGTTCGGCCGGTGGTCGAGTCGATGGCCGAGTCCGACCCGGCCCAGCATCGCCGCCGCCATGGTCCGCCTGCGCCGGCCGCCGATTCCGCGATAGACCAGCGGCAGCGCCACGTTGTCGACCGCGGACGTCCGGGGCAGCAGGTGGAACGACTGGAACACGAAGCCGATCGTCTCGTTGCGCAGTGTCGCCAGCTCCCCGGCGTCGAGGGTGGCCACGTCCCGGCCGCCGATCGCGAGCCGCCCGCTGGTCGGCCGGTCCAGCCCACCGAGCAGGTGCATCAGGGTCGACTTTCCCGATCCGGACGGCCCGACGACGGCCACGTAGTCGCCGGCGGCGATGGTCAGCGACACCCCGCGCAGCGCGGCCACCGACGTTCCACCCAGGTCGTACGTCCGACCCAGGTCGACCGCGTCGACCGCGACCCCCGGCCGTCCGCCCCGGACCCCGCCCGGCGCCGGTTCCGCCTCGCGGCGGCTCACCGCACCCGCTCTCCGGTACGGACCTGATCCGCTCCGGTGACCACCACCTGCTGGCCCGGCTGCACGCCGCTGACGATCTGCACCAGATCCTGCCCCTGTACGCCGACCGTGACCGGCACCTGTTCGGCGATCCCGTCCCGGACCAGCCACACCGCGTCCCGCCCGTCGGCGAAGTGCACGGCCGCCGCCGGTACCGTCACCGCGTCCGTGGCCTCCCGGACCCGCAGCCGGACCACCGCGCTCATCCCGGGTCGGGGCGCGGGCGCGGCCCGCCCGTCCGCGAACCGTCCCGAACCGAGCGACAGCCGTACCCGGTACGACACGCCACCCCGGGCGGACGCGGTCGGCAGTACGTCGACGGAACGGACCCGGGCCGGGTAGGTGGCGCCGGTGGCGGCGTCCAGTTCGACGGTTGCCGGCACACCCTCGGTCACCAGCAGCACGTCGGTCTCGTCGACGTCGGCCACCAGGCCGAGATCGGTCAGGTCGACCACGGTGAGCACGGGCGTTCCGGCGCTCACCCGGCCGCCGACCGGCACGGTGCCGTCGACCCCGGCCACGGGTGCGGCCGGAGGGTCGGAGCCGAGCAGCCCGGCCGGGTCGACGCCGGCCGCCGAGCCGAGTCCACCGGTCGTTCCGAGCAGGCCCGCGAGCGCGTCCGCGGAACCGGAACCGCCGGTCG
This sequence comes from Plantactinospora alkalitolerans, assembly GCF_015690345.1. Taxonomy (GTDB): domain Bacteria; phylum Actinomycetota; class Actinomycetes; order Mycobacteriales; family Micromonosporaceae; genus Plantactinospora; species Plantactinospora alkalitolerans. Next base: position 2,908 of record NZ_JADPUN010000371.1, on the reverse strand, counting down.
AGGCGGGGCCACCGAGCTGCACCACGCCGCCGATCGGCGCCCGCAACACCAACGCGTCCACCGTCGCCTTGGCCAGGTCGTACGCCTGCTCGGCCTGTAGGCGCTGGGCCTGCGACAACGCGCTCACCGCGGAGTTCAGCCCGGCGACGCCCCGCTGGACCGCGCGGACCGCGTCCCCGGCGACCTCGGACGCCGCCTCGTACTGCCGCTCCGCGACGCGTACCTGGGCCAGCAGCACGGCCCGCTGGCGCGGATCGGTGAGCTTGTCGGCGGCCTTGCGGGCGGCGTCGAACGCCTGCTCCGCCGCCCGGTCGGTGCTCCGGCGCAGCCGGGACAGGTCACCGCCGCCGCCGACGCCCCGCCCCGCACGCCGGGCCGCGTCGCGCGCCTGCCGGGCCTTTGCCAGCCGGTTCCGGGCCGAGGGAGATCCGATGACGGCGAGAACCTGGCCGGACCTGACCCGATCACCCGGACTCACCCGCAGCTCGGCCAGGACGCCGTCGGCGGGAGCGCTGAGCGTGGCGGCGGCCCGCGCCGTGACGCTGGCCGGCGCGTCGACCAGTTCGGCGACGCTGGCCCGTTCCGCGCTGGCCAGGCCGACGTTGCTGTCGGACTCGCAGGAGGCGGCGGAGAGGCCGAAGAGGACGCTGACGGTGACCAGCGTGGCGGAAATGACAGGTCGACGGGGCCGCGATGCTGCGGACAAGCGCGGCGGAGAGGCACGACGCACGCCGCCATGGTACGAGGTGCCGGGCATCCGGACGACTCGACGCGCAGGTCGACGCCACCTTGCCACCCGGAACCGCCACCGCTGCGGTGGCGGTTCCGATCAGGAGGCGGTCTTCTTCACGTACTTCACGCAGTCGTCGTGCAGCGTCGTCCAGGCCACGCCGAACGCCTCCTGCGAGGCGTCCTCCTCCGAACTGCCGTCGTGCACCACCAGTTCGAAGAACTTGAGCACGTCCTCGTCGCCGAACCGGTCGACGAGGTGCCGGACGGCCAGGTAGCCGACGCCGTAGCTGGCGGCGACCTGCCAGTCGGCCGAGTCGTCGTCCGGCGCCACGTCCTCGAGCTTGCCGTCCCAACCGGCGTCGACCAGCCGCTCGACCGCGCGCAGCCCCTGGTAGCGGTTCACCGACTGACCACTGGCCGCGGCGTTCTCCGCCATTCCCTCGACCAGCCACCACGCGTCGCCGCCGATCCGGCCGGCGCCGGAGAGCGATGACGCGTGGGTCAACTCGTGCCGCATCAGCTCGCCGTACTGGCCGGGAGCCAGCCCCTTCGAGTTGAGCACCAGGTCGTACTGCTCCGCACCGACCGGCACCGCGTAGCCGGCGGTCCACTCCGGCCGGTCGCCGCCGTACCAGAGCTTCCACTCGTTCGGCCCGGCGTAGAAGATCAGGTAGCGCTCCGGCGGCGAGTCGTCCACCGCGTACCGGTCGGCGACCTTGGCCGCCTTCTCGGCCTCGCGCAGCAGTTCGGGCAGCCGGTCCCGGAACGCCCGGGGCGTGGCGACCAGCGTCCGGTCACCGATCGACGCGACCAGTTCGTCGGTCTCCCACGGTCGCGGCCGGTCGGCGCCGCTGGGTGGGTCGATCGCGGTGAGCTGCGGCTGACCGGGCGTGTCCCGCCACCGGGTGGCGATCGTGATCTCGTTGAGTTCGCAGGCCGGTGTCACGAAGCAGTGCTGGACGATGAGGTCCGCCCGCCACGTGCCGGGCTCGTCCAGCCGGACCAGCTTGCCGTGCAGCTCCGGCTGCCACTTGGTGACCTGCATCGCCCGCAGGGTCCGGAACTCCCGCCGGAGTTGCCGCGACAGCGGCGTGCCCGGCTCGGCGAGCGCGAGGTAACCGTTCTCGTCGCCGCTGAGCAGCGCGGTCGCCTGCTTTTCGAGCAGGCCCATGACGCGGTCCCCGAGCCAGTCCCGGGTGACGGTGGGCGCGTCGCCGGGCTCCGGGCTGGCCGCCGCCGTTCCGGTATCGGGGCCCTGCTCCGGCGTGCCGTTCCGGGCGAGCACGACCGCACCGGCCACCACCGGCGCCCCGCAGAGCAGCAGCACCAGCACCGTCCCGATCACCACCCACGGCCGCCACGAGCGCCGCGCGGGCGGGACCGGGCCGCCGACCCCGGGGTAACCGCCCGGCCCGGGGTAGCTGCCGGGCGCCGGATAGCCCCCGGGTGCCGGATAGTTACCCGGTGCCGGATACCCGGCGGGCGCCGGATACCCGCCCGGCGACTGATAGCCGGCGGGCTGCTGGTAGCCGCCCGGCTGCTGGTAGCCGCCCGGCTGCTGGTAGCCGCCCGGCTGCTGGTAGCCGCCCGGCTGCTGGTAGCCGCCCGGCTGCGGATAGCCGGGTTGCCGGTAGCTCTCCGGTGCCGGGTAGTTCTCCGGTGCCGGGTAGCTCTCCGGTGCCGGGTGACTTTCCGGCGGCTGGTCTTCGGCAGGCGCGCGGTAACTACCGGCTGACTCGGATCCGGCCGGCGGTGGATAGCCAGCGGGTGACTGGTATCCGGCCGGTGGGAAGTAGCCGGCTGGTCGCTGGTGCCCGGCCGGCGGTTGATGCCCGTGGTCCCCGTCGCTCACGGCCCGGAGAGTACGACCATCCGTCCAGTCGTGCGACCCGTCTTTCGTCGTCTCGATCAACTGAGACCGGATCGACACGGCCGTCGCCACCAGCCACGGCGGGCGCGCCCGGGGAGCGTCGAGCGTCGAGCGCCGACCGGACGTCACCACGGCCCGCTGCCCTCCGTGGACGGGTCGGCCCGACCGTCCGCTCGTTACGACCCGACGAGTTGGCCCGGCGACCGGAGTTCCCGGCGCGGGGCCGCCGCGTGCCAGCAGTGCCAGGCGGAGGCGAGCACCAGTGCGGACATCGCCAACCCGCCCATCCCGCCCACCCCCAGCGGG